>DASUNU010000108.1:0-14138 GCA_036276995.1 Solirubrobacterales bacterium
GACGAGGCGCTTCGGCATCGATCCGCGACGACTGGCGATCGGCGGCATCTCGATGGGCGGCTTCGGCGCCTACAGCATCGCGCTGCGCAACCCGGGCCGCTTCTGCGCGGTCGGCGGGCACTCGGCCGCGCTCTGGTTCGAAGCCGGCGAAACCGCGCCGGGCGCCTTCGACAGCGCCACCGACTTCGAGCGCCACGACGTGGTCGAGGCCGTCCAGTCCGACTCCGGCGCCTTCGGCGGGACCAGAGTCTGGAATGACTACGGAGACGAGGACCCGTTCCGCCCCTACAACGAGGGCTTCGTCGCCGCGCTCGAGCGCGGCGACGCCCCGCTCAGCGCCCACTCATGGCCTGGCGGCCACGACGGCAGCTACTGGGACACCCACTGGCCCGCCTACCAGCGCTTCTACCTCAACGCGCTCAACCGCTGCGGCTAGGGGAGCCGGCGGGCGGGGTTCCGGGCGGTGGCGTCGGACCCCAGCTTTCGCGGCCGTCGGCGCTATCGATCGGGATCCGGGGACCCGCCATGGCGGGGGCATCGAGGGCAACGTCGGCGATCGCCTTGACCCGCGAGAGCACCTCGCGCGCCTCGCTCTTGCGCCCCTGGTAGCCCCACTCGTGCAGGTCGGCGGTGAGGCCGGTGGCGTCGATCCCTGCGGCGTCGGCGAGGTAGAGCGCGCGCGGCATGTGGAAGCCCTGGGTGACGACGACCGCGTCGCGGACACCGAAGATGCTCTTGGCGCGGACCATCGTCGCCCAGGTGTCGAAGCCGGCGTGGTCCTCAAACACATCGCGCGGGTCCACCCCGTCGGCGACCAGGGCCTTGCGCATCGTGTCGGGCTCGTCGTAGATCCAGCTGCCGTGGTCGCCGGAGACGAGCACCTTTTCGACCTTGCCGGCGTGCCAGAGGGCGGCCGCCTGCCGCACCCGGTCGGCCAGCATCGCGCTCATCTCGCCGTCCGGCTCGACCAGCGCCCCCGGCACGATCGCCACCCGCGCCCGCGGCACCTCGGAGACCTCGTCCGTCGAATCCCCGCCCGAGCCGAGCACGTAGGCATTGGCGGCGGCCACGAGCAGCACCACCGCCCCGGCCCCGCCAAGCACCAGCTTGAACCAGCGACTCCTGATCATCCCCCGCATACGGGAACGCTAACAGCGCCCTGCACAGGAGGGGGTCTTTGGGGGAGGGGCACACCGCCCCTCCCCTTGCCAAAGACCTAGAAGTGAACGATCGGAATGATCAGAATCGCGACGATATTCGCGACCTTGATCATCGGGTTGATCGCCGGGCCGGCCGTGTCCTTGTAGGGATCGCCGACCGTGTCGCCGGTCACCGAGGCTTCGTGGGCCGGCGAGCCTTTGCCGCCGTGCGCCCCGTCCTCGATCAGCTTCTTCGCGTTGTCCCAGGCACCGCCACCGGCGGTCATGCTGATCGCGGCGAAGAGACCGACGACGATGACGCCGATCAGGAGCCCGCCGAGCGCATCCGCGCTGAGCAGGCCGACGATCACCGGAATCACGATCGGGATCAGCGACGGCAGGATCATCTCTTTCTGCGCCGCGGCGGTGACGATCGCCACCGTCTTCCCGTACTCCGGTTTTTCGGTGCCCTCCATGATCCCGGGGTGTTCGCGGAACTGTTTCCGCACCTCCTCGACGACCTGGCCGCCAGCGCGGCCGACAGCCTCGATCGCAAAGGCCGAGAACAGGTAGACCATCATGCCGCCGATGATCAGCCCGATCAGGGCCTCCGGGCTCGACATGTTGAAGAGACCGGCGACCACGTCGGCCCCCGCCTCGATTTCGAGCTCGTGCTTGAAGGCGGCGAACAGGACCAGCGCCGCCAGAGCGGCGGAACCGATCGCGTAACCCTTGGTCACGGCCTTGGTCGTGTTGCCGACCGCGTCGAGCGGGTCGGTGACGTTGCGAACCGACTCCGGCAGGTCCGCCATCTCGGCGATGCCACCGGCGTTGTCGGTGATCGGGCCGAAGGCGTCGAGAGCGACGATCAGGCCGCAGAGCGAGAGCTGGGCCATCACTGCGATACCGATGCCGTAGATGCCGGCGAGCTCGTTGGCGCCGAGGATCGCCAGCGCCAGCACGAGCGCCGGAGCGGCGGTCGACTGGAAGCCCTGGGCGAGTCCCTGGATGATGTTCGTCGCGTGCCCGGTCTCCGAAGCCTGGCCAATCGACTTGACTGGTCGGAAACGAGTCGACGTATAATATTCCGTGATCACAAATAGGAGCGCGGTTACCGCGATCCCGATCACTGCGCATAGCCAGAGGTCCGTGACACTCACCACAGCCGCACCGGCATCGGCGAACCCGAGCCGCAGCGGTTCACTCATCATCCAGTCGGTGATCGGGTAGAAGGCCGCGATCGAGATGATCCCGGAGACGATCATCCCGGTGTAGAGCGCGCCCTCGACGCGGTCGGACTTGGTCCGCACGCAGAGCGCGCCGATGATCGAGGCGATGATCGCGACGCCGCCGATGACCAGCGGGTAGATCGCGACCTCGCGGGCGAAGTCGGCGTTGAATTCAAGGACGCCGAGCAGCATCACGGCGACCGAGGTGACCGCGTAGGTCTCGAACAGATCGGCCGCCATGCCGGCGCAGTCGCCGACGTTGTCGCCGACGTTGTCGGCGATCACGGCCGGGTTGCGGGGATCGTCCTCGGGGATTCCCGCCTCGACCTTGCCGACCAGGTCGGCGCCGACGTCGGCGGCCTTGGTGAAGATGCCGCCGCCGAGACGGGCGAAGACGGAGATCAGCGAGCCACCGAAGCCGAGGCCGATCAGCGCGTCGACGGCCTCCTTGTCGGTGCTGCCGGTGATGATCAGGAAGCCGAAGTAGCCGGCGACGCCGAGCAGCGCCAGGCCGACGACCAGCAGTCCGGTCACCGAGCCGCCCTTGAAGGCGACGTCGAGCGCCGGCGGCACACCGCCGCGGGCCGCCTCGGCAACGCGCGAGTTGGCCCGCACCGAGACGTTCATCCCGATGAAGCCGGTGGCGCCCGAGAGGATCCCGCCGACCACGAAGCCGACCGCGGTCTTCCAGTCCTGCAGCAGCAGGAGCAGGATCGCCAGCGGCACGGCGACCGCGGCGATGATCGTGTACTGGCGGTTCAGGTAGGCCTGCGCGCCCTCCTGGACGGCGCCCGAGATTTCCTGCATCCGGTCGTTGCCCGGTGATTTCGCAAGCAGGCGCTGGGTGACTATGAGTCCGTAAGCCACGGCGGCGCCAGCGCAGACAAGCGCAACGACGACTCCGTAGTCGGTCAAGAAGCTGGTCAAGTTTCGTTCCTCCGGTGGATTTAGCGGCGCGGGAGTCTATAGACGGAGGCGGCGTTTACGCCTCTAGACCCAGTTCAAAATGGCTTTGCGGTCTCCTCCGCGCCCCTGTAGGTACGACTGGTCTCGGCCACCGCGTCGCGGTAGATCTGCTCGATCGAGGCCCCGGCGGCGAGCGCCTCACGGGCCCGCTGGGCGCCGTTTTGCTCCGGCAGCCCCAGCTCGATCCCGAGCTGGGAGCGGGCCGGCTCAGTCCAGGCGATAACCGACTCGAGCAGCTCCCGCGCCTCGACCTCCACCCCGCGCCGGAAGTCGATCTGCTTGCCGTCGAGACCGTGGCGGATCGCCCGCCAGAGGTTCTCCTCGATCTCGCGGTCGGCCAGCGGCGCCGCCGCGCCCTCGTAGCCGTGCTCGTCGTAATCGAGCATCGCCTGGGCGATGCAGGCGGAGATCAGCCCGGCCAGAGCGAAGGACTCCTCGCCCCGGGTCTGGGCGTCGCAGATCCGCACCTCGACCGTGCCGAAGCTGTGGTGCGGGCGCACGCTCCACCAGAGCTGGGTCGACTCGACCACCGAGTTGACCCGCTCCAGGGTGGAGATGAAGGAGGCGTAGCGGTCCCAGTCGCGGAACGGCGAGGGGACACCGCAGCGCGGGAAGGTGCGGGTGAAGATCTCGGTGCGGACCGTGTGCAGGCCGCTGTCGCGGCGGTCGAGGAAGGGCGAGTTGGCCGAGGTCGCGAGCAGCAGCGGCAGCAGCTCGCGCAGCCAGTCGCAGACGGCGATCGCGCGGTCGGCCCCGCGCACGCCCATGTGCACGTGCAGGCTCCAGGTGTTGTTGCGCTGCGCCACCCAGCCCAGTTCCTCGCGCAGCCGGTTGTAGTGCGGCGTGTCGATGATCCGCTGGTCGAGGTAATTGGCCCACGGGTGGGTGCCGGTGGCGCCGAGCGCCAGCCCCATCCCCTCGACCAGGCCGAACAGGCGCCGGCGGCGCTCGCGCTGGCGCTCTGTTGCCTCGGCGAAGCTCTCGGCCCGGCCGGAGCGGATCTCCACCTCGGAGGCGATCAGCTCGCCGGCAGCCGACTCGGCCAGGACCTCGTCCTGCTGACAGGCGGCGTAGACGTCCTCGAAGCGGTGGGCCAGCTCCAGCGTGGCCGGGTCGAGGATCGCGAACTCCTCCTCGAGCCCGATCGTGAAGTCGGTGGAGGACTCGAATCTCTCGCGGACGAGGTCGAGATCGAGGGACAAGGGAGTCAGGCCAGGTAGAAGTAGAGCGCGTAAAGCAGGTCGACGGCGGGGCTCGAGGTGTGGACCGTCACCTCCGGCGGCACCTGCAGCAACTGCTCGGAGTAGTTGAAGATGATCTTGACACCGGCCTTGACCAGGGCGTCGGCGACCTCCTGGGCGGCGCCGGCCGGAACCGCGAGCACGCCGACGACGATCTCCTCCTCGGCGACGACCGCCTGCAGCTCGGCGAGGTCGCGCACCTCGAGCTCGCCGATCCGTGTCCCGACCACCGCCGGGTCGGCGTCGAAGACCGCCTTCACCTGGAAGCCGTGGTCGGCGAAGATCGCCGAGCTGGCGATCGCCTGGCCGAGGTTGCCGGCGCCGAAGAGGGCGATGTTGTGCTGGCCCGAGGTGCGGAGGATCTTGCGGATCTCCGAGACCAGCGAGTCGACGTTGTAGCCGACCCCGCGCTTGCCGAACTTGCCGAAGCCGGAGAGGTCACGGCGGATCTGGGTCGGGTTGATGTGGGTGTACTCGGAGAGCTCCTGCGAGGAGATCGTGTCGCGGCCCATCTTGCGAGCCTGGGTCAGCACCTGCAGGTAGCGCGAGAGCCGGGCCGCCACCCCCAGCGAGAGACGGTCCCCTTCGGTTGGCAGCCCCCCGGGGGCCTCGAACTCCTCGATCACCTCGACCATGCCCCCACAGTATCGAGCCTGGCCCGCACGGCCGCCTCGTCGAGGACCAGCTCCGAGACGACGATGCCGTCGACCTCGACCACCGGGATTTTCTCCAGGTGTCGCCTCAGCAGCAGCTCGTCGCTCTCGATGTCGACCTCGTGCAGGGCGAAGCGGTAGCCCTCCCCGTGCAGGGCGACGATCGCGCTCAGTGCTTCCTCGCAGAGGTGGCAGCCGGGGCGCGAGTAGACGACGACGTCGCTCACGTGGCGGCGGCGGTCGGCCGGGCGCCGGTGGCGAAGGCGTCGTAGCCGAGGTAGTCGGGGTAGGCGATGCGCGGCGCGTAGCGGGCGGCGGAGCCGATCATCGCGGCGTTGTCGGTGCAGAGCTTCAGCGGCACCAGCTTCAGCCGCACCCCCTGTTCCTCGCAGAGCACGGCCACCGCCTCGCGTAGCGGCCCGTTGGCGGCAACGCCGCCGCCGAGCGCAACCGCTTCCCAGTCGCCTTTTTTCAGCGCCCGCTTCAGTTTCGCGATCAGCTGGCCGACCACGGCGGCCTGGAAGGAGGCGGCGAGGTCGGCGCGGCGCTCCGCCACCCCCTCCTCGCCGAGTTCGCGGCAGCGGTAGACGAGGGCCGTCTTCAGACCGCTGAAGCTGAAGTCGAGGCTGGGGTTGCGCTGCATCGCCACCGGCATCTCGAAGGCCTCGGGGTCGCCGTCCTCAGCCAGCTTCTGCAGCGCCGGGCCGCCCGGATAGCCGAGGCCGAGCAGGCGCGCTGACTTGTCGAAGGCCTCGCCGGCGGCGTCGTCGAGCGTCTGCCCCAGCACCTCGTGCCCCTCGTGGTCGCGGACCCCGGCCAGCAGCGTATGGCCGCCGCTGGCGACGAGGCAGAGGAAGGGCGGCTCGAGCGGCTCCGGCTCAAGGAAGTTGGCGGCGACGTGGCCCTGCAGGTGGTCGACCGGGATCAGCGGCAGCCGCCGCGGCGCCGCGATCGCCTTGGCGGTGCTGACCCCGACCAGGAGGGCGCCGATCAGGCCCGGTCCGGCGGTGACCGCGATCGCCTCGACGTCGTCGAGGGTCACCCCGGCCTCGCGCAGCGCCGTCTCCACCACCGGCGCCGCCAGTTCGAGGTGGTGGCGCGAGGCGACCTCGGGCACGACCCCGCCGAAGTGGGCGTGCGCCTCCGCCTGTGAGGAGATCACGTTGGAGCGGATGCGCGCGCCGTCGAGGACGGCGGCGCAGGTGTCGTCGCAGGAGGTCTCGATCGCGAGGATCAAGAGGGCCTCAGTCGAGCCACATGATCAGGGCGTCCTCGCCGTTGTCGTGGTAGTAGCGCGGCCGCACCCCGGCCGAGCGGAAGCCGAAGCGTTCGTACATGCCGATCGCCTGGTGGTTGGAGACGCGGACCTCAAGCGTGAACGGCAGCACCCCGCCCGCCTCCTCGAAGAGCCGGGTGAGCAGGCGCCCGGCGACCCCACCGCGACGATGCTCCGGACCGACCGCGATGTTCATCAGGTGCCAGACCTGGTCGTAGCGCGAGCAGATCACGTAGCCGAGCAGGTCGTCGCCGGCGCTGGCGGCGAGGCAGATCCCCGACGGCTTCGAGAGCTCGAGCACGAACATCGCCAGCGACCAGGGGGTCGGGAAGGAGCGGCGCTCGATCGCGATCACCGCCGGCAGGTCGCTGTAGGCCAGCCTGCGGACCCGCACCTCCTGGGTCAGATCACTCGTCTGTTTGGAAAGAATCTCGCTCACGCCACCGTTCCGCGTCGGGAGGTCTGAGGTAGATCGGGGCGAGCGAGCCGCCGTCCTCCGCGGCCGCCGCGAGCGCGCAGATGTGGCGCGCGGCGACCCGGTGCACGGGGTTGTCGTCGCCCTCTATGTGGACGCCGTGCTGGGCTAGATCCTGCCGAAAGCGTACCGCCCCCGAGCCGGCGGCCGAGGGCGCCGCCGCCAACTCCGCGACCCGCTCGGCCAGCTGCTCGGGCCGGCAGACGAAGGGCTCCCAGATCCGCGCCCCGGCCTCGCCGTAGAGCGCGGCGAAGACCTCGCCGCGGCGGGCGTCAAAGACGGCGAGGTGCTGACCCGGAAGCTCGACCTCCCCCATCCCCCGCCCGAGCGCGTCGAGCGTGCAGACGCCGGTCAGCGGCAACCCGAGACTGGCGGCGAGGCCGCGCCCGGTGGCGATCCCGATCCGCAGGCCGGTAAAGGAGCCGGGCCCGAGCCCGACCGCGAGCAGCTCGACCCGCTCCCAGCCGCCGGCCGCGGCGGCTGCCGCCTCGACCTCCGCCAGCAGCGCGGTCGCATGCCGCGGCGCGCCGTCGGCGGCGACGCCGAGCAGCGACTCGTGCAGGACCTCACCCTCGCGCCAGGCGGCGGCGCTGGTGTCAGCGGTCGCGGTATCGAAGCCGACGACGGCCAGCGTGGCGCCGCTTCTAGCTCTTGACCCGGAAGACGAACGAGCCGACTTTTTTACCCTCGACGAACCAGGTCACCCGGTGCTTGCCCGGGATGGTCGAAGTCACCTTGTTGACGTAGAGCGTGCCCTGCACCGCTTCCTGTTTCTGGGCGCAGAGGTTTTTACCGCTCGGGAACCTGACGCAGACGCTGTAGGAAACGTCGCCTTTGAGGCTTTTGAAGAAGGCGCCCTTTTTGCTGCCTTTCGGGCAGATGTGCGAGGGAGTGGCGTTGCGGGAGATCCCACAGCCGACGTAGTGCTTGTAGGCCGCCGCCGAGGCCATCGCGGGCGCGATGCTGACCAGCAGGCCGGAAACGACCATCGCCGCCACAAGCGCTTTCAGTCCCTTCATTGGGTCCTTCCCTTCGTGGATCGAGTGTCTGCGCCGATGCTACAAGCTGTCTTCGCTGTCTCCGGAACACGACCTGCGTGTGATCGGTGCGGCGATGCGGCTCGCTACCACTCGATCTCGACCGTGCGGGTGTCGCCGCCGGCGTGCTGCAGGCGGATCTCCAGGGCGGGCCGCCCGAGCTGCTGCACCCCGACCGCCGGCCACTCGACGAAGGCGACGCCGTTGGCGCCAAGGTAGTCGTCGATCAGGGCCGGGTCCTCGCCTTCGAGGCTATTCAGCCGGTAGAGGTCGAGGTGGGAGACCGGCAGGCGGCCGCCCTCGTAGCGCTGGCCGATCGTGAAGGTCGGCGAGGTGACCGGCCCCTCGATCCCGAGCGCCCGGCAGGCGCCACGGATCAGGGTCGTCTTACCGGCCCCGACCTCGCCGCTGACCACGACCACGTCGCCGGGCCGCAGGCGCGCGGCGACGCGGGCGCCGGCGGCTTCGGTTGCCGCCGCGGAGTTGCTCTCGAGCCGCTCCACGGCTAGCCGAACATTCCGAGCTGGTCGGCGGGAGGCGACGGCTCATCCGCTTCGCCGGCTTCGGCGGCGGCGATCTCCTCGGCGCTCGGGACCGGCGCCGGCGGTGGTGCCGCGAGCAGGCCGGGGACGGTGGCGAGATCGGCGCGCAGGGTCTCCTTCATCGCCGGGGTGCGCAGGGCGGCGGCCGGGTGCAGCAGCGGCAGCAGGAGGACGGTGCGGCCGCCGAGCTCGTGCACCTGCGGGGTGCCGCGCACCTTGGTGATCCCTACCTGGCTGCCGGTCAGCAGCTTGGTCGCGAAGTTGCCGAGCGTGCAGACCACCTTCGGCTCGATCAGCCGCACCTGCTCGAACAGGTAGGGCTTGCAGGCCTCGATCTCCAGCGGCTGCGGATCGCGATTACCGGGCGGGCGCGACTTCAGCACGTTGGCGATGAACACCTCCTCGCGCGAGAGCCCGATCTCTTCCAGCAACTGGTTCAGCAGTTGGCCGGCGCGGCCGACGAACGGGAGCCCTTGACGATCCTCGTCGGCGCCGGGCGCCTCGCCGACGAACATCAGCTCGGCGTCGGCGTTGCCGGCCCCGAAGACGGCTTTGGTCCGGGTCTCGTGCAGGGGGCACCTGGTGCACTTCTGCACCTCTTTGAAGAGGGCGACCAGCTCCTCGCGCCGCTGCTCGGCCGTCGCGCTCACTTCGCCTTCTTCTTCGGCGGGTGCGGGTTTTCACCGCGCGCCCGGCGCTGGCGCGACTCCGTGATCCGGTCCTGCCGCGCCGCTTCGCGCTCGCGCCGCACCGATTCGCCCGAGCGCACCTTCGCCCCGCGCGGCTGGCGCCCGGGCGGCGAGACGCCCGACATCAGCCGCCGCGTCCGCTCCGACCCGCACCCGGGACAGGCGATCGCCTCGGCCCCGGCCGCAACCAGCTCCTCGAACCGCTCCCCGCACCCCTCGCACTCGAACTCGTAGATCGGCATCCGCGCCAATGGTAGTCCGGCCGATACACGCAACCGCACTTGAAATAGTCTGCGCTTATGCGGATCTGGGGAGGGACGTTTCTCGGCGCGCTCGCCTGCCTGCTCATGGGCACCCCACCGACCCTCGCGGCGCCGAACACGGCGAAGCCGAATTTCGAGGTTCACGAGCGCCGACTCTCCACCTTCATGGAAGTCCGAGCAAGCAACGGCTACAGCGGCCTGATCGGGACGCGCGGGCACAAGCAGGTGACCCTGGCTCTCTTCAAGGGAAGAACGCTCTTCGCGGCCCGAACCAGCGGGCGCGTGACGAGCGAGGGCATCGAGGCGAAGTTCGGCGCGATGGGAAGCGTGTCGCTCCGCTTCGACGCCGAAGCCCGCAGCGTCGGCCGCGCCCCCGGCATCGTCGCCAGCATCAGCCAGCGCAGGGCCGACGGCGCTCGCTGCCGTGGGCGCAAGCAGATCATCGAGGAAGGGGCCTTCACGGGAAGGATCCGGTTTCGGGGAGAGAACGACTTCGCGAGGATCGACTCCAGGCGAGCCCCGGGGATCGTGCAGCGCCGTTTCCGGCAGGTCTGCCGGGAGGACTCGAAGAGGGACTCTTCCTCGATAGGGCTTCCGGGGATCCTTGGAAAGATGCGCTTCACCACGCTTCAGGCCCAGGGCCGCACCGGCGGCGCCAGGGTCCACTTCGAGGCGGATGCGATCGACTTCAGCAGACTCCTCGGGCCTGAAGAGGAGCTCGGCTATGAATTCTCGGCGCTCTCGGTGGAACACCGAGAAGGGATGCAGCTGACGCGGAGTGTCAGCGCCGACCAAGGAGCCTTCCCCTTCGACCGCCAGACCGCGCCTCCCCGGGCCGCGACGGTCACGCCCGGGAAGCCGTTCACCGGCTCAGCGGAGTACGTCAGGGAGAAGGGCGCGCCGGCAAGCTGGTCGGGAACCCTGGCCGTGCGCCTGCCCGGCATCGGCCTGGTGCCGCTGACGGGTCCCCGCTTCCGCTCCGATATCTGCCGCCTAACCTTCACCGCCAAGCTCGAGGGCGCCAGTTGCCTGCAAGGGGTCCAGCCGCCGCTGGGGACGCTCTCCAACCTCGGCATTGACCCCACTCTGGTGGGGTAAAAGTCGGAAGCGCAGCAGCGGAGTGCGGGGGTTCGCAAATCCCCTAGGGCAGCGGCTCCCAGTCCCAGGCCTTCTGCGAGGTCAGGCTCTCCTGGTCGAGGTAGCGGCGGAACTCCGCTAGCTCGGAGGGCTCGACGCTGTAGACGTGGTCGGGCTCGGGGAAGTGGCGGCTGCGCACCTCTTTGCCGTACTGCTCGACCGCGGCGACCATCTGCTCGTGGATGTTGGCGTAGCGCTTGACGAACTTGGCCATGTGGCCGGTGGTGATGCCGAGCAGGTCGTGGAAGACGAGGACCTGACCTGAGGTCGAGGGGCCGGCGCCGATCCCGATCGTGGGGATCTCCAGCTTGGCGACGATCGCTTCCGTGATCGCTGCCGGCACCGCCTCGAAGACGATCGCGAAGCAGCCGACCGACTGCAGGGCGAGCGCGTCCTCGAGCAGCTTGATTGCCGCCTTGGCGTCCTTGCCCTGGGCTTTGTAGCCACCGAGCGCGGTCGCGGTCTGCGGGGTGAGGCCGAGGTGGCCCATCACCGGGATGCCGGCGTTGACGATCGCCCGGGCGCGCTCGACCGCGACGCCGCCGGACTCGAGCTTGACCACCTGACAACCGGTCTCCTTGACCAGCCGCTGCGCGTTCTGGATCGCCAGCTCGTTGCTGGACTCGTAGCTGCCCATCGGCATGTCGCCGACCATCAGCGGCGTGCTCAGGCCGCGGCGGACGGCTTTGCCGAGAACGACCATCTCCTCCATCGAGACCTGCTCGGTGCCGGGGTAGCCGAGCACCACGTTGGCGGCCGAGTCGCCGACCAGGACGATGTCGACGCCGGCCTGCTCGGCCACGGTCGCCGAGGGGTAGTCGTAGGCGGTGACCATCACGATCGGTTCGCCGTTCGCCTTCATTTCGTTCAGGCGCGGCAGGCCGACCGGGGTGCGGCCGGGGGCCGGGGGCGCGGTGTGGGAGCGGCCGCCGGAGCTCATGAGAGCAGCACCTCGGGACGGCTGTCGACGGCGACAGGGTTGTTGTCGTCGTCGACGTGGACGACG
Source organism: Solirubrobacterales bacterium (assembly GCA_036276995.1). Taxonomy (GTDB): domain Bacteria; phylum Actinomycetota; class Thermoleophilia; order Solirubrobacterales; family 70-9; genus VAYN01. The sequence goes on from DASUNU010000108.1 coordinate 11,654, forward strand.
ACCGGCGAGTAGCGTTCGAGGTCGGCCTCGTCATAAGCGCCAAAGGTGGCGACGATGATCTTGTGGCCGGGCTCGACCAGGTGGGCGGCGGCGCCGTTGACCTGCATCGTCCGCGAGCCGGGCTCGCCGTCGATCACGTAGGTGACGAAGCGCGAGCCGTTGTCGACGTCCCAGACGTAGACCTGCTCGTTGGTGATCATGTCGGCCTGGGCCATCAGCTCGGTGTCGATCGTGATGCTGCCGATGTAATCGACATCGCAATCGGTGACCGTGGCGCGGTGGATCTTCGACTTCAGCATCTGCCTCTGCATTGGCTTCTCCCTTATGCCTCTTTCTAAGTCGGTTGACCTGACGGGGACTGCTTTTCGGGGTCGATCAAGACGTTGTCGATCAGGCGGGCGCCGCCGACCCGGGCCGCGACCGCGACCAGGACCGGGCGCCCGTTCAGCTCCGTAACCGGCTCCAGCAGCTCGGCGTCGCGGGCCTCCAGGTATTCGGGTTCGATGCCGGCCTCGGCCAGCTCGCGGCGGGCGGCCTCGAGCCCGGCCGCCAGCGACTCGGCGCGGGCGCCCTGCTCGGCCGCGGCCAGGGCGCGCGAGAGCGTGACCGCGCGCTCGCGGTCCCCGCCCTCGAGGTAGGCGTTGCGCGAGCTCATCGCCAGGCCGTCAGGCTCGCGCACGGTCGGCATCACCTTCACCCGCAGCGGGAAGTCGAGGTCGCGGACCATGCGCTGGATAACGGCCGCCTGCTGCGCGTCCTTCTGGCCGAAGTAGGCGAGGTCGGGGCCGACCGTGTTGAAGAGCTTGGCCACGACGGTGGTGACGCCGCGGAAGTGGCCGGCGCCGCGGCGGCCCGGGTCGCCGTCGAGCACGGCGGTGAGATTGCCGCCAACCTCGACCGCGGTGGCGAAGCCCTCCGGGTAGACCTCGGCGACCGCGGGCGCGTAGACGAGGTCGGCTCCCGCCTCCGCGGCCAGCCGCAGGTCGCGCTCCTCGTCGCGCGGGTAGCGGTCGAGGTCCTCGCCGGCGCCGAACTGGGTCGGGTTGACGAACAGGCTCATCACCACCAGGTCGCACTCGGCCCGGGCGGCGCGCAGCAGCGAGAGGTGCCCCTCGTGCAGGTAGCCCATCGTCGGGACCAGCCCGATCGTCTTGCCCTCGCGGCGAGCGGGCTCGAGGGCAGCACGAAGTTCCGGCTTGGAGCGCACAGCGCGAGCACCGGAAATCGCAACGGGGGGGTTGCCGATCGAAGAGTTCACGTCACTGGGTCCATGCCCGGTCTGGGTCACGGCCGGACGCAATTGTACCCCTTCCACACGACTCTGAAACGAAATTTAAAAAGAAGCCGCGCAAGTGATCCGGGAACCCCCTCGGCGGCGCAAGGAGAGGCAAGAAAACCGATCCACCCCACCCCCCGGACCGAAAGGCAGAACCCCATGAGCAACGAGCTGAAGCTCGACCAGATAGACGTCAACGGCGACATTCGCGAAGTCGCGCACGAGGCAGGCGAGGCGCTGGAGGGCGACACCCGGCTCGGCTTCCTGAAGAAGGCCGGCCTCGCCGGCGGTGCCGTGGTCGGCGGCGGAGCCCTGCTCAGCGCCCTCACCCCCGCCGCCTCGATGGCCGCCGGCAAAGGCCGACCGCCGGCCAAATTCGGCAAGGGCGACATCGGCATCCTCAACTACGCCCTCACCCTCGAGTACCTGGAGGCCGCCTTCTACAACGAGGCGACCGCGAACAACTCGAAAAAATCGTTCCTCAGCAGCGCTCAGGAGCAGGCGTTCCTGAAGCAGACCACCACCGACGAGAACGCCCACGTCGCCTTCCTCAAAAAGGCGCTCGGCAAAAAAGCGGTGGCGGCGCCGAAGGTGGACTTCGGCAACACCACCGCCGACCACGACGCGTTCATCAAAACCGCGGTCGCGCTGGAGAACACCGGAGTCGGCGCCTACGCGGGTCAGGCGCTGAACATCAGCAGCCCGGCCTACATCTCGGCGGCGCTCTCGATCTGGTCGGTCGAGGCCCGACACGCCTCGGTTGCCGGCCTGCTGCTGGCACCCACCCCGGCGAACATCTCGCCCAACGGGGCCTTCGACAAACCGAAAACGGCAGCGCAGGTCCTGAAGGCGGTCGAAGCGACCGGCTTCCTCAAATAGTCCGACCCCGCGGAGCCGGCCCCATACGGCCGGCTCCGCTCCCCTTCTAAGACTGGAGACACCATGCCCAACATCGGACCACTGGAGATAGGAATCGTCCTCGTCATCGCCCTGATCGTGTTCGGGCCGAAAAAGCTGCCGGAACTGGGCAAGTCGCTCGGCAAAGGCATCCGCGAGTTCAAAGGCAGCATCGGCAACGACAGCGACGACGACGTCGCCACCGAGAAGCCGGCCGCCATCGCCCAGCCGGTCACCGCGCCTGCCGACCCGGCCGCGGCCGACACCCGCGTGACCACTCAGGCCTGAGCGCACGATGGGGCGCGTAAAGGC
>DASUNU010000109.1:0-11597 GCA_036276995.1 Solirubrobacterales bacterium
CGGCGACGGCGCCGCGATCCCGGGCTAGTGGCGCTTTTCTCGGGATATACCCGAATAAAGCGCCACGGCCTCTGGCGCTAGACCTCGCGGGTAGCGCGCCAGACCCAGAGCATCGCCAGCGGCTGCAGCGGCAGCCGCGCCCAGAGTGCCCAGCGCGGGACCTTGTCCAGGTCGAGGCCGCGGATCTGCTCCGGGTTGACCGCCATGTGCACGTTGGCGGGGAAGACCGAGACCAGCAGCGCCAGCAGCCACCAGCGACCGAGGCGGCGGGTGGCGGGGTGGAGGACGAGCAGCCCGCCGGCGATCTCGGCGACGCCGCTGACCGCGACCGCCTCCTTGGCCGGGATCCCCTTCGGCACGATCGCCTCGAACTGGCGCGGGATCACGAAGTGCAGCGTTCCCATGAACGAGAAGAAGGCGGTGAGGCCGAGGCGGGAGCGGTTCATGGCCGCGCAGTCTGCCAGCTATCGTCACGTCCTCGTGCCTGACTTCAAACTGAACTCCGCCTACACCCCGACCGCGGACCAGCCGAAAGCGATCGAGGGGCTCGCCCAGGGGCTGCGCGAGGGCGACCGCTTCCAGACCCTGCTCGGCGCCACCGGCACGGGCAAGACCTTCACGATGGCGGCGACGATCGCCGAGGTGCAGCGGCCGGCGCTGGTGATCGCCCACAACAAGACCCTGGCGGCGCAGCTCTGCAACGAGTTCCGCGAGTTTTTCCCGGACAACTCGGTCGAGTACTTCGTCTCCTACTACGACTATTACCAGCCCGAGGCCTACGTCCCAGCCCAGGATCTCTACATCGAGAAGGACTCCTCGATCAACGACGAGATCGACCGCCTCCGCCACGCGGCCACGGCCTCGCTGTTCGCCCGCCGCGACGTGATCATCGTCGCCTCCGTCTCCTGCATCTACGGGATCGGCTCGCCCCAGGTCTACAACGAAAAAATGCAGCTCTTCAAAGTCGGGGCGACGATCGACCGCGACGAGGTCCTGCGCAAGCTGATCAAGATGCAGTACCAGCGCAACGACTCGGTGCTCGGCCGTGGCTCCTTCCGGGTGCGCGGCGAGGTGCTGGAGATCATGCCCTCCTACGCCGAGTCGGCCTACCGGATATCCCTCTTCGGCGACGAGATCGAGGGGGTCCAGCACTTCGACCCGCTGACCGGGGAAATCCTCGACACGATCGACCACGTATCGGTCTGGCCCGCCTCCCACTACGTGACCAAAGACGAGACCCTGGAGCGGGCGGTCGAGGAAATCCGCGCCGAACTGAACTCGCGCACGGCGGAACTGGAGGAGGAAGGGAAGCAGCTGGAGGCGCACCGGCTGCGCCAGCGCACCGCCTACGACATCGAGATGCTGAAGGAGGTCGGCTTCACCTCAGGGATCGAGAACTACTCGCGCATCCTCGACGGCCGCCCCGCCGGCAGCCCGCCGCACACGCTGATCGACTACTTCCCCGACGACTTCGTCACCTTCGTCGACGAGTCCCACCAGACGATCCCGCAGATCGGCGGCATGTACGAGGGGGACCGCTCGCGCAAGACGACGCTGGTCGACTTCGGCTTTCGCCTGCCCTCGGCGATCGACAACCGGCCGCTGAAATTCGACGAGTTCCTCGAGCGGGTGCCGCAGCTGGTCATGGTCTCGGCGACGCCGGGCCAGTTCGAGAAAGCCGAGTCGACCCGGATCGTCGAGCAGATCGTGCGCCCGACCGGGATCGTCGACCCCTACATCGAGCTGCGCGAGACCCGCAACCAGATCGACGACCTGATGAACGAGGCACGCAAGGTCGCCGAGGCGGGGGAGCGGGTGCTGGTCACCACCCTGACCAAGAAGATGGCCGAGGACCTGACCGCCTACCTGCTCGAGTACGGGATCAAGGTGCGCTACCTGCACTCCGAGGTCGACACCCTGGAACGGATCCAGATCGTCCGCGACCTGCGGCTCGGCGAGTACGACGTTCTGGTCGGGGTAAACCTGCTGCGCGAGGGGCTCGACCTGCCCGAGGTCTCGCTGGTCGCGATCCTCGACGCCGACAAGGAGGGCTTCCTGCGCGGCGAGACCAGCCTCGTGCAGACGATCGGGCGGGCGGCGCGCAACGTCAACGGGCGGGTGCTGATGTACGCCGACAAGGAGACCGACGCGATGCGGGCGGCGATGAGCGAGACCGACCGCCGCCGCGAGATCCAGCTCGCCTACAACGAGGAGCACGGGATCACTCCGGAGACCGTCCGCAAAGGCATCTCCGAGATGGGCGAGTTCCTGGCGATGGAGGATCGCGCCCCGGCCAAGCGGCGCAGCAAGCGCAGCAGCGAGTTCGAGACCCCGGAGGAGCTGGAGAAGACGATCGTCGCGCTCGAGGAGGAAATGCTGGCCGCGGCCGACGACCTCCGCTTCGAGGAGGCCGGCCGCATTCGCGACGAGCTCAAGGAGTTGCGCCGCGACCTAGATGGAATGACTGCCGGAGCCTGAGTCCGGCAGGGGGTTAGGCGGGGTTGCGCTCGGCCCAGGCGACGATCTGCTCGGAGCCGCCGATCCACTCGCCGTCGTCGGTCTCCAGGGCCGGCACCCAGTACTCGCCGGTGTTGCGCTTGACCTTGCGCCGCGCCGGCGTCTGCAGGACGCCCGGCAGCGGCCCGTAGCTGAGCGCGTACCTGACCTTCGGATCGTGGCCGGCCTCCCGCAGCGCCCGGTGGGCGACGGTACAGGGGTGGTCATGCCGCGGTAGCGGCGGGTCCTTGGTGGTCCAGCAGACGTAGAGGTCCATCGCCGGCGACCCTACACCGGGATCGCCGGCGATCGAAATCGCGGGCCCGGCTCAGGCCAGGAGCTTCACCGCCTTGGCGCTGTCGGTGAAGAACTCGCCGCGCACGGTCTTGCCGTCCGCGTCGTACTTGAGTACGTGCACGAAGGGCGCCTCGAAGCCGCCCTGGTCATTGCTGGCCCGCTGGGTGCCGCGGACGATCACGTACTCGCCGGCGTCGATGAACTCCTCCGGCTCGACGATGAACGAGTCCCAGTAGTTGGGGATCTGGGCGAAGTTGCCCAGGATCTCGTCGCGGCCGCGCACTTCTCCTCCGAGCGGCAGCTCGTCCGAGGTGACCCAGACTGCGTTCTCGGCGAACTGGTCCTGCAGGGCGGCCAGGTCGCCGCGCCCGAAGGCGTCGTAGGCGGACCGGGCGGTGTCGACATTCGACATGACTACCTCCTTGTTGGCCCTGCCCATCCCAACGTAGCTCTGGCCCGGCGGCAGCGCAAGGGGACCGGGAGCCGGCTGCGCGTCCTGGTTAGTCTGCGGCCGTGGCCCTGGACGTGACCGAAGCGACCTTCGACCGCGACGTCGTCGAGCTCTCCAAGCAGACCCCGGTCGTGGTCGACTTCTGGGCCGAGTGGTGCGGTCCCTGTAAAGCGCTCAGCCCGGCCCTGGAAGCGGCGGAGGCGAGCCGCGGCGGGCGGGTGCTGCTGGCCAAGGTCGACGTCGACTCCAACCAGGCGCTGGGGGCGCGCTACGGCGTCCAGGGGATCCCGGCGGTCAAGGCCTTCCGCGACGGCAAGGTGGTCGACGAGTTCGTTGGCGCCGTGCCGCCGGCCAAGGTCGAGGCCTTCTTCGACGCTCTGCTGCCCTCCAAGGCCGACGAGCTGCTGGAGCAGGGCGACGAGCTCTCGCTGCGCGAGGCGGCCGAGCTGGAGCCGGCCCGAGCCGACATCGCCGTCCGTCTCGGCCGTGCCCGGTTCGAGCGCGGAGCCGAGGACGAGGCCCTGGCCGCGCTCGAGTCCCACCCCAGCGACTTCGCCGCCGCCGGCCTCGCCGCCCGGATCAAGCTGACCCAGGGCGGGGTCGGCGCCGACGCCTTCGCCGCCCTCGACCGTGGCGACCGCGACGCCGCCCTCGACGCACTGCTCACCGAGCTCGAGTCCGTCGACGGCGACGCCCCCGACGGCAGCCGAGAGCTCCTGCGCCAGGCGATCGTCGGCATCCTCAGCGACCTCGACCCCGCCGACCCCGAGGCTCGCACCTACCGCCGCAAGCTCTCCGCCGCGCTCGGCTAGTCAGATCGCAACGGGAGTCGAAGTGGAGCGGGAGACGTTCAGGGTGCCGACGCCCGACGGCCGCTGGCTCGCCGCCGAAATGGCGGGGCCGGAGGACGGCAGCCTGCTCGTCTTCCACGTCGGCACGCCGGGCACGGCCTACCTCTTCGAAGGGATGGTGGGCGACTGCGTCGAGCGGGGCTTGCGCATGGTCACGATGTCGCGACCCGGCTACGACGGCTCGCCCCGCCGGCCTGGCCGCTCCTACGCGGACAACCCGGTGGACACCGCCGCGCTCCTCGACTTCCTCGGGGTCGAGAGCGCCTATGTCGTCGGTCATTCCGGGGGCGGCGGGCCGGCACTGGCGGACGCGGCGCTGCTGCCCGACCGCGTGTCGGCCGCCGCGGCGATGGCGACGCTGGCGCCGCGCGAGGCGATGGGACCGGAGTGGTGGGAGGGGCTCGACACGAATCGGGACGAGTTCAGCGCGCTCGAAGCGGGCGAGGACCGGCTGCGGCAGGAACTGGAGAAGATGGTGGAGGGGATGGCGGCGGTCGAGGACATCGCCTCCGAGGGAGATTTCGGCGAGTTTTACTCGCCCGCCGACCGGGCCTGCCTGAAAGGGGAGTTGCTCGATTTCGATTGGGAGTGCCGCCGCCGCATTCGGAGCGGGGTCGAGGGCTGGATCGACGACGACTTTGCCCTCTATGGCAATTGGGGCTTCAGCCTCGACTCGATCCGCGTCCCGGTCTCGGTCTGGCAGGGAGGGCAGGACAGGATCATTCCGGTTGCTCATACAAGGTGGCTCGCGGACCGGGTTCCGGGGGCCGAGTACAACCTGCGACCCGACGAGGGCCACGTCTCCCTGATGACCCGCTGCTTCGGCGCCGTCCTCGACGATCTGCTCGCCCGCTAGGCCGGGTCTTCGAGGAAGCGGAGGACGGCGAGGACGCGGCGGTGGCCGTCGCCGCTGGCGGGGAGGTCGAGCTTGGTGAAGATGCCGGTGACGTGCTTCTCGACGGCGCGTTCGGTGACGACCAGCTCGGCGGCGATCGCGGCGTTGGTGCGGCCCTCGGCCATCAGGCCGAGCACCTCGCGCTCGCGCGGGGTCAGCTCCTCCAGCGGGTCGTCGCGGCGTTTGCGGCCGAGCATCTGGGAGACGACCTCGGGGTCGAGGGCGGAGCCGCCGCCGCCGACCCGGTGGACCGCGTCGGTCAGCGCCGCGACGTCGGCGACCCGGTCCTTGAGCAGGTAGCCGAGGCCCTCGGCGCTTTCGGCCAGCAGCTCGCGCGCGTAGGCGACCTCGACGTACTGGGAGAGGACGAGGACGGCGACCTCGGGCAGCTCGGCGCGGATCTCGCGGGCGGCGCGCAGGCCCTCGTCGGTGTGGGTGGGCGGCATGCGCACGTCGACCAGCGCCAGGTCGGGCTTGTGGGCGCGCACCTTGCGCATCAGCTCCTCGGCGTCGCCGGCCTGGCCGACGACCTCGATCCCGGACTCCTCGAGCAGCCGCACGACCCCCTCGCGCAGCAGGGTCGAGTCGTCGGCGACGACTACGCGCACGGGATCCTCGCCTCCACCGTGGTCCCGGCGCCGGCCTCCGAGCGGACCGCGAAGCTGCCGTCGAGCGCCGCCACCCGGTCGGCGAGGCCGCGCAGGCCGGTGCCGGCCTCGGGATCGGCGCCGCCGCGGCCGTCGTCGCGGACCTCGATCTCGACCGTTCCGTCGCGGCGCGTTACCCGCACCGTCGCCAGCTCGGCCTCGGCGTAGCGGGCGACGTTGGTCAGCGCCTCGGCGACGACGAAGTAGGTCGCCGACTCGACCGGCGTCGGCAGTCGCTCGTCCGGCGCGGCGGCGATCTCGACCGGCACCGGCGAGCGGTCGGCGAGGCCGCCGAGCGCCGCCGCCAAACCGCGGTCGGTGAGCACGACCGGGTGGATGCCGCGGGCCAGCTCGCGCAGCTCGGCCGTCGCCGCCGCCAGCTCCGCCATCGCCTCGTCGAGCAGCTCGGCGGTCGCGGCCGGGTCGGCGTCGAGCCTTTCACGGGCCAGGCGCAGGTTCATCGTCAGCGCCATCAGCCGCTGCTGCGCCCCGTCGTGGAGGTCGCGCTCGACTTTGCGCCGCTCCGCGTAGCCGGCTTCGACGATGCGGTGGCGCGAGGCGCGCAGCTCGGCGATCGTCGCCTCCAGCTCGACGTTCAGTTGCTCGTTCTCGGCGCTGAGTTCGGTGCTGACTTCCTCGGCCCGGCCGATCCGCGAGCGCAGCAATCCGAGCAAGAAGGCGAATGGGAGGGCGGCGAAGACGGTGATCGCGCCGATGAAGACGATCTCGTTGACCGTTTGCGTGAAGCCCAGCTCGCCGACAACCAGGCGGACGAGCAGGATCGTGAAGGCGAGGCCGCCGGTTGCGAGAACCGGCGTCAGCACCCGCCGCTCGGCCGCCGAGCTGCGCCGCCACTTGGCGTAGACGAGGCCGATCGCGGTGGCGATCGCCACGCAGCCGACGACCACCGCGACCGCGTTGATCGCGTTCGCGATGTTTTCGTGCCCACTGATCAGGAACGGGTTTTCGGGACAGCCGGCGCAGTCGTCCTGCTTGGCCGGGTCGACGAACAGAGCCCAGGGGATCTGCAGCGGCCCGGTGACGAAGTAGGCGAGGCCGACGGTCGCGATCTGCAGGCGGCCCCGGAGCTGGCCGGAGGGAAAGCTGACCAGGAGGTGGATCAGGATCGCGAAGGTGAGGTTCTGGCAGACGATCCCGATCGCGAAGACGACGGCGTTGTTGGAGGCGGACAGGGCCTGGAAGAAGCAGGCGAACCCAACCGCGGTCATCAGCAGACCGACGTTGTTGCCGGGCCGCCGGCCCCAGGCGTAGAGCCCGGTGAAGGCGAAGCTCCAGCCGGTGCCGACGATCAGGGCGAGGGCGAGGCCGCGGGTCTCGGTGTGGTCGCTGGTCAGGATCAGCGCCGTCGAGCCGATCCCGATCAGGGTGGCGAGAACCGCCAGTGCCCACAGTGCCCTCTGCAGCCCCTTCACCCGACCAGCTCCCGGAGGCTGGCGCCGCTCAGCTCGGCCTTGGCGATGAAGCCGCGGGCCGGACTCTCGGCGACCGCGTCGCCGTACTCGCTGCCGTCGCGGCTCGAGGTGAGGACGATCGCCGGCGCCGCGCCGCCCGCCTCCAGCCGCGCGGCGACCTCGAAGCCGTCGAGGTCGGGTAGCTGCACGTCGAGCAGGACGAGGTCGGGGCCGAGCTCGCCGACGGCGGCGATTGCCGCCTCGCCGTCGGCCGCCTCGCCGACCACCTCGTAGCCGCCCGCCTCCAGCATGCGCCGGGCGCTGGCCCGGAAGCTGGGGTGGTCGTCGACGATCAGGACCGAGGTTGGCATCGCCGGATTGTCCTGCACCGAGGCCGTTTCGGGGGTACGGCTAGCTACACCATCGGCCGCGGCGAACCGCACCTGCAGACGCCTGCCAGCCGCATTGGAAAGCCCCTTCCGCGCTGGGAGTCTGGCCCGGTCTCACCAACTCCCACTCGCAACCGGAAGGAACCCCATGCACGCCAAGCAGAACATCGCCGCCCGCGCCGCCCGCTGGAGCGCCAGGCACCGCAGGATCGCCATCTTCGGGTGGCTTGCCTTCGTGGTCCTCGCGCTCGGCATCGGTGGCGCGGTCGGCACCCAGAGCCTGACCGACGCGGAAGCGGTGGCCGGCGACTCCGGCCGCGCCGAGCAGGCGATCGAACGCGCCCAGCTCGCTCCCAACACGGAGTCGGTGCTGATCCAGAGCAAGGACATGACCGTGACCGACCCGCCGTTCTGGGAGGCGGTGACGGAAGCGACGCAGAAGCTGGAGGCCGTCCCCTCGGTCGCCCAGCTCAGCTCGCCGGCGGCCGGCGGCGGCCAGATCTCCGAGGACGGCCACACGGTCCTGATCGAATTCACGATCCCCGGCGACGACGAGCAGGCCGAAGCCAAGGTCGACGCCAGCCTCGCCGCCACCGCTGCGGTCCAGCGCCAGCACCCCGAACTGCGCGTCGAGCAGTTCGGGGGCGCCAGCGCCTCCAAGGCCCTGGAAGAGGTCTTCAGCGAAGACCTCGCCAAGGCCGAGACGACCTCGCTGCCGATCACCCTGGTCATCCTCCTGCTCGCCTTCGGCGCCCTGGTCGCCGCCCTGGTGCCGCTATTGGTCGCCTTCTCGGCGGTGCTGGCGACGATGGGCCTGCTCGGCCTGATCAGCCAGGTCGTCCCGATGGACTCCAACGTCACCTCGGTCGTGGTCCTGGTCGGCCTCGCCGTCGGCGTCGATTACTCGCTGTTCTGCATGCGTCGCGAGCGCGAGGAGCGCCGCGCCGGCCGCTCGGCCACGGCCTCGCTGGAGGCCGCCGCTGCGACCGCGGGGCGGGCGGTGCTGGTCTCCGGCCTGACCGTGATCGCGGCGATGTCCGGGATGCTGCTCAGCGACTCCCCGACCTTCACCTCGTTCGCGGTCGGGACGATGACCGTGGTCGCGGTGGCGATGTTCGCCTCGCTCTCTGTTCTACCGGCGGTTCTCTCGAAGCTCGGCGACAAGGTCGAACTGGGCCGGGTCCCCTTCCTGCGCCGCCTGCGCGAGCGCCGCAACGGACGCTCCGCCTGGGGCTGGGTGGTCGAGCGGGTGATGCGCCGTCCGGCGATCGCGATGGTCGCCTCCGCCGGTGTGCTGATCGCGCTGGCGATCCCCGCCCTCAGCATGCAGACGGTGGTCAGCGGCGCCGAGGACCTACCGCGGGACATCCCCGTGGTCCAGACCTACGACCGCATCAATGCCGCCTTCCCGGGTGAAGCCGCGGGGGCGACGGTGGTGGTCGAGGCGGACGACGTCGAGAGCGGACCGGTCGCGGCGGCGATCGACGAGCTCGTCGCCGGCGCCAAGGCCGAGCCGCAGGTGACCGGCACGGTTGAGGTCGAAACCAGCCGCGACGGCAGCGTCGCCGCGATCCAGATCCCGACCGCCGGCAACGGCAGCGACGCCACCGCGACGGCGGCGATGGAAACGGTCCGCAACGAGCTGGTCCCGGCGGCCTTCGCCGGAGTCAGTGGGGCGGAGGTCAACGTCGGTGGCCAGGCGGCCGAATCGAAGGACTTCAACGACCTGTTGGGGGAGCGGTTGCCGCTCGTCTTCGCCTTCGTGCTCGGCCTCGCCTTCGTGCTGATGCTGATCACCTTCCGCTCGATCGTCGTCCCGATCAAGGCGATCCTGCTCAACCTGCTCTCGGTCGGGGCCGCCTACGGCGTCCTCGTCCTGGTCTTCCAGGAGGGGCTGGGGGAGTCGCTGCTCGGGTTCGAGTCGAACGGGGGCGTCAGCTCCTGGCTGCCGATGTTCCTCTTCGTCATCCTCTTCGGCCTCTCGATGGACTACCACGTGCTGATCCTCAGCCGGGTCCGCGAGTACGTCGACCGGGGTGTCGATACCGAGGAGGCGGTCAAGCGCGGGATCACGGCCACGGCTGGCACGGTGACCAGCGCCGCGGTGGTGATGGTGGCGGTGTTCTCGGTCTTCGCCACCCTCAGCATCCTCGACATGAAGGAGATGGGCGTGGGCCTCGCCGTCGCGGTCCTGATCGACGCGACGATCGTGCGGGCGATCCTGCTCCCGGCCTCGATGAAGCTGCTCGGCGAGCGCAACTGGTACCTGCCCAAGGCGCTCGGCTGGCTCCCCGAGTTCCGCGAGCCCCCCGCGGCCCCCGAGGCCGCCTGAGGCGCCCCTCCGGCGTCCGCAAAGTGCGGGCGCCGGAGGGGAACATCTGTTCGCCTCGCTAGACTCGGGACGAGTGGCTGCCTCCGACCGCATCGTCATCTCCGGGGCGCGTGAGCACAACCTCAAGGACATCGACCTCGAGCTGCCGCGCGACGCGCTGATCGTGATCACCGGGCTCTCCGGCTCCGGCAAGTCGAGCCTTGCCTTCGACACGATCTACGCCGAGGGGCAGCGCCGCTACGTCGAGTCGCTCTCCGCCTACGCGCGCCAGTTCCTCGGGCTGATGGAGAAGCCCGACGTCGACTCGATCGAGGGGCTCTCGCCGGCGATCTCGATCGACCAGAAGACGACCTCGCGCAACCCGCGCTCGACGGTCGGCACGGTGACCGAGATCTACGACTACCTGCGCCTGCTCTGGGCGCGGATCGGGATTCCGCACTGCCCCGAGTGCGGCGAGCAGATCACCGGCCAGACCCAGGAGCAGATCGTCGACCGGCTGATGACCCTGGCCGAGGGGACCAAATTCATGGTCATGGCCCCGGTCGTGCGCGGCCGCAAAGGCGAGTACGGGAAATTGCTCGAGCAGATGCGCCTCGAGGGCTACTCGCGGGTCGAGGTCAACGGCGAGCTGCGCCGGCTCGACGAGGAGATCGTCCTCGACAAAAAGTTCAAACACGACATCTCCGTCGTCGTCGACCGGCTGGTGATGAAGACCGACCTGCGCCGCCGCCTCTCCGAGTCGGTCGAGGCCGCCGCCGGGCTCGCCGCCGGCCTGATCGAAGTCGAGCTGGTCGAGGGCGAGCAGGCGGGGGAGAGGCTGCTCTTCTCCGAGCAGTTCGCCTGCCTCAACTGCGGCACCTCGATCCCCGAGCTGGAGCCGCGGATCTTCTCCTTCAACTCACCGCACGGGGCCTGTGAGCGCTGCCACGGGCTCGGCTTCCAGCGCGTGATCGACCCGGAGCTGGTCGTCCCCGACCCGACCCTCTCGCTGGCGGAGGGCGCTCTGCAGCCCTGGAACCGCGGCATCTCCGCCTACTGGAAGCGGCTGATCGCGGCCGTCGCCGAGGAGTACGACATCGACACCGAGGTGCCGTGGTCGCAGCTGACCAAGAAAGAGAAGGAGATCTTCCTCTACGGCACCGGCGAGGACCGCCACCAGGTCACCTACACCAACCGCTTCGGCCGCCGCCGCTCCTACAAGGTGCGCTTCGAGGGGATCGTCAACAACCTGCAGCGCCGCTACGAGGAGACCGACTCCGAGGCCAGCCGCGAGCGGATCGAGAGCTACATGGCCGAGCAGCCCTGCCCGCAGTGCGAGGGCGCCCGACTGCGGCCGGAGACGCTGGCGGTCAAGGTCGGCGGGCTCAGCATCGCCGAGTACAGCGCCCTCTCGGCACGGACCGCGGCGGAGTGGATCGAGGCGCTGGAGCTGAACGAGACCGAGCGCGCGATCGCTCGTCTGATCGTGCGCGAGATCACCGAGCGGCTCTCCTTCCTCGAGAACGTCGGCATCGGCTACCTCTCGCTGGCCCGCTCGGCCCGCTCGCTCTCCGGCGGCGAGGCGCAGCGGATCCGGCTCGCGACCCAGATCGGCTCGCACCTGGTCGGGGTGATGTACGTGCTCGACGAGCCCTCGATCGGGCTCCACCAGCGCGACAACGCGAAGCTGATCGCGACCCTGGAGCGGCTCCGCGACCTCGGCAACACCGTGATCGTCGTCGAGCACGACGAGGGGACGATGCGCGCCGCCGACCATCTGGTGGATCTCGGCCCGGGGGCGGGAGAGCACGGAGGCCACGTGATCTCCGAGGGCACGCCGGAGCAGGT
>DASUNU010000110.1:0-43830 GCA_036276995.1 Solirubrobacterales bacterium
ATCACATTGGAGCTGCCTTTGAGGCTCTTGAGCAGGCTGGCGTCGCGCTCGAACTCGAGAAGGTTCTCCGCTGAGTTCCTAGATATGGAAAGCACCTTTATTGCGCAATCATTTCCGTCGCCGAGGTCGAGGCCCTTAAAAACGATGCTGAAGTGGCCGTCGCCCAGGTATTCCCCTACTTCCCAACGACCGTCGAACGTTTTTCCGGGAAAGACGCTGGCCTCACGATGCGCCATATTTTTTCCTCAGCATCTCCATTGCTTGCGGATTAGCCTGGAGTATTCGGACTACGTCAGGCGGGAGTTTGCCGCTAGCTACCTCGATAACCTCGGGCTCAACTTCGTAGTAGGCGGCGAGCCGATTCTGGATCGCCTGAGAAGGCGGCTTCTCGCCGCGCTCCACCCGCGAGAGATATGCAGGATTGACATCGAGATCCTTTGCAGCTTGACGAAGGGTTCTTCCATTGGACTCCCGTAGGTCCCGAAGCAAGTTCGTCAGCGGTTTGGCCATAGAAAGACTCTAGCGAAAACGTTGACCGAATAGGTCAACGCGCTAGATATAGCGGGCCGAAGGCTTGGGTCAGCACGGAGAGAGTCTTATTCCGGTTGCAGAATCGCTGCAAGCGGCTCTAGCAAGCCCTCGCCTCCCGGTCTACGAAACCGAAGGTCACAGGTTCGAATCCTGTCTGGCGCGTCGCAGAACGGCTTGCCAGAGCCGAAAAAGGCCACTCGCTCGATCCACTAAACCCTCGGTCTCGAGCCTCTCGAAAAACGCTCTTCCACGCCTGGGATTGCGCCTTTTCAGGGGTCTTCGGTCCCTCCACGGTCCCCCGTAGATAGCGGCGGTATGCGGCCGGCTTGAGCGGCGGCGAGCGCGGTGGAAATCTGGCTGGGTGGCAACAGAGCCGGCAACACGGCAACGCCCGCGGGCCGCTTCGGCGGCGCTGCGGCGGACCTCGCAGCCGGGGGTGTACCGGCGCGGGCGCCGGTTACGTCGTCGTCTACCGCCGCGGGGGCAAGCAGCGCAAGGAGGCGCGCGCCGAGCGCAGCGGGCCGGTCCTGCACGAGCATCTGCTCGCCTGGGTTGAGACCTACGCCGGCAGCGGGCACGACACCGTCTCCGGGCAGACCCGCCGCGAGTATCGCCGGCTGCTCGTCACCTTCGCCCTGCGCTACTTCTCTCCAAAGCTGCGCCTCCGCGAGCTCGACCGCGCGGCGCTGGCGGGGTTCGTCACCTGGTTCCCGCCTTCATCCTCGTGCAGCTCCTCGGTGGGGTGGTGGGAATCGCGGTGATCCGCGCGCTCAATCCCGACCTGACGCCCGACCAGGCGGCGGAGGTGATGCTGCCGCACGGCGAGTTGGCCGAGCGCGCCCCAGCTCCGGTCTCACCGAACTAAATCGCGGGCGGGGGAGTACCGCCTCAACAGGTCGGCTTTCCACCGATGCCGAGCTCGGGAGGCGCTCTTAGCCTGCAAAACAGGTGCAAATCTTCTTGGCGATCGTTCTCGGGCTTGGGATTGGCGTCGTGGTCGGAACCCTCGGCGGCGGCGGCGCGATCCTCGCCTTGCCCGTGTTCGTCTATGTCTTGGGCGAGGGCGTCAGCTCGGCCTCGACGGCATCGCTCATCGTGGTCACGCTCGGCGCCTCCGCGGGGGCGGGGGCACAGGCGCTGAAGGGTCGTGTCTGCTGGCGTGTGGCCGCGGCCTTCGCCGCTCCGGCGGCGGTCGGGGCCTACCTCGGCACCAGCGCCGGCGCCTCGGTCAGCCCCAGCGTCCTCATCCTCGCCTTCGTGCCCGTGATGCTGGTTGCCGCTGCGCTGACCTACGCCGGTCGCACCGAGAGCGGCGGCCTAGGCGACGCGGGCCTACAGGACTGTCCGCGGCCCGAGCTTCCGCGCTCCGGCGGCAGTGGCCTCGTGGTAGGCATGATGACCGGCTTCTTCGGCGTCGGCGGTGGCTTCCTGATCGTTCCCGCTCTGACCTCCCTCCTGGGCCTATCGCTGCGCCGGGCGATCGCGACCTCGCTCGCCGTGATCGGGCTCACCGGGCTCATCGCTCTTGGCGTCCATCTGGGACGTGGGGCCGAACCCGACTGGCCGCTCACGGTTGCCCTAAGCGGTGCTGCCGTGATCGGCGCCTTGGCGGGCAGCTCACTGGGCTCCCGGGTCTCCACCGCCACGCTGAGCCGCGCCTTCGCGGTGGTCGTCGCGCTGCTTGCGCTCGCCCTGCTCATCGACGTCCTCGTCCTGGGGGGCCCGCCGAGTGGATAGGCGATCAGGGACCGTCGGACACGGCGCCGCGCACCTGGGCGGCGATCTCGAGATCCTCGCGGGCGCTGACGAGCAGCGACGCCACCGGTGCGTGCTCTGAAGAGAGCACGGCGTCGGCGGTCGCGCTTGCGTTGACACGCGGCTCGATCGCGATTCCGAGGAATGAGGTCGCACCGGCCACGGCTTCGCGCACCTGAGCGGAGCCCTCGCCGACGCCACCGGTGAAGACCAGGGCATCGAGCCCGTTCATCGCGGCCGCCATCGCCGCGATGCCCGCCGTGAGGCGGTGGATGTAGGTGCCGAAGGCGAGTCGGCAGCGCTCGTCGCCTGCGTCGGCACCGGCGATCACCTCGCGCATGTCGCCGGAGCGCCCCGAGAGGGCGAGCAGCCCGGACTCGCGATCGAGCGCCCGCTCCATCTCCTCGGCGCCGATGCCGCCGTGGCGCTGGACCCAGAGGAGCAATCCGGGGTCGACCGAGCCCGAGCGGGTGGCCATCACCAGGCCCTCCAGGGGGGTGAAGCCCATCGTCGTGTCGACGGAGCGCCCGCCCTGCACGGCGCAGAGCGAGGCGCCGGCGCCGAGGTGGGCGGTGATGATCCGCAGCTCCGCGAGCGGCCGGCCGAGCAGCTCCGCGGCGCGCCGGCTCGCGTAGGAGTGGGAGAGGCCGTGGAAGCCGTAGCGGCGCAGCGGCCAGCGCCTGCTCCAGGCCGCCGGGATCGCGTAGGTCGAGGCCGCCGCCGGCATCGTCGCGTGGAAGGCGGTGTCGAAGCAGGCGACGGTGGGCAGGCCGGGGCGCAGGGCGTCGAGCGCTCGCATCGCCGCCAGCGCGGGCGGGTTGTGGAGCGGGGCGAGGTCCGCGAGGCGCTCGAGCTGGTCCTCGACCGCCGGGTCGACCATGGTCGCGCCGGTGAAGGCGGGCCCACCGTGGACGACCCGGTGCCCGGCGGCAGCGAACGGCCCTGCTTCCGCGAGGACCGCTTCGAGCTCGCCGCGCAGCGCTGCCTCGTCCGCGATCGCGCCACTGTCACGGGCACAGACGACTTCGTCAGCCGCGTCGAGCACTCGGAGCTTGAGGCTTGAGGAGCCGGCGTTGACGGTGAGGATGCGGCCGGGCGGGGGTACCACCGTCAGACCTGGTCCCAGGTCCAGTCGCGGACCTCGGGCATGTCCTCGAGGTGCGCGCGCACATAGGAGTGGTGGCGCCCGAGCATCTCCTCGCATAGGGCTTCCAGCGCGGCCGCGCCGGCGGGCGCCCGGCGGGCCCGGCGCAGCGCCTCCAGGGCCAGGTCGAAGCGGCTCATCCGGTTAATCACCACCATGTCGAAGGGGGTGGTCGTCGTCCCTTGCTCGTTGAAGCCGCGGACGTGAAAGCGGCCCGGGTGGGGGCGGCCGTGGAGCAGCTGGTGCAGGGCGCGGGCATATCCGTGAAAGGCGAAGACGACCTCATCGTCGCGGCCGAAGAGCTCGACGAAGCGCTCCTCCGGCATGCCGTGGGGGTGGACTTCAGCGGGGAAGAGCGTCATCAGGTCGATCACGTTGACCAGGCGAACCCGGAGGTCAGGCGTGTGACGGCGCAGCAGCCAGGCGGCGGCCAGCGTCTCCTGGGTCGGGATGTCTCCGGCGCAGCCGAGGATCACGTCGACATCGCCCTCGCCGTCGCTGCTCGCCCACTCCCAGCGCGAGGCGCCGGCAGCGGCGTGAGCCTGCGCCTCCTCGTAGGTCAGGTACTGCAGCTGCGGCTGCTTGTCCTCGACGATCAGGTTGACGTAGTCGCGGCTGCGCAGACAGTGGTCGGCGACCGCCAGCAGGCTGTTGGCGTCGGGCGGGAAGTAGATGCGGACGACCTCGCCGCGGAGGCTGAGCATGGTGTCGATCAGCCCCGGCCCCTGGTGGCTGAAGCCGTTGTGGTCGTTGCGCCAGCAGGTCGAGGTGAGCAGGACGTTGAGCGAGGCGACCGGCGCGCGCCACTGCAGGCGCCGCATCTCCTCCAGCCACTTGGTGTGCTGGATCGCCATCGAGGCCGAGACCATCGCGAAGGCCTCGTAGGTGGCGAAGAGGCCGTGGCGGCCGCTCAGCAGATAGCCCTCGAGCCAGCCCTGGCAGTTGTGCTCGGAGAGCACCTCCATCACCCGCCCCTCGGGGGAGACGTGCTCGTCCTCGGGGCGGGCGTCCAGCAGGCAGCGATCGGTGACCTCGAAGACGGCGCCGAGCCGGTTCGAGTTGGTCTCGTCGGGGCAGAAGAGGCGGAAGTTGTCGGGGTTGGCGGCGTAGAGGTCGCGCAGCAGCCCGCCGAGGCGCTGGGTTGATTCGGCGAGTTCGGCGCCGGGCTCGCGCACCTCGATTGCGTAGGCGGAGGGGTCGGGGATCTCCAGCGGCACCAGGCAGCGGCCGCCGTTGGCGTGCGGGGTCGCGCCCATCCGTCGCTCCCCCTGGGGGGCCAGCGCGGCCAGCTCCGCATTCAGGCGCCCCCCCTCGTCGAAGCGGTCCTCCGGCTTGTAGCTGCGCATCCACCGCTCCAGCAGCGCCAGGTGCTGCGGGTTCTCGCGCACGCCTTTGAGCGGCACCTGGTGAGCACGGAAGGTTCCTTCGACCGGGACTCCGTCGACTTCCTTGGGACCGGTCCAGCCCTTCGGGGTGCGCAGCACTATCGCCGGCCAGCGCGGGCGCCCGGCGCGGCCGCCGGACCTGGCGTCCTCTTTGATCGCCGTGATTTGAGCGCGGCAATCCGCCAGCACGACGGCGAACTCGCGGTGGACCTGGCGCGGGTCCGAGCCGGAGACGAATCGGGGCTCGTAGCCGTGCCCGGCCAGCAGCTGCGCGATCTCCCCTTCGGGCGCCCGCCCGAGCACCGTCGGCCCGGAGATCTTGTTCTCGTTCAGGTGCAGGATCGGCAGCACGGCCCCGTCGCGGGTGGGGTTGAGGAAACGCACGCCCTTCCACGCCCCTTCCAGCGGCGCCGTCTCCGCCTCGCCGTCGCCGATCACGCAGGCGACCAGCAGGTCGGGGTTGTCGAAGGCGGCGCCGAAAGCGTGGACGAGCGCGTAGCCGAGCTCGCCGCCCTCGTGGATCGAGCCCGGGGTGGGGACGCTGACGTGGCTGGGGATCCCACCGGGAGTCGAGAACTGGCGGACCAGGTGGCGCAGACCGGCCGCGTCGGCGGAGACCTCCGGGTAGACCTCGGAGTAGGTGCCCTCGAGGTAGACGTTGGCGACCAGGGCCGGGCCGCCGTGCCCAGGCCCGGCGACGTAGAGCACCTCGTCGCCGGTCTCGCGGATCAGCCGGTTGAGCTGGGCATAGACGAGGTTGAGGCCGGGGGAGGTGCCCCAGTGCCCGAGCAGGCGCGGCTTGATGTGCTCCGGCGCCAGCGGCTCGCGCAGCAGCGCGTTGTCCTGCAGGTAGATCTGCGCGACCGTGAGGTAATTGGCCGCCTCCCAGTAGGCAAGGAGACCGTCGAGTTCGGCTTCGCTCAGCTCGGGCACCGACAGCGAGGTTAGCTTCCACCCTGATGCCCGAGGTAGTGATCCTGATGGTGGCCGCCTGCGGCACCACCCTTGCCACCGGCCTCGGGGCGGTGCCGGTGTTCCTGCTCGGCTCGCGCGCGGCCGCGTTGGCGCCGACCCTGCTCGGCTTCGCCGCCGGGGTGATGGGGGTGGCCGCGGTCGCCGGCCTGCTGATCCCGGCGAGCGAGGAAGGCTCGGCGGTGGAGGTGCTCGCGGGCCTCGCGGTCGGCATCGCCTTCCTTGCCATCGCCCGTCGTCGGTTCAGCCCGGACGCCGGCTTCATGGGCCGCACCGGCCCTGGCGCCCGCACTTCGGCCCTGGTCTTCCTCGTCCTCTTCGTCCACAGCCTGCCCGAGGGCTTCGCGATTGGCACCGCCTTCGCCTCCGACCGGGCGGGGCTGAGCCTGTTCGTGATCCTCGCGATCGCGATCCAGAACATCCCCGAGGGCACCAGCGTCGCGATCCCGATGGCAGAGGCCGGATTCGGCCGCGGCAGGCAGTTCTGGGCCGCGGTGGCGACCAGCGCGCCGCAGCCGGTCGGCGCCCTCATCGCCTTCCTCGCGGTGGAGGAGATCGGCGGCCTGCTGCCGCTCTCCTTCGCCTTCGCCGCCGGCGCGATGCTGGCGCTGATCGTGGTCGAGATGCTGCCGACGGCCTTCGCCGGCCGTGCCCGCGTCGGCCCCGGCGTGGGAATCCTCGCCGGCGCCGCCCTGATGCTCGTGCTCAGCCTCCTGCTCGGCGTCTGACTCAGGGCAGCCCCGGGAGGGGCTTCCACTCAGGTCGCGAGCGGCAGCGCGATCGCCAGGTAGACGGCGATCGAGAGCAGGTCCTGGATCACCGTCGCCAGCGGCCCGGAACCGAAGGCAGGGTCGGCGCCGAAGCGCTGGAACGCCCAGGGCAGAGCCATCGCCACGACGGTCGAGATCGCGCAGCTCGCAAACAGAGCGAGGCCGACCGCCGCGGCGACGCTGCCATCGCCCCAGCCGATCAAGGCAAACGGCACGAAGGCGACGCCGACGACAGCGCCCACGATCGCCCCGGTGATCAGCTCCGTGCGCGCGACGCCGCGGATCGCGACGCCGACGGAGAGGCCGCGGATCAGCACCACCCTGGTCTGCCCGCCGACCGCGTCGGCCATGTAGACGACCGCGGGGACGAAGAAGGCGAGCACGACCTTCTTGTCGAGCTCTTCCTCGAAAGCGCCGACCAACAGCGCCGAGGCCATCGCGCCGAGCAGGCCGATCAGCAGCCAGGGCAGCCGGTGCCGCAGGCGCCGCGCGACCGACTCCTCGGCGGCGCGGCGCGCCCTGCCGCTGCCGGCGAGGAAGCCGCCGATCCGGGCCATGTCCTCGTCGTGCTCGGCGAGCAGCACTTCGAGCATTCGGTTGGCCCGGATCAGCCCGACGAAGCGTCCATCCGTGTCGACCACCGCGATGCTCTCCTCCGCTCTGCGGCACATCACCCAGGCCGCCACCTCCTGGTCCTCGCCGGGGGCGACCACGGGAGGGTCGGGGTCCATCAGCGCTTCCATCGGGGTCTCGCGGTCCGCGGCCAGGAGGCCCTCGATCGAAACGATCCCGACCAGCTCGTCCCCGGCGAGAACGGCGATGTCGACAGCTGACTCATACGACGTTCCGACGATCGCGTCGCGCACCTCGCCGACCTCCTGCTCGGGGCTTGCCCTCGGTACCTCGGCGGTGGCATGTTCGACCGCTACCCCGAGCAGATCGCGAGCGCCCGGCATCAGCGATGAACTGGCTCCGCCTTGGCCCGCGCCTTGATCTCCAGGAGCTGGCTGCCGGCGGTGACGAGGGCCATGCGGAGTAGGAGGACCGGTCGCATCGGGCTGTTCCATAATCCCACGGTGCGATCCGCGCGAACGCTCCGACAACGATGGCTGTTCGCCTGGATCGGTGGCGCCTCGATCGGCGTCGGCAACGGGGTCGTTCGCGAAGCGACCTACGGCCGCCGGCTCGGGGATGCGAGCGCCAGCCGGCTCTCGGTGCTGACCGCGGTCGCCGCCTTCGCCGCCTACTTCCGCCTCTTGCAGCGGCGCTGGCCGCTCGCGCGACAATCCGAGGCGCTGAAGGTCGGCGGCGCCTGGCTCGGCATGACCGTCGCCTTCGAGTTCGGCTTCGGCCGCTTGGTGGCGAAGAAGCCCTGGCGCGAGCTGATCGCCGACTACGACATCGCCCGGGGCCGGCTCTGGCCGCTCGTTCTCGCCTGGATCGCGCTCGGCCCGGAGATCGCCAGGAGATCGGTCGAGCGGTGAGTGTCCCGACGATCGAGGCCGAGAGGCTGACGAAGTTCTACGGCCGCCACCGCGGCATCGAGGACGTCACCTTCGCCGTCGCCCCCGGTGAGGTCTTCGGCTTTCTGGGCCCCAACGGCGCCGGCAAGACGACGACGATCCGCGCCCTGCTGGACCTGCACCATCCGACCGGCGGCAGCGCCCGGCTCTTCGGCCTCGACAGCCACCGCGACAGCGTCGCGATCCGCGCCCGGCTCGGCAACCTCTCGGGCGACTTCGGCTTCGGCCGGCAGGCGAGCGGGCGCGAGGCCCTGCGGCTGCTCGCGCGGCTGCGTGGGGTCGAGGGAATCGGCCGGGCGGAGGCGCTGGCCGCGCGCTTCCACGCCGACCTCGAGCGCCCGTTGGGTCAGCTCTCGCGCGGCAACCGCCAGAAGATCGGCCTGATTCTCGCCACCTTCCACGAACCGGAGCTGTTGATCCTCGACGAGCCGACCAGCGGCCTCGACCCACTGATGCAGGAGGAGTTCCTGGCGCTGGTTGGGGAGGAGCGCGAGCGGGGTTGCACCGTCTTCGTTTCCTCTCACGATCTCGACGAGGTCCAGCGAATTTGCGACCGGGTCGGCATGGTCCGCGAGGGACGCCTGATCGCGGTCGAGCGGATGGCGGACCTGCTCGGCAAGGCGCAGCGGAAGGTCAGCGTGCGCCTGGCCGACCCAGCCTCGCTCGAGGACCTGCGGGCGCTCCCCGAGGTGAGCGAGCTCTCGGTCCTCGACGGCCGCGCCAGCTTCGAGGTCGCGGGCGACTTCGACCACGTGATGAAGGCCCTCGCCGCCCACCACGTCACCGACATCGAAGCCGTCCACCCTTCGCTGGAGGAGGTCTTCCTCGGCTACTACCGCGAGGAGGGGAAGAGATGACCGCTCAGCTCGCGGCGCTCATCTCGAACCACCTTTCCGACCGCCGGCGCTCCTTGCTGGCCTGGGGGCTGCCGCTCGGGCTGATGTCGGCGTTCATCGTCGCGATCTTCCCCTCGGTCGAAGACTCGATCTCCAAGGCGGTCGAGGGCTACCCCGAAGGCTTGAAGGAGGCTTTCGGGATCGGGCAGCTCTCCAACGTCGAGGAGTACCTGCAGGCGGAGATGCTGAGCCTGATCGTGCCGCTGGCGCTCGGCTACCTGGCTGTGCGCGCGGTCGCCTCGGGTCTCGCCGGCGGCGCCGAATCGGGGCGCCTCGACGTCCTGCTCTCAGCGCCGGTCTCGCGCCGCCGCCTCTGCGCCGCCGGCTTCCTGGCAAGCGGAATCGAGCTGGCCGCGGTGCTCGCGATCGCCTTTCTCCTGACGATGCTCGGAAGCGTCCTCGCAGGTGCCGGCCTGGACGCCGGGCGGGCCGCCGCGGGGTTCGCGAGCGTCTGGCCCCTGGCGCTTCTCTTCGCCGGGCTCGGCGTTCTCGCCTGCGCCCGGTCTCTGCGGACCAGCGTCGTCACCGGGGCCGTCGCCGGGGTGCTGGTGGCGATGTACGTGGCGGATCTGATCGGCAAGCTCGATCCCGGTCTGGACTGGGTCCGCTACGCCTCTGTCTTCCGGTACTACGGCAACGCGATCGAGGACGGGATCGACCCGTTCGCCTTCTGCGGGGTCACCCTCGCTGCCTGCGCCCTGGCCGCGCTCGGCGCCTGGCTGTTCGATCGTCGCGACATCTCGGCCTGAGTCGAGCTATCGACAGCTAGACGGCGACCGCGACGGGCGCCTTCACGCCAGCTGGAGAGATCAACACAGGGCACCTCGCGTTCTGCATAACGGTGTTGGTGACGCTGTGGTGCGCCTTGCGCCGCAGCGGACCGCCGCCGCGAGACCCGAGCACCAGCAGATCCACCCCGGTCTCGCAGGCCTCGACCAGCTCCTGGGCGGCGAAGCCGCGCATGAACACCGGCAACGCCCGAGCCTCGGAGGGGAGGTCTGCGACGGCCTCGTGAAGCATCCCCCGCAGCACCTCGGCTTCGGTCGGGACGCCGGGCCCGCGCTCGTCGCCACTGGCCCCCGGCACGTGGGGGTACTTGCGCGCGACCGTGTACACGCGCAGCGCGGCGCCGTTGGGCAGCGCCAGGTCGACCGCGGTCTTGAGTGCCTCCGCGGACGCCCGGGTTCCGTCGAAGCCGACGCCGACGACCCGCATGCCGACATCCTCGGCGTCGCCGCTGAGCGGTCGCCAGCCCGAGTCGCCGCCGGTGCGCTGGCCGAAGCCCGGAGGGGCCACCGCGACGGCGCAGGACGCCGCGCCGAGCAGGCGCTCGACGGTGGCTCCGGGGAAGACCCGGCCGACGGGCCCCCGGTGGCTCGAGCCTAAGACAACGAGGTCGGCATTCTGTCGCCGCGCCAGCCGCGCCAGGTTGCCGCCGTCCTCCTCGCCTGCGGTGGCGAGGATCATCTCCGCCCGATTTGCCCGGGCGAGCAGCATGCCCAGTTCGAGCGCGTCTCGGCCCTGGTCGGTGTCGAGGTAGCCGATGAGGATTCGTTCGTACATGCTCAAACCTTCCGCTGGTTGGGAACGACGAGGACCGGGCAGGCCGACTCGTTGACGAGATGACCGGTCACCGAGCCGGCGAGGAAGTGCTCAATTGGGCGCCGGGAGCCGGTCACCAGGAGGTCGACGTCGGGGCCGCAAGCCGCGGCGAGCGCCGCGGCAACCGTGCGGGCGATCTGCTGCCAGCCGGCGTCGACCCGCTTGCCGGTCGGCGAGAGCTTGGGGTCGACGGAGCCGACAGCCGCCTCCAGGACCTTTGCCAGCGACGGCGGGGCGTCATGGGGGAATTCAGCCTGGATGCCGGCCACCACCGGGTCATCGGCGACGAGGACCTCGATCGCGGCGCCCGCCTGCCGCGCCAGGTCTTCGGCGCGGCTGAGCGCGACCTTCGATTCGGGGGTGCCATCGACGGCGACGGCGATCTTCGCGTAGCGCCGATGGCGCTTGGCGGCGTAGCCGCGGGGGGCGACCACGACCTCGCAGGGGGCGTGGCGCAGCAGCCGCTCGGCCGTCGTCCGGATGATCGCCCGCTCGAGCCGGTCCGCCCGCGAGGCTCCGACGACGAGGGTGCCGGCGTGCTCGCGTTCGGCGAGACGCATCAGCATGTCGGCTGGCGAGAGGACTCCGATCTCGCGGACCTCGGCGTCGGGATCCTCGAGCGCCGCCCGCGCCTCCCCGCCGAGGCCATCGAGGCGAGGCACCGCGACGACGCAGCGGGTGCCGCGGATCTCACCGAGGGTGCGAGCCAACTCGAGGGCATCGCGCCCTCCGTCGGCGCCGTCGAAACCGACCACCACCGGCGCCGCGGCGGTCGGCGACGTGTAGCGCTTCCGCGTCCTCTCCCGAGTCTTGTTCATCGCTGCGTCCTGCTTCCATGCGCGGACCTGGAGCGACCGCGGGCATGCGCGAAGAGGATCGAGAGCGCGGAGTCCTCGTGCAGCGGCTGAGAGGTGACCAGTGTCGACCCGCAGTGCGTGCAGTGTCCGCGCCAGCACCCGGTCGCGCTGCTCGGGTACCGGCAATGCGGGCACTCGAGCCCACGGCTCGCCGACGCAGTCCGGTCGGGTTCAGCGAACAGTCCGTTTCTTTCCATGCCGTGAATCTAGGACCGTGCCTCCCCGCGGCCATCCGGGAAACACCACAGTAATGACCGAAATCTCTGCCTGAAAACCCGCTCCTCACGGGCGGGATAAGTGAGATATTTGTCAGATGGAATCGTCCGAGCGGTCATCCGCAGACGATGTGGATCGCTCGCAGCGGCTGATCGACGTCGGCACCACGCTGCTCTCCGAGCTCGACCTGGAGTCGGTCCTGCGCTCGGTGGTGGAGGCCGCACGGGAGTTGACCGGGGCTCGCTACGCGGCCCTCGGCGTTCTCGACCGGGACCGCAAAGAGCTCGAGCGGTTCATCTACCTGGGGATCGACGACGAGACCAAGCGCGCGATCGGCAACCTGCCGCGCGGGCGCGGCGTCCTCGGCGAGCTGATCCGCGAGCCGCAGCCGCTTCGTCTCGCCGACGTCAACCGGCATCCGCACGCCTACGGCTTCCCCCCGGGGCACCCGCCGATGCACTCCTTCCTCGGGGTGCCGGTGACGATCCGCGGCGAGGCTTACGGCAACCTCTACATGACCGAGAAGCAGGATGCCGAGGGCTTTGACGAAGCCGACGAGGAGGCAGCCAAGACCCTCGCCGTCTGGGCGGCGATCGCGATCGAGAACGCTCGCCTCTACACCTCGCTCAGTGAGCGCGAGGAGCAGGT
This sequence comes from Solirubrobacterales bacterium, assembly GCA_036276995.1. Classification (GTDB taxonomy): domain Bacteria; phylum Actinomycetota; class Thermoleophilia; order Solirubrobacterales; family 70-9; genus VAYN01. Next base: position 12,300 of record DASUNU010000110.1, read on the forward strand.
CGAGCGGGCCCTGCGCCAGGCGCAGACCTCGGCCGACATCGCCCGCACCGTGGGCGGGGAGACCGACGTCGCCAGGGTCCTCGACCTGATCGTCAAGCGCGCGCGGGCGCTGGTCGAGGCCAAGGCCCTGCTGGTGCTGCTGCGCCGCGGCGAGCACCTCGAGGTGGCCGCGCACGCGGGGCACGTCGGCCCGGAGGTGCGTGAACTGGAGGTGCCCCAGGACGACGCGGTCTTCGAAGCGGCGATGGAGGAGCGGGTCGCCAAGCACCTCGAGCGCGGCTCCCCGCCGACCGAGGCGCGGCTGCGGGAGCGCCTCGGTGCCGAGACGGCCCTGGTGGTGCCGCTGCTCTTTCGCGGCCGCGCCACGGGGGTCCTCGTCGCCGCCGACCGCGAAGTCGGCGGCAGCGATTTCGACCGCGAGGACCTGCGCCTGCTCGAGGCCTTCGCGGCAAGCGCCGCGACCGCCGTCGCGACCGCCCAGTCGGTCCAGTCCGAGCGCCTCCAGCAGCAGGTCGAGGTGGCTGAGGGAGAGCGCCAGCGCTGGGCCCGCGAGCTGCACGACGAGACGCTGCAGGGACTGGCCGCGATCCGGATCTCCCTCGCCGCGGCCTTGCAGAGCGACGTCCCGGATCGGGCGGAGCGGATCGCGACCGCGGCCGAGGACACCGTCGAGCGGCTGGAGGACCAGATCAACGAGCTCAGCCGCCTCATCAACGAACTGCGTCCGGCCGCGCTGGAGCGATTGGGGCTGGCGGGGGCGCTGGAAGCCCTGGCAGAGGAGTCCGGTGCCCGCGGCGGCTTCGAGGTGGATGCGACGATCGCGCTCGACGGGGAGCTGAGCGGCGAGGAGGAGCGGGTCGTCTACCGGCTGGCCCAGGAGGCGCTCAACAACGTGGTCAAGCACTCCGCCGCCGGCAAGGCCCGCCTCAGCGCCGAGCTGGAGAAAGGCACCGTCACCATCGCGATCGAGGACGATGGGGCGGGGTTCGACAGCGAGCGCATCGGGACCGGCCGCGGACTGGCAGGGATGCGCGAGCGAATCGACCTGATCGGCGGTCGCATCCAGATCGACTCGCGACCGGGTGAGGGCACGCGGCTGACAGCCACGGTGCCCCTCGGCGGCTGAGCCTTCAGGCGCCGCCTTCGCCGGTCTCGATCACCCCGTTGGCGATCGCGAATCGGACGAGCTCAGGGCGGGAGGAGAGCCCGAGCCTCTCCATCAGCTTGGCCCGGTTCACCTCGATCGCACGCACGCTGAGGTAGAGCCGCTCGCCGATCTCCCTGTTGGTGTGGCCGAGCGCGACCAGCCGCAGCAGCTCCAGATCGCGCTCGTCGAGACCCTCGAGCGGGTCGGCCTCGAGCTTGGCCACGGCGCCGCCGAGCTCGGGGTCGATGTAGGTGGATCCGCCTGCCGCGGCGCGGATCGCCGCCGGGAGCTGGCGCTCGGCGGCCTGCTTGAGGACATAGCCGGCGGCGCCGGCCCGCAGCAGGTCGCGGGCCATGCGCGCGTCGTTTTGCATCGTGAGGACGACGATCGCGGTCCCGGGCACGCGTTCGCGCAGGCCGGGAATGTCCTTGCGGGGCTGCGCCGCGGGCATCTGCAGGTCGAGGACGAGAACGTCCGGGCGCCGGCCCTCGACCAGCTTCGCCGCGGCAGGTGCGTCATCGGCCTCGCCGATCACCCGCAGGTCCTCCTCGGCTTCCAGCAGGCTTCGCAAACCCACTCGGATCACGTTGTGGTCGTCGGCCAGGACGACGGTTATCTGGCTCTCGGCTGCCATCGCGCTGGCGTGGAGTCTGCCAGCGCGGCGGATATTCGGGGACGCCGCAAGGTGAGATGTGGACATGGGCCGATGGCCTCGGCGCCCCTCTCGGGCATCGTCGTCGGCATGCGAATAGTTGTCGCCTTGGGCGGAAACGTCCTCCTTCGTCGCGGCGAGCCGGCGGACGTCCAGACCCAGGAGAAGAACGTCGAGACCGCGGCAGCGGGCCTCGCCGCGGTGGCCGCCGGCCACGAGCTCGTGATCACCCACGGCAACGGACCGCAGGTCGGCTTGCTGGCGCTGCAGAACGCTGCCTACTCCGACGTCCCGGCCTACCCGCTCGATGTGCTGGGAGCGGAGAGCGAGGGGATGGTGGGCTACATGCTCGGGCTCGCACTCCGTAACGCTCTCCCCGACCGCGATCTCGTCACCCTTCTAACCGAGGTGGTCGTCGCCGCCGACGATCCCGCCTTCGCGACGCCGACCAAGCCGATCGGCCCGGTCTATTCCCAGCCGGAGGCCGAGAGGCTGGCGGCGGAGAAGGGCTGGACGATCGGCGCGCGTGGCCTGGGCGCCCAGCGCCTGGTGCCCTCGCCCGAGCCCCGAGCGATCGTCGAGCTGCGCAGCCTGCGCACCCTGATCGACGCCGGGGCCCTGGTCATCTGCGGCGGGGGCGGGGGTATCCCCGTGGCCGTCGATGGCGATGGGACGATGCGCGGGGTCGAGGCCGTGGTCGACAAGGACCTCACCGCCTCGTTGTTGGCGCGGCGGCTCGAGGCCGAGCTGCTGGTGATGCTGACCGACGTCGACGCGGTCCGCCTCGGGTGGGGAAGCGACGAGGAGACCGCGCTTCGCAGCGTCACCCCGGCCGCCCTGCGGGAGCACGATTTCGAGCCGGGCTCGATGGGGCCGAAGGTCGAGGCGGCGTGTCGGTTTGTGGAAGCGACCGGCAAACGCGCGGCGATCGGCTCCCTCGCGGACGCGGCCGCGATAGTTCGCGGCGAGGCTGGGACTCAGGTCGTCCCGCCCCGCACCTGACCGCCGCGGCTCACCGCCCACCGATCAGTGTGGCCAGAATCGCCTGCTCGGTCGGCAGCCGGTTGGCCGCCTGCTGGAAGACGACCGAGCGAGGCCCGTCGATCACCGACGCGTCAACCTCCTCGCCGCGGTGGGCCGGCAGGCAGTGCATGAAGACGGCGTCCTCGCGTGCGAGGGCCATGAGCCTGGGGTCGACCCGGAATGGCTCGAGGTCACGCAGGCGCTGCTCGCGCCCGGCCTCCTCGCCCATCGAGACCCAGACGTCCGTGTAGACGGCGTGGGCGCCGCGGACGGCCTCCTCGGGGTCGCCGGTCACCAGCACGGTGCCGGCCTTGCCTCCCGTCACTAGGGCGACCTCGGTCGCCTTCGCGACGATCTCCTCGTTCGGGCGGTAACCCGGGGGCGTCGCGATCGTCACGCTGATGCCGACCATCGCCGCGGCCTGCAGCAGCGAGTGGGCGACGTTGTTGCCGTCGCCGACATAGGCGAGCCGCAGGCCCTCCAGCCGGCCGAAGTGCTCGCGCAGGGTGAGCAGGTCGGCGAGCGCCTGGCAGGGATGGTGCTCATCGGTGAGGGCGTTGATCACCGGGACCGAGGCGGCCGCGGCGACCTCCTCGACCTCCGCTTGCGCGAAGGTGCGGATCACGATCGCCGCCGTGTATGAGGAGAGCACGCGAGCGGTGTCGGCGATCGGCTCGCCGCGGCCAAGCTGCAGCTCGTCGGGTCGCAGCATGATCGGCAGCATCCCGAGCCGGTAAGCGGCCGCCTCAAAGGAGACGCGGGTCCGGGTCGAGGGCTTGTTGAAGAAGCAGGCGACCGCCTTGCCGCGGTGTGTATCGACCAGTGCCCCGGGCCGCAGTTTCATGCTCTCGGCCAGGCCGAGCAGCCCCTCCAGGCTCATGCGGTTGAGGTCGGTCACCTGGAGGAAGTCCCGGTGGCCGGTGCGGGCCGGGGCCTGGGTCGCCATCTCGTCTCCTCTCAGCCGGCCTCGGCCGGCAGCGGGTCGCGCTCGATCGGGCAGGACATGCAGCGGGGACCGCCACGGCCGCGGCCAAGCTCGGCTCCGGCGATCGTGATCACCTCGATCCCCTCGTGGCGCAGGCGGGTGTTGGTGTCGACATTGCGTTCGTAGGCGAGGACGACGCCGGGGGCGACCGCGAGCACGTTGTTGCCGTCGTCCCACTGCTCGCGCTGGGCCTCGAAGCTGTCGCCCCCGGTCTCGAACAGGCGCAGCGAATCGACGCCGAGGGCACGGGCGATCGCCGCGAAGAGCTCCTCCTCGCGCTCGACCTTGACCCCTTCCGGGCCGGGGGTGAGCGTGTAGCCGACCATCGCCTCGCGCAGCTCCGGGTAGACCGTGAAGGCGTCGCGGTCGACCATCGTCATCACCGTGTCCAGGTGCATGCTGGAGCGCTGCGCCGGCAGGACGACGGCGATCACGCTGGTGGCGGCGCCGGCGTCGAAGAGGCGCTGGGCGAGCAGCTCGACCCCGGCCGGGGTGGTGCGCTCGCCCATCCCGATCAAGACACAGCCGTTGCCGATGACGAGGATGTCGCCGCCCTCGAGCTGGGCGGGGCCGCCGAGACCGTCGCTCCAGACCTCGTGCTCTGACGCGGCGAAGAGCGGGTGGTGGCGGTAGATCGCGTCGAGGTGCACCGCCTCGCGCCGTCGCGCCGGCTTCGCCATCGAGTGAACCGTGACGCCGCCGAAGATCCAAGCCGAGGTGTCGCGGGTGAATAGATGGTTGGGCAGCGGCGCCAGGACGAACCCGTCGCGGCGAGCGACCTGGGCGACCAGGGAGTCGCTGGCGAAGGGCAGCTCCTCGTAGGTGATGCCGCCGATCAACCGCTGGGCGAGCTCGGCGTCCGGGAGCCCCGCCAGCCACCCGGCGACGGATGCGCCGAGGCGGGCGCCCACCCCCGCGGCCGCCAGCGTCCCGGCGAGCACCGCGTCGCGCGCGGCCTCGATCGCCAGAGTCTCGCCCAGCAGTTCGTGCAAGTAGAGGACCTCGACCCCGCGCTCTGAGAGCGCGTCGGCGAAGGCGTCGTGCTCCTGGCGCGCCCGCTTCACCCAGAGGACGTCGTCGAAGAGGAGTTCGTCCTTGTTGGCGGGGGTCAGCCGCCGCAGCTCGTGGTCGGGCCGGTGCAGGATGACGCGGCGCAGGGCGCCGATCTCAGAGCCGACGTGAAGCCGGGGAGAGGGCTGCCGGGCCTCCGCGCCGGCAGGGGGCGGCGCGGAGGCATTGGCAGTGGAGACAGAAGCCCCCATCAGGAGCCCCTCTTCATCGCGGTCACGGCGCCCGCGCCGGCGGGAGAAGGTACCGACGCGGGCGGAGCAACCAACTCGATTGAAGCTTTCTCGACCTGACGGGCCTGCCACCACTTCATGAGGACGTAGACCGGGATCCCGGCCAGCAGCAGGATGAAGCCCTTGGCGATGATGTCCTTGCCCGATCCGGTGATCGCCCAGACCGAGTAGCCGAAGGCAAGTGCGGCGACGAGCGTGTCGCGGGCGAAGCGACCGCGCTCGAAGATCTCGCGTTCGGTGAAGTACAGGTGGGCCTGGGCCGCGGCCGAGTAGGCGTAGGGCACCAGAGTCGTCAGCGTTGCCAGCAGGATGATGAAGGTGAAGGCGTCGACCAGGCCCTTCGTGTAGTTCATCAGCATCAGTCCGGTGACCAGGACCGAGGAGACGACGAGGCCGAAGACCGGCGTGCGGCGCTCCCCGTGGACCTTGGCGAACTGCGGGGGGAAGAGACCGTCCTCGGCCGCCGCCAGCGGCACCCGGCCCTGCAGCAGGATCCAGCCGTTCAGCGCGCCGAAGGTGGAGGCGAGGGCGACCAGGGCGATGATCTTGTCCCAGCTGCCGCCGAACATCACTCCGGCCGCGTCAGCGAAGGGGCTGGTCGAGCCGGCGAGCGTCTCGGTCGGGATCACCCCCATCACAGCGATCGTGCCGAGGATGTAGACGACGGTCGCAGCGATCGTCCCGTACATCGTCGCCCGCGGGATGTTCTTCTCCGGGTCCTTGACCTCGCCGGCGGCGACGGTCGCCGACTCGAGGCCGATGAAGGCCCAGAGGGTCAGCGGCGCGGCCGCGGAGATCGCGCTCCAGGTGCCGTGCGGGGCGAAGGGCTCGAGGTTGGAGCTCTTGATGAAGAAGAGGCCGATCACGCCGATCACTGCGAGCGGCACGAACTTGAGCACGGTGGTCGCGACCTGGACGGCGCCGCTCTCGCGGGTGCCGAGCGCGTTGACGAGGGTGAGCAGCCAGATCACCCCGATGCCGACAAGGGCCGCGAGCAGGTTGTTGGAGCCGAGCTCGCCCCAGAAGACCGCCAGGTAGCCGACGAAGGCGACGGCGATTGCCGCGTTCCCGGCCCAGGCGGCGATCCAGTAGCCCCAGGCGGTCTGGAAGCCGATGAAGTCGCCGAAGGCCCGCCGCGCGTAGGCGTAGGGGCCGCCGGTCTGCGGCATCGCCCGGCCGAGGCGGGAGAAGACGAGAGCGAGCAGGAGCGCACCGGCGCCGGTGAAGATCCAGCCGAAGATCGAGATCGGCCCGGCGGCGCCGGCAAGCGAGGCGGGCAGCAGGAAGATCCCCGAGCCGACCATGTTGCCGATCACGAGAGCCGTGGCCATCCAGATCCCCATGCTGCGTTTGAGCTTCGGCTGCCCGACGCTCCCCGCGCCGTTGCCGTTGCCTGCTAGTTCCCCCATGACCCGCTCCTTTGCTGCGTCGTTGACAAGGTGAGAGCCATCGTCTTCGGGTCGCGGTCCGGTGCCATCCGGGCGCCGCAACAAGGTCGACTGCGGAGAAGCCGCAGAGGGCGGCGCTAGGCGCTGGGGGTGATCAAGGTCGCGCAGGGCGCGTGCCGCGTCACCTGGGTGGCGACGCTTCCCATGAACAGCCGTCGTGCCCGGCCGTAGTGGCCGCGAGAGCCGAGGATCAGCAGGTCCGCGGCCTCTGCCGCCTGCGGCAGAACGTGATTCGGGGCGCCGTGAAGGAGGCGGGTCTCGACCGAAACGCCCTCCGGGGCGCCCTTCTGAGCTTCCCCCAGGTGGCGCTGCATCCTGGCTTCGTCAAGCAGTTCGGGCGAGACCGTCTGCAGGCCGCTCAGGTCGGGGTTGAGGTCGACGGCGCCGAGGACGAGAAGTCTCGCCCCTGCTTGCGCCGCGAGCTCGAAGCCGAGATGGAGGGCGACACTTGCCTCGTTGCTGCCGTCGAAGGCTACGGCGATGGTGGAGATCTCGAGACCCTGCTCAGCCAGGCCGAGCGGGGCGACCGCGACTGCGCAGGGAGCGTTGTCGAGGACCCGCTCGCCGACGGTCCCAGGCATTACTCGCCCCAGGAGGCCGCGATGGGTCGAGCCGACGACGATCAGATCGGCGCCCTCCGCGGCAGCCACTTCCTTCAAGCCACCGCTTTCGTGGCCGCCGGCCACTACCCGAGTCGAGAAGGGCCGGGACCCGACCGCCTTTTCCGTCTCCCGAGACAGCCAGGCCTCATCCTCGGCAACCACGTTCCTGTAGCCCTCCCGACCCAGTAGGTCGGGCCAGTAGGGCCGAACCGAGGCGACGATCAGGTCGGTGCGATCAGGATCGGAGAGCGCCTTCGCGAGGACGACCGCGTCCCGGGACGCGGGCCTCTCGTTGAAGCCGACGACGATCCGCCGAAACGCTGCAGCGGAGCCGCGCCCCTCGGCGAGCTCGCGGGCTGAAGAGATATCCCTCATGCGATCACAGGCTAGGAAGGGCCCATCGTTCTTCCATCCGGGGACTGCCACACCCCGTACAGCGGTCGCCCCGCCCGGCGTTACGCTGCCCTGGTGAACGAAGGCGCGCCGGCAGAGGAGATGATCAGCATCGTCCTAACTGACGACCACGCGGTCGTCCGGGGCGCTTTGCGGGCCCTCATCGACGCTCAGGAGGACCTCGAAGTCGTCGGCGAAGCAGGGGACCTCGCCTCGGCTGCCGAGACGGTCGCGAGCGCAGCCCCGCGCGTCTTAGTCCTCGACGTGAACCTGCCGGATGGGCTCGCTGTGGATGCGGTCGCCGATCTACGAGCCAGCTCTCCTGCCACCCAGATCGTGCTGTTGACGATGGAGCGCGATCTCACCCTCGCCCGCCGCGCGCTCGACGCAGGAGCGCTCGGCTATCTCTTCAAGGACGCCGCTCACCTGGAGCTGATCGAGGCGGTGCGCGCCGCCGCCGACGGCCGCCGGCACGTGGCGCCGGCAGTCGCCGCTGGCCTCGCGAAGGGCGACGACGACGAGCGCGTGCCGCTCTCGCCGCGCGAGACCGAGGTCCTGCGACTGATGGCGCTTGGCCACACCAACCGTGAGATCGGCGAGCAGCTCGATCTCAGCATCCGCACGGTCGAGACGCACCGCGCCCACATTCAGCAGAAGCTGGGACTCAGCTCGCGACCAGAGCTGACGCGCTATGCGCTCGATCGCCGCCTGATCGGCGAGTAGCGCTCACCGCGCTCTCGCTTCGAGCTCGCCCAGCAGCACGGCGTACTCGGCCAGTCTCGTGGCGCCGAGGAAGCCGTCGGCGACTCGTTCCCTGGCTCGCTCGCCCAGCGCCGCGGCACGTCCCGGCTCGACCAGGATCGCGCCGATCTTCTCAGCGACCTGCTCGAGGTCGGTGGGGTCGACGAGGATTCCGCTGATTCCGTCGACGATCTGGTCTTGGATGCCGCCGACCCGACTACCGATCACCGGCTTGCCCTTCCACATCGCCTCGGCGACAGTGAGGCCGAACCCCTCGGCGAGGCTCTTCTGGACGATGAGGTCGGCTCGGCGCTGGATGGCGTTGACCATCGCCCCGTTTTCGTCGAGATCGTCCATCGGCAGGCTCGCCAGGTGAACACGCCCGCGGATCGGCTCGGGGAGTTGCTGCCAGGCCGAGCGGATCTCACTCCAGACCGCCTCGCCCTCGGGGTCGTCGGAGACAGCTGCGGTGGCGGCGCCCGCGAGGACGAGGTGGGCGCCGCCGCCGTCGACCTGTCGCTCGAAGGCGGCCAGCAGCCCGCGATGATCCTTCAACCTGTCCCAGCGGGAGATCTGGACGATCGCCGCCGCGCTCGCCGGCAGGGGCTCTTCCTGGATCACCTCGGCGCGGCGCTCGACTCGGCCCGGGGTCCCGTCGGCCCGCGTGAAGGAGGGCGCCGACGTCGGCGATCGCGCACCGAGCCCGATCCTGCCGAGGATCGCCTCGACTGCCTCCGGGTCGAGCTCCTGGTTCTTCGGCGAGAAGGGATCGAGCGAGGGCGCCAGCCTGTGCGTACGGCGCTGGTCGAGCGCCGGCCAGAAGTACTGGCGGCGGGAGAAGACCCAGGCGTCGGCGTCCCGCACGTAGGGGTGCAGGAAGCTCTGCGCGCGCAGCGCGATCTCGTTGGGCTCGTCAGCGCCGATGTGACAGCGCCAGACCACGGTCGCACCCGCTGCTCTCGCCTGCGCGACCAAGCCGGCCGTCTGCGGGTCGTGGAGGAAGACGACGTCGCGCGGCTGCAGCAGATTGGCGAAGTGGCGGGCGCTGTTGGCGAGCGAGCGCTCGTAGAGCTCTTGCTCGGCGGCGCCGAGCTCGCCACCGTCGCCGTGGTCCCCGTGAAGGTTGTTGTGGATGCGCTTGGTCAGCTCGAAGAACTCGTCGCTCTCGCGCAGCACTACCCAGCGCGTATCGATGCCGGCGCCGCGCACGTAGGGCAGCAGCGAGCGCAGCATCTCCGCGACGCCGCCGCCGCGCAGGGTTGAGCTGACGTGCCAGATCGCCCGCCCGCCGTAGCGGGCGCGGGCTTCGGAGGCCGCCTCCTCGACCTGTGAAAACGCATCGCCCAGCAGCGGCTCGAAGCGCTGGAGCGGGTGCGACGGGATCTCAACGAACTTCGGACGCGCCATGACTCACGCGGGGCTCACGGCCGAGACACCACGAGCACCGGGCACGGCGCCTTCGGCAGCAGCTGTCGCGAGACCGACCCCAGCAAGACTCGCGACACCGGCCCGTAGCCGCGGGAGCCGAGGACCAGCAGATCGACGCCCTCGGCGCACTCTGCGGCCAACTGGGTGGCGGGATCCCCGTCGAGCCGCCTGCCTTCGGCCGCCAGCGCGACGTCGACCGAGTTGACGCCCTCGTTGATGACCCGCTCCGGTTGCGGGGGGAACTCTGGCCGCGAGGCGACGGGAACCATCACCGGCGCCGGCGCCGGGGGCTTGACCACGGTCACCAGCTTGATCCTGGCGTTCGAAGCTCGCGCCAGAGATTCGGCGCGCTGGAGGGCGAGCTTCGATTCCGGGGCGCCGTCATAGCCCACGGCGATGTTCCTGAGAGAGTCGTGCTGCTCCTGGGCGAAGCCCTTCGGCGCGACCGCCACGTCGGTCGGGGCGCCATTGAGAAGGCTCTTGGCGACGCTGCCGAGCAGCACCCGGCCGACGACGCCGCGATGGGGCGAGCCGACCACGATCGCGTCGAAGTGCTCCCGTTCGGCGACCGTGGTCAGGATCGCGGCCGGCGAGCCACCGCCGTAGGCGTGCGTTTCGACCTCCATGTCGGCGAGCACCTCCCGCGCCTGCGTGAACAGGGGCTCGGCTTCGCGTGACTCCTCCTCGGGAAGCAGGGCGTACTCCATCGGCAGCGGCCCGCCGAAGAGGACCGTGACGACGAGGACGCTGGAGTCGCTCGACGCTCCGAGCACCCGCGCCAGCTCGAGCGCGTCTCTCCCGCCTTCGCGGTGGTCGATGCCGACGAGCAGTCGCATGTCAGGAGCGCTTCGGATCGCGGTTGGCTGACTGGAATGACATCGGGGTCCTCTCCGTGGGTTTCTCGGGCATGGAGCGAATCTAGGCCCGCCGGCACCCCCTGGCATCCGGGGAATGCCACAGTCCCCCACGCGGCCTCAGCCCGCCGGCCAGGAGCGCCAGCCCGATCAGCATCGCGATCTGCAGGCCGAGGCCCAGTGGCGAGGTCAGCGCGTCGGTGACGAGCGAGCCGAGGCTCTCCCCGGCCGCGCTGGCCGCGCTGACATAGATCGAGTACGAGACGAGCCGCCCGGCGAAGAAGGCGGCGGTGAGGGGCCCCAGCGGGACCGTCATCAGACCGGCGGCGACGAAGAGCTGGCCCGAGGGAACGGGGGAGAGCGCGAAGAGGCCGATCCCGGCCGCGCTGCGTCGCTTGTTGGCGATCGCGGCCGCCTGGACGCGGGAGATGTGGGCGAGCCGGTCCTTCGAAAGGCGCGGTCTCAGCCGCCTGGCCCCGCTCGCCAGCACGAACCTCCCCGTCGCCGCCGCGAGGGCCCCGAGCAGGACCATCGGCACCGCCGGCAGATCGAAGCTGAGCGTGAAGAAGACGAGCACCGCCCAGGTGGGCGGGCCGAAGGCGGGGAGGAGGTTGATCGCGAAGACGACTCCGATCGCGACCGCGAGCTGAGCGAGACCCGACACAGTGGGCCTCGCTCAACCGGGTGCCGATGCGCAATTCACGGGAATCAACCTACGGCGCACTCGCGTCGCCGCCATCGGGGGAATGCCGCAGACGATCGAGGGGCGATCTGCGGATGGCGCCCGGTGCTGTTGCCGCGAGAGTTTGGCAACGGAAAAGGACCAGCGGAGGGCATCGATGATGAAGAGCCGGGTAGTGATCGCGGGCGGAGGAGTCGCCTCAATCGAGACCGCCCTCGCCCTGCGCGACCTCGCGGGCGACCGGGTCGAGGTCGATATCTTCTCTCCCAGCCGCGACTTCGTCTATCGCCCCTACGCGGTGGGCGAGCCCTACGGCACCGCCCACGTCGCCCGCTATGACCTGGAGGATCTGGCCGCCCGCTGCGGCGCCCGCTTTCATCTCGACAGCATCGCCTCGGTCGAGCCCGAGACGCGGCTCGCGGCCACCCACGACGGCGAGAAGTTCCCCTACGACTACTTCGTCGCCGCGCCCGGGGCGCAGCTGCTCTGGCCGGTCCCGGGCGCGATCACCTTCTGGGGCATCGCCGACGAGCTCGACGTCCAGAAGGTGATCGGCAAGTTGGGCAGCGGTGAGTTGCACAGCCTCGCCTTCACCATGCCGAGCGTCGAGAGCTGGGCCTTGCCGCTCTATGAGCTCGCCCTCCTGGCCGAGTCGGAGCTCTCGGATGCCGGGGTCGACGTGAAGCTGACCGTCGTCACCCCCGAGGATGCACCGCTGCAGATCTTCGGCCGCCGCGCCAGTGAGCTGATGGGAGCCTTGCTGGCGGAACGGGGCATCGAGGTCCTCAGCGGGAGGCACCCGGTGAGATTCGAGAACGGACGGTTGCTCACCGTTCCCGGCGATCATCTCGACGTCGATGCCGTCGTCAGCCTTCCCAGGCTCGAGGGCCGCCGGATCCGCGGCATCCTCCACGATCCCGAGGGCTTCATCCGCATCGACGATCGCTGCCGGGTGCTGAACCGCGAGCGCCTCTTTGCCGCCGGGGACGTGACCAACTTTCCCGTCAAGCAGGGGGGCGTCGCCACCCAGCAGGCCGACGTCATCGCGGAATCCATCGCCGCCGATCTCGGTGTCGAGATCGAGCCTCGGTCCTTCGATCCGGTCCTGCGAGGAGTGTTGTGGACGGGCGAGAAGCCGCGCTACCTGCAGGGCTGGCTGGGCGGCGGTCATGGCGAAACCTCCTCGTTCACGGCCGAGCCGCCATGGGGGAGGAGCGAGGGAAAGATCGTCGGCCGTTACCTGACCAGCTTCATCGCCGGGGTCGACAGCTCGAACGCCCCTCAGGCGATCTCGGACTGAGCCCCGATGAGCTTCCGCTTATCGGGCTTTTAGGTCTGGCCTCGGCACGATCAGGACCGGGCAGGGGGCCGTGTGGATCAGCGCCGTCGAGACCGAGCCGATCATCACTCGTGAGAAGGCGCCGTAGCCGCGGGATCCGGCGACCAGCAAGTCGACGTCCTCCCCGCACGCCTCGGCCAGCGCCCCCGCGATCGAGTCTCCGTGGAGCTCTCGACCCTCGGCGGCGGCCTCATCGTCGACCGAGGCCACTCCGTCTCGAAGGACGTCGGCCGGAGCTTTCGGCATCGGTGGGACGTAGCCGAGGAGGCCGGCGACCGTGGTTGGGACCGACGCGACCGTGAGCACCCTGAGCGAGGCGCCGCCGGCTCGGGCCAGCGCTTCGGCGTGGCGCAGGGCGGCGTTGGATTCCGGCATGCCGTCGTAGGCAACCGCGATGACTCGGGGAGCGTCGTGATTTTGCTGCGCGAAACCGCGAGGAGCGACGATCACCGGCGCTGGCGTGCCGTGCATCAGGCCCTGGGCAACGCTGCCGAGGACGGCTCTCCCGACCGCCCCGCGATGCGGGGAGCCGACCAGGACCAGGTCAAAGCCCTCCCCCTCGACGATGTCGCTCAGCGCGTGGGCGGGCGAGCCGCCGACGTAGGAGCGAACCTCGACGACACGGTCGCCAAGGACGGCGCGGGCCTCGTCGAAGAAATCCTTCTCCACCGTCGCGTCTTGGTATCCGAGCACGTAGAAGGACGCCGGCATCGGACCGGGATAGGGAATGACGTTGACGAGGAGGATTTCCGAGCCGGCATCCGAGAGCACCCGGGCGAGGTCCACCGCATCTTTTCCGCCCTCGGAGCCCTCGAAGCCGACGAGAATGCGTTTGGGGCTCCAGCGGAAATCACTCATAGGTGAGCGCCTTGAGCGGATCGAGGTGCGCGGCTCGGCGAGCGGGCAGGATCGCCGCCAGGGTGCCGATCAGGACGCCGAGGATCGCGATCACGATCAGGATCCCGGCTGGGATCTGCAGCTTCAGGCCGACGAGCGTGCTTTCCCGGATCGAGAAGATCCAGGCGGCGCCCACGAACAGCCCCGCGGCGATTCCGGCGATGCTGCCGGCGAGCGAGATCAGCAGGCTCTCGTCGAGCATCGTGCGGCGGACCCGCCAGCGCGAGCCGCCGAGCGCCCGCAGCACGCCGATCTCGCGCGTGCGCTCCAGCACCGACATCGAGAGGGTGTTGATGATCCCCAGCAGGCCGACGACGACGGCGATGCCGATGATCGCGTTGAAGAAGGCGAACTGCTGGTCGATCGCGTCGCCGTACTGGGCCTTGAATTCCTCGTTGGAGACCGCTTCGAAGCCGGGGTAGTCGCGCTCCAGCAACCGTTCGACTTCGCCATCGAGCTGCTTGCGCTGCCCCGGCGACGCGGCGGTGACCGCGAGGACCGAGTCGGAGTCGATCCCGTAGACCCGTTTCATCGTCGCCAGCGAGAGGGTCACCAGGTTGCCGTTGGCTTCGAGCGTGTCGACGGTGGCCACGACGGGGACGCGGGCGGTATCGGAAGCCCCCTTCAGCACCAGCGTCTCGCCGATCGCGAGGCCGGTCTCGTCGGCGAGGCCCTTGCCGATCACCGCCCCGCCGCCGGCAAGCCCGGTCATGGTCTCGGCGGCGCTCGCGCCTTCGTACTCGCTGTGGTCCACCCGCGACCACTGGTCCGGGTCGACCGCGGTCAGCAGGCCGGGTTCCTCGCTGCCGGGCAGGTGGGTCATGTAGACGATCCGCCGCGGCGTCACGGTTCCGGCGGCGGGCAGCGCCGCCACCTTGCGCCGCAGGGAGCTGTCGATCCCGCTCATCGGCGGGCCGTACTCGCTGTAGCCGGCGGGCTGGACCGTGAGGTCGCGGGCGAAGCGGGCGTCGAGCTCGTCGTCGATCGAGCCGATGAAGCTGGCGCTCAGCATCGAGTTGACGACCACGACCGAGAGCGTCACGACCAGGGCCGCGGCGGTCGCCGAGGTGCGCAGCGGGTTGGCCCGCAACGAGTCGGCGGCGAGCCTGCCCTCGGCCGGCATCAGGACCCGCGCCGGGATCGCCAGCAGGCGCACGATCGGCATCACCACGAACGGCGCCAGCAGCACCATGCCGACGAACATCGTCACCGTCGAGCCAACGCCGACGAGCGCCGCGAGGGCACCGCCGCTCTGGTTGCTGAACCAGAAGAGGCCGCCGACGGCGAGGCCGGGGAGAAAGAGGGCGGTCCCGGCCAGGGCGCGGCGGAGTCCGGGGCGACGCTCGATCTCGGCGCCCCCGGTGAGCGCCTGGATCGGTGAGATCCGCCCCGCCCGCAGCGCCGGGTAGAGCGAGCCCGCGATCGTCGCCAGGAGACCGACGATGACCGCGACCACGGCCGCGCCGGCGGTGATGTCGAGATTCGCCAGCGGCAGGCCGAAGAGGTTCCGCATCGCCGCTGCCAGGACTTCGGCCAGGGCGACCCCCAGCGCCAGCCCGAGCAGGCAGCCGACGACCGCGAGGATCAGCGCTTCGCCGACGACCGAGGTCGCGACCCGCCGGCGCGAGGCGCCGAGCGCGCGCAGGGTGCCGATCTCGCGGATCCGCTGCAGCACGGTCATGCTGAACGAGTTGAGGATCAGGAAGGCGCCGACGAAGATCGCCATCCCGGAGAAGAAGTAGAGGACGATGTCGAGTCCGGCCATCGCTTCGTTGGCTTCCTCGCCCCTGCCCGCGGGGGTAGCGACTTCGACGCCGGGGCCGACCACGGCGGCGATCCGCCGCTGCAGGGTCGCGGCGGCGACTCCATCGGCGCCGATCACGTCGATCTCGTCCCAGACTCCTCGTTTCCCGGTCAGCTCACGGGCCGTCGCCACCGGCAGCGCCGCGGTCCCGTATCCGCCGAGGTCCAGGCTCGTCCGCAGGGCGAAGATCCCTGCCACGTTGAGCTGGGTGACCCCCGAGGGGGTCGCGAGGCGCAGGCGGTCTCCGGCCTCGATCCCCTGCTGCTCGGCCCAGCCCTGCTCGAGCTCGATGTCGCGCGGGCCGCTCGGCTCGCGGCCGCTGACGATCTCGCTGCCGGACGGGTCCGGGGCGTCGAAGTCGACGCCGGAGACGAACAGGGTGGCGTCGCGGCCGCTGCTGGCCTCGCCGTTCTCGTCGATGACCCGGAAGATCCCGGAGATGCCGCCGACGGCCGCCTCGACCCCGTCGACCCGTTGCACCTTCGCCAGGGTCTCCTCGGGAACCGACCCGACCATCGACTTGCCGGAGACGATTACGGTCGTGTTCCCGTAGATCGCGCTGAAGAGGTTGCCGAAGCTGGAGTGGATGGTCGTGACCAGGATCATCACGCCGAAGGCCATGCCGACTCCGAGCACGATGCCGGCGGTGGTGAGGACCGAGCGCAGGGGCCGCGTTCGCAGCGAGCGCAACCCGATCCCCGCGAAGCCGTGCAGTCGTACCCCGCTGGGCAGGCCGGAGGAGCTCACGCCAGCGCTCGCTGCAGGGCGCCGCCGCCGGCCTCGACATCGCGGAAGGCGTCGATCACCGCCCCGGTGTCGCCGCCGGCCACCTCGCCGACGATGGCTCCGTCGCGGAGGAAGACGACGCGATCGGCGAGCGCGGCCGCTCCCGGGTCGTGGGTGACCATGACGACGGTCTGGCCCTCGTCGACGACGTCGCGTAGCAGCGACATCACGGTGCCACCGGCGCTGGAGTCGAGGTTGCCGGTCGGCTCGTCGGCGAGCACCAGCCGTGGCCGGCGCAGCAGGGCGCGGGCGATCGCGACCCGCTGCTGCTCGCCGCCGGAGAGCTCGGTCGGCGCATGAGCGGCGCGGTCGCCGAGGCCGACCTTGGCCAGCAGCTCCTCGACCCGCTCGGCATACCTGGCCGGGCGCTCGCCGTTGACGAGCGCCGGCACCAGCACGTTCTCGGCGGCGGTGAGGGTGGGGAGGAGGTTGAAGAACTGGAAGACGAAGCCGAAGACCTCGCCCCGAAGATTGGTCAGCTCGCGGTCGGGGAGGTCGTCGTAGCGGCGCCCGTCGATCTCGACCGAGCCGCCGTCGGGGCGGTCGAGGGCGCCGAGGATGTGCAGCAGCGTGCTCTTACCGGAACCCGACGGCCCCATGATCGCGACCATCTCGCCCTCCTGGACAGCGAGGTCGACACCCCGCAGTGCTTGCACGGCAGTCGCGCCGCTGCCGAAGGAGCGATCGAGGGCACGTGCCTGCAGGAGAGTGCTCATGGGGCGAAGGTATGCGCTGCTCGAAGCGGTCGAATCGGGGGAAGACCGCAACGTTGCCTTCGGTTTCACACCTGCGGCTCTCGACTACTCTGGGCCCCATCGCCGATCAGCGCAAGGAACCGCCTCCCAGGTCAAGTCAGATCCTCTTTGGCAAGCAGCCCCGGCTGGGTCGGCGCTCCCGTGCCGGTGCAATCCCCCCACCTCCCGGGGTAAGCGCCGCGGCTCCTAAGGAACCCGACTCCGCTGGCCCAGAGCGATCTACAGGTGTGGGCGTGCTGGCCGCCGTGACCGAGCAATTACCAGCCATCACCCGTGTCCTCCTCGTCTCCAGCCGCTTTTGGCTTGGGGTCTTCGTCGTCCTCCTGATCGTCCTGCACGGCCTTGCCCCAAGCGCTTTCGAAGTCGACGGATTTACCGTCGGCCTCCTGGCGATCCTTCTGGTCCTTGCCCTGCGTCCCTATCTCAAGTCGTTCTCGCTGCCGGGTGGTGGGGGAGGGGTGTTTCGCGATGAGATCGACGCCCTCGAGCAGAAGGTCATGCTGTTGGAGGCGCTTCCATCCGGTAGTCGGGCCTCGCTGGCACGCGCCCGCGGCGCCAAGCTAGGAGCCCGTCTGTCGGTGCCGTCCGAGTTGCGGGCCCTCGCAACCGTGCATCCCAACGGCGCGCTCGCCGGGCTCCGCGTGGAGATCGAGAAATTCTTCCTCTCCGAATACAGGCGCATCTACGAGACCTCCCAGCGCAAGGGCCTGGCTGTGATGATCCGCCAGCTCGCCCAAGACCAGCACCTCGATCCCTTCGTCGCCAGCCTCTCCCTCGACATCGTCGCCGTTGCCAACAGCGCCGCGCACGCCGAGCCGATTACCTCCGAGCAGGCCGAGGAGATCTTCGACCTCGTGGAACGCCTCCAGGCATTGATCGACGAGTCACCCCCGGAGGACGACCAGCCTCGCGCCGAAAGCGTCCCAGGCTGAGGTTCGCTGTCTCCGTAATTCGGTGTTGTCGGGCGTAGGACGTGAGAACATCGACCGGCATTTCGAGAGGCGGTGAGCATTCCGTCTCTCATTTCACGTGAGCCCGGATCCGTCGGGGGTTTGACGCAGAGTTCGGTCCCGTCTACGGTCCCGTGGGCTGAATCCCTCGTCAATTTGGCTCTGGAACTGACCTACCGAGCCTACGCCTTCGGCCTACGAAACCGAAGGTCACAGGTTCGAATCCTGTCTGGCGCGTAGCTGTCTAGTCAGGCACGCAGTCGAAGCACCTCTTTGAGACTGGTGATCAAGATGTCCACTATCTCGGGATCGAACTGGGTACCGCGGCCCTCTTCGATGATCTCGACCGTCTCGCTCACGCTCATCGCCGGTCGGTAGCAGCGGTCGCTCAGCAGCGCGTCGAAGACATCGGCGACCGCGGTAATTCTTCCCTCGAGCGGTATCTCTTCCGCGGACAGGCCCCGTGGGTATCCGGTGCCGTCGTAGCGCTCGTGATGAGTCAGGGCGATCGTCGCCGCGAGCCTGAGCAGCTCACTCTTTGAGTTGGCGAGAATCTCGTGGCCGACAATAGTGTGGCGCTGCATCTCGGCCCGCTCGTTCGGCGTCAGAGGACCCGGCTTGCGAAGGATCTCGTCCGGGGTGGCGATCTTGCCGACGTCGTGCATCGGGGCCGCGACCTGCAGCAAGAGGACCCGCTCGGCATCGAGGCCCAACTCCGTTCCCAGGAAGGCGGCCACCCTGGCCATGCGGTCGACGTGCTCCCCGGTGGAGAAGTCGTGCAGCTCGATCGCCTTGGAGAGCCGCTCGACCGTCTCTTGGCGCGACTGTCGCAGCTCCTCGATTGCCTGTTGCTGAGCGGTGGCCAGCTCATCGCGAAGGTGCAATGCGTCCCGTTGTCCGGTTACGTCGATGGAGATGCCGCACACCGCGGTGGCCTTCCCTCTCTCGTTGAGGAGAGGGAACTTCACGGTTTGGAAGGTTCGCTCCACCCCGCCGATCTCAAGCGTTTCTTCGGCCCTGTGCGTGGTGCCGTCGCTGAGAATCTGGCGATCGTCAGTGCGGGTCTGCTCAAGCGCCTCTGGGCCCATGATCGCCTCATCGGTCTCGCCGATCAGCTGACCCTCCCGACGGCCTGCGAGTTCGTCAGCTCGACCATTGGCAAAGGTGTAACGGTAGGAGCCGTCCTTGACATAGATCGGCATCGGCGCCATGTCGATGATCTTCTGACGCCGCTCTTCGAGGTTGATCCGGTAGGAACGCTCGGATACTTCGAGCTCGCGCCGCCGCAGAGCGTTCATCGCGGTGAGCAGCAGTTGGCCTGGCCAGAACGGCTTGACCAGATAGCCGTGAACACCGTGGCCACCCAAGCCGAATGCCTTTCTTGCCAGCTCTGGATCGTCCGTGGCGGTAATCAGGACCAAGGCCGTATCGGGGTGCTCTTCGGCGATCTCTTCGGCGAGGTCGAACCCCGACTCGCCCAGCATCTCGAGGTCACACAGAGCGAGGTGGAAGTCGTTCGCGGCGAACTTCTTGCGAGCCTGGTCGAGGCTGGCCGCGAAGTCGCAGCGGTAACGCTCGCCCAGCGCTCGATCGACCAGCTGCAGGATCTCGGGACGATCGTCGGTTACGAGGATACGCGCCAGCCCCGGCCGCGCGATTGGCGGGGGGTGGGGCAGTGGTCTCGCTTCCGACGGGTTGATGGTCACAAGCTGGTGTCAGGTCGGTGGCCCCGGTTGCGCCGGGCGGCTGGGGCTTCGCCCCTTAGGTCCGCGGGGGAGGACCTAAGGGGCCCCGGGCAACTTGGATGCATCAGCGCGGTGGGTGGTTGGGGGGGGAATCACCCAAATCGCTGCTGCGGACTACTGTCACGGTTTCGTCCGAAAAGCACAATCCCCCAGACGGGGGAGCTTTGTAGGCATCCCCATACGGACTAGTGGGTTGCATCTGGGAAGACTTGTCTACTAGCGTAAGAGCCGGTGTGCCAGTAGGAGCAATGTAGGCCGAGAACGGAGTTCACGGTGACTTCTCCCAATCTGCCCGGCGAGGAAGAGAACGCCCAGGTTTTTACGGATGAGACGCTTCATTCACAGGAGGCGCTGCGCCTGCGCACGGCTCTGGAGCGTTCCCGGCACCCGATGCTGATTGCCGATGACCAGCGTCGATGGGTCACCGGGAATCTCGCCGCGTGTGACCTTCTGGGGATTGCTCGCGAGGAGATCCCCTGGCGGACCATGGATGATTTCACTCCCCCTGAAGAACGCAAGACGCTCGAAGAGAAATGGGCCGCGTTTCTGTCGGCTGGAGGGGCTGAGGGCTGGTATCAGCTGTACGTTCCCGATCGCGGATCGGTGCCGGTCGAGTTCAGCGCGACGGCCAACGTACTGCCGGCACGCCACCTCTCGGTGTTCATTCCGGCCGCCGGAACCTCGGCCGAGCAGGGAGGAAATTTGCCGCACGAGATGGCATGGGAACCGGTTGCCAAGGAGGAGGCCGCCAGCCTGCAACTCACCGAGCGCGAGCGCGAGATCATGACCCTGGTCGCCTCCGGACTGCAGAGCGGTGACATCGCGGAGCGCCTGTTTCTCTCGCCCGAGACCGTCAAGTCTCACGTCCACAATGCACTGGAAAAGCTAGGAGCCCACACCCGAGCGCATGCCGTTGCGATCGCGCTGGTCAGGGGGCAGATCAGCTGGGAGGTATAGCGCCCTTCTAGCGGGCTTCGTATTGCACCTGTCCCGCCGCATCCATCTGGGTCACGACGAAGCGGGTCCTGACGTCGCCGACGACGGCGATGCACTCGAAGGTACCGCCCTTTTCGTAGGCGACCTCTGCGGGGCAGGTGACGCTTGCGCGGAGGCCGCGCTGCGCCTGGCTGCTTCGCTCGATCGCCCGCTCGATCTTCTTCTCGTCGAGCACGGGCGAGGAGTCCGAGGAGCCACAGGCCGTGAGCGCCAGCGCTCCCAGCACGGCGCCGGTCAGGGCCATCTGCCGAAGCCGGCGGGGAGGTCGCCGGGGGGACGGTGGGGGCATCACGGGGTCCCGTCGATCAGGGTGATCAGAATCGAGGCGTTGGTGCTCGCCTGGGTCCCGCCGGCGCTCGGCTGAAGTTCGACCGCCGCACTCGAGAGGTGATTGCGAAGCGTGAGAATCGCACCCGTCGGCAGCGCGACCAGCACCTGTCCTCCGTTCTGCTGGGTGCCGGCGCCGGAGCCGTAGGTCGACCCGGAGATCGGGACCCCGCTGACGAACAGCGCCAGCTGGCTCGGGCCGACGGTCGAGGTCGAGAACTCGATCTCATAGATGCCGGCGGTCGTGACGACGATGTCGGTGGAGCCGGCGACGTGTTCGATTCCGGGGCTGAGGACGCCGTTCGAGCCGAAGCTGACCGCGGCGCCGAGCGCGATCGTCTCGACAACCGTGTTGTAGACGTACCCGTACTCGGCTAGGCCGTTCTCACCTTCGGGCCCTGCGAGGCCCTGCGGGCCGGTTTCGCCGGCCGGGCCCGCCGCCCCATCTGCGCCGGCGGCGCCTTGTTCCCCTTCAGGCCCTTGTTCGCCGGTTGCGCCCGCTGCCCCGTCGGCGCCTGGCGCTCCTTCCGGTCCCGCGGCGCCGACTTCGCCCTGCACGCCCTGCAGCCCGGTGGGACCCGCCGCCCCGCTGGCCCCGGAACCGCCGGTGCTTCCTTCGCTGCCACGAGGACCGCTGGTCCCGGGGGCGCCCTGGGACCCCGTTTGGCCCTGGGACCCCGTTTGGCCCTGGGACCCCGTCTGGCCCGCCGGACCCCGGGGGCCGGGGCTACCCGGCTCCCCCTGGGGCCCGCGGGGCCCGCGTTTGTTCTCGCAGACGCGCTGCGGCTGGTGGCCGCAGCGCGCCGAGGTGGCGTCCGCCCTGCCGGTAACCCCGACCGGGCCGCACGGCGGCGGTGGTTGCAGGGGGCAGGCGGCCAGCGCCGCCGTGCTCGAGGCGAGCGCGACCGCGCAGGAGCCGATCGCCAATAAGAGGATGCTGCGAAACCACCGATGCATGGCTACCCACTTTCTGGTCCCCGAGCGTCCGGTCTTTCCGGGTCTCGTTCCCGCGGGGGGCGGGGACAGAGGCCGTGGAGCTTCACCGTCCGAGCTGAAACGCCGATCGGGGGAAGTCGCGGCCGTCCATGGGTCATCGGCAGGTTCGCGAGAAAGGGTTAACTCGAAGTCCCTGTCGGACCCTCTCAGCCCTGAGGGCGTCCGCACTCAGAGACGATCGCGCCCCTGTCGATAACCGGGAACATCGGGCTGCGCCGGTTCTCCGAGTGCTCCAGTCCGAGCCAGTGCCCGTACTCGTGAACCACGGTCATGCAGCGGAGGCGATTCGAGAGGCCGAGTTCGATGGTCATCTCACACGGTCCACTTTCCACAGGGTCCGGGATCGTCGCCTGGCCGAGCAGGGGGCCTGGCAGCCGGCCATAACCGACGGCCTTGGTCGAGCAGCGCGCCGGCGCATTCTGGTGCCAGTAAGCGGCGGCGGCGTCGAGGTCACCGGGCAGGGTGGCGGGCGCCGGGGCGGCAAGCGAAACGGCTGCGCCGATCGCGGCGACGATCATCGAGTGATCCCTGGGAAGTCCATGACCCCAGTGGAGCACAGATGTATGAAAATCATCCTCATAGATTCGTCCAGAGAGAGCTTTTGGGCTCAAGGTTGTGCGCCTCTCGCCAACGCGAGACCGGCAACGAACGTCGAGTTACCCGCCCTGTGCTCAAGCCGCTGTGGTCAGGGGGCGATGGAGGGGGACACCAGGGCAAGCCCCTTTCGGCACAGGCATCAGAGACCTCGTCAGGACTGCCCGACATATAGGGAGGACATCAATGTCCAACCGATTCGATCTCAGGCGCGGCCGGCTTGCCGGCATCGCCCTCGCGATGATCGCCGGCTTCGCGTTACCCGCCGCGGCCCAGGCCGCGCCCGTGGGTCTCGGCACCGCCGACCCCTTCGTGGTCCTCGGCGGCACCACGGTCACCAACGTCGGACCATCGGTGCTGAACGGCAACCTCGGCGTCTCGCCGGGCACCGAACTCGAAGGCTTCGGCCTGCCGGCCGTCGTCAACGGCTCCACCCACGCGACCGACGAAGTCGCCGCCAAAGCACAGCTCGATCTCACCACCGCCTACGACGTCGCCGCGGGGCAGCCGGTGCTGCCGGCGAACGACCTCTCCGGCACCGACCTGGGCGAACGGAAACTCGCTCCGGGCACCTATCGCTACAACGCGGCGGCTCTCCTGACTGGGGCCCTGACCCTCGACGCCGAAGGCGATCCCAACGCCGAATTCGTCTTCCAGATCGGCTCCCAGCTGACTACCGAATCGGCCAGCTCGGTCGTGCTGGTGAACGGCGCGTCACCGTGCAACGTCTACTGGCAGGTCGGCAGCTCGGCCGACCTCGGCACCACGACCGCCTTCCAGGGAAGCCTGATGGCGCTGACCTCGATCTCGCTCAAAAACGGGGCGACGGTGCTGGGAAGGATGCTGGCCCGCAACGGACAGGTCAGCCTCATCAACAACGTCCTGACCCGGCCGCTGTGTGCGACCGGACCGACCACGCCGCCCTCTGAGGAAACGCCGGGTGGCCCAGGAACCGTCGCGCCGGGCGCCGGGTCGCCAAGCGAGCCGGGAGCCCCTGGTTCGGCGGCAGCGCCGGGCACCCCCTCGGTCAACCCCGGCCGGACCCTTCCCGGTCGCGGGGCGAAAAATCCCCGGCCGGCTCGGAACGGCACGGCGGTCGTACGGCCGGTGCCGCGTGAGGACTGCACCGAGGGATTCCGCGCCACGGTCCGTGGCAACCTGATCGAGCGGGTCGTCTTCAGCCTCGACGGCAAGTCGATCGGCGCTCGCACCGGGTCGCCCTTCGCGATGTCGATGCGGGCCGCGCCCGGTGCCCACCAGGTGAGGGTCCGGATCACGTTCAAGGACTCCACCCGCGCCAGGACGGTGACCATGCCCTACGAGGCCTGCGCCGCCGTCCTGCTCAGCCCGCCCGGCGGACCATCCACGTTCACCGGATGACCCGCCCCGTCGCCGATGCCCCGAACCCCCGCGGTCCTAGCCGCGGGGGTTCGGCATTGGCAACGGCGCTGATCGCGCTCGCGATGGGGTGTGCCGTGCTCGCTTCCAGCGCGGTTGCCGCCCCCCGGGTCGCGGCCGGCCAGACGCTGGCGGTGCTGCTGCACGATCACGTCGCCCGCGCCGCGCCCAGTGCCCAGGGCGGTCGGATCGAAGCGGTCGCCGCCCGCCGCCCGCTGACCCGCGCGCGCACCGTCCTTCCCGTGCTCGGACGCGCGAGTGGTCCCAAGTCGGGATCCTGGCTGCGCGTTCGCCTGCCCGGCCGGCCCAACGGGCACACGGGCTGGATCTCGGCGAACCGTACGCGCCAGATTGCCACGCCCTGGCAGTTGAGGATCAAGCTCTCCACTCGCCGGCTCACCGTCTATCGCGGTGGCCAGGTCAGGCGTCAGTTCCGGGTGGTGATCGGCAAGCCCTCGACCCCGACCCCCCGGGGAACGTTCTTCATCGAGGAGGCGCTGGCCCTCTCCTCCTATGAAACCGGCGGGCCGTTCGCGCTTGCCACCAGCGCCAGATCGAACGTCTACCAGGAATTCGAGGGAGGTCCCGGGCAGATCGGCATCCACGGAACCAGCAACCTCAGCGGCGCCCCCGGCAGCGCCGCATCCCACGGCTGCGTCCGCCTCCGCCCGCGGGCGATCACCTGGATCGCGCGGCGCATCGGCGCCGGCGTACCGCTGACTATCTCCCGGTAGATCTGGTTCTCCCGGCTCGACCCAGAGTTGTCGGCCGCTACCCTCGAGAAGGAGGGCATCACTGAGGCTGGCCCTGGGGCCGGCAACACAAAGTGACTTCCGGCGTCAGTCTTTCGAGCCGCCAGGAGGCTTCCGATGTCCCCATTCCCCCTTCGTCTCAGCCATGAGGCCTGAGTAGTGGAGTTTGCCGTATATGTCCCGGTCCCCACTGGGGACGATTGTCAGCGCATTGCGCAGGCGGCACGGGAGGCGGCCCCGAGGGGGGCCGACTTCTCGATTCGCGAAAAGGGCGATCCGAGTGAGTCCAGTGACGTTGAGCTCTGCTTTCGAATCAGGGATGTCTCGCAGCCGGAAGAGGCGATTTCCCTGGCGCTCGAAATCTATGCACTCGGTCGTCGCGCGGCGGGCCTCAGGGCCGACGACAGAGCGCAAGCCTCGCTTACTGCCTAGCTGGAACCGCAGCTGTATGCGGGTCCGCGCGTCTGGGCGCACCTCTCGACTCGCTGATGACTAAAACCCCGGCCGCCTCGATCGACGCCTGACAAGCGCGCCCCGGCAGGGAAGTGATCGCCGGGCTTCCGGTTCCCCCCGGGTTTCGCCTATCTACGTACCAATCCGTTTACCGGCACCCGATCTTGGCGTACCCTCGGGGGCTTGCCAGGGAGATGCAGGGAATGACGGGCAACGAGGAGCGGCTGGAAGGGGAGGCGATCCTGCTTACGGGGGGGTCGGGCTTCCTCGGGATGGCGGTGCTCGCCGCCCTGCTCACACACGCTCCGGAGTTCGGGCGGCTGGTCGTGCTGCTGCGGGCGAGCGACGATGCGGCGGCGCAGCGGCGCCTCACCGAGGAGGTTCTTGCCAACGTCGCCTTCGCGGCGCTGCCGCAGGACTGGCTGCAGGAGGTGCTCGACAGCGGCCGGCTCTGCGCGGTGGCGGGCGACCTCTCGGGGGAGCGCTCGCAGGGGTCGTGGCCGCGCGGCTGGGGGGAGATCGACACCCTGATCAACTGCGCCGCCTCGGTCTCCTTCGAGGAGCCGCTCGACGAGGCGCTGGCGCTCAACACCTACGGGCCAGCGCGGCTGCTGGCGAGCCTGCGCGAGGCCGGCTCCGACCCCTACGTCGTCCACGTCTCGACCGCCTACGTCGCCGATTGCAAGGTCGAGACCGTTTACGAGAACGGGCTCGCGCACCCGGCCCTGGCGACGCTCGATCCCCAGGCGCTGCTGACCGAAGCGAAGTCCTGGCGTGAGGAGGCCGAGGCCAAGGAGAAGCGGTCCGAGCTGGCGCAGGCGCGGCTCTGTGAGCAGGGGCGCCGGCGGGCGGCGAGTGCCGGCTGGCCCGATACCTACGCGCTGAGCAAGGCGCTGGGGGAGCGCGAGCTGACCAAGCTGACCGAGCGGATCACGATCGTCCGTCCCTCGATCATCGAGTCGGCGCTGGGCCAGCCGCGGCCGGGCTGGCTGCACGGGCTGAAGGTCGCCGACCCGCTGATCCTCGCCTACGCCGCCGGCGGCCTCACCCACCTCGCCGGCCGCAGGGAGAACCTGATCGACCTGGTCCCGGTCGACTGCGTCGCCAACGCCTGCGTCGTCGCCGCGTCGAACCCGGCCCGGGGAGGGGCGCGGACCGTCTCGATCTCCAGCACCGCGCGCAACCCGCTGCGGATCGGCGAGCTGGCCCAGCACATCAAGAACCACTTCCGCCGCGAGCCGCTGCTGCGCCGTGACGGCTCCTCGGTGCGGATCGGCGACCTCGAGTTCGTCGACCGCCGGGTCGCGGTCGGCAAGGCGGCCCGCCGCGAGCGGCTGGCGCGGCTGGCGGCGCGGGCCGCGATCGGCCCGGTCGCCCCCGGCTCGAAGCGGAAGCTGCGCACCTCCGCCCGCCAGGCCGGCCAGATCACCCGCATGGTCAAGATCTACGCCCCCTACACCGAGCTCAACTGCAGCTTCGACGACGCCAGCGCCTGCGCCCTCGCCGCCGCCGCCAGCGACGCCGACCGCGCCGACCTCCCCTTCGACACCGCCGCGATCGACTGGACCAGGTACCTCGAGGGCACCCACCTGCCCGCCGTCCAGCACCTCGCCTCCGAGCGCAGCCTCGCCTCCAGGCGCCGCCGCGCCGCCGCTACTCGCTGAGCCGCAGCCCCAACAGCACCAGCCAGCCCCCGAACAGCAGCTGCGCGCCGCGCTGCAGCAGGCCCTTGAACTCGCCGACGTCGCCGACCAGGTAGCCGAGCCCGGCGACCGCCATCAGCGCCAGCCAGACCGCGGCGATGGTCAGGGTGGCGCGGCCGAGGCGGTCGCGCGGGTGGAGCCGGGTGAGGCCGAGGCCGACGCCGGCGAAGGCGCCGACCAGGGCCGCGACTTCGAGCAGGTTCGCCGTGGTGTGGACGAGGTCGAATGGGTCGTAGCTGAGCTCGCAGCCGTGTTCGAGCGCTTCCGCGCAGTTGAGCGGGGCGGCGCCGCCGATCGCGGCGAGCAGGCCGGCGGCGAGCAGGGCGAGCAGACCGCGGCGGAGCAGGGGGGAGCGCTCTCCCTGGCGGCGCAGCAGCAGCCAGGCGAAGCCGGCGATCGCCAGGCCGGCGGCAATTTCGAGCAGCTGGAAGCGCCAGCCGCCGGACTGGGTGCGGGCGGCGAGGTCGCTGATCCAGGCCTCTGAGAAGTCGGTGTGCCGGGCCAGCGGGTCTTCCAGGACCCAGAAGTTGGCCAGCAGCGCCGCGGCGACGCCGGCGATGACGGTAGGGCGGTGCGCGCGGTTCATCGGGCCGGGACCCTAATCGCGCCGCCTCCCGTGGCAGGATCACGCCCGATGAGCGCCCCCGGCTCCGATCGCGGCAAGAGCAGCAACCTCGACGCGATCCTCAAGACCGCCGAGCACGACCGCTCGCGCCTGGACTCCAGCGCGCTCGGCGCCTTCAGCCTCACCCTGCTCGGGGTCGCCAGCGTTGTCGGCGCCGGCATCTTCGTCGTCACCGGCGACGCCGCCGCCCACTACGCCGGCCCGGCGGTGCTGATCTCCTTCATCCTCGCCGGCATCGTCGCCGGGCTGACCGCCCTCTGCTACGCCGAGCTGGCCTCGATGATCCCGGCCGCCGGCAGCACCTACTCCTACGCCTTCGCCGCCTTCGGCTCCTTCCTCGGCTGGTTCATCGGCTGGGACCTGCTGCTCGAGTACCTCTTCGCCGCCTCCACCGTTGCGGTCGGCTGGTCCGGCTACTTCGCCGACCTGACGAGCTCGTTCGGCATCCACATCCCGCACGATCTCGTCGCCCCGCCCTTCGGCGACGACCCGGGGATCATCAACCTGCCGGCGCTGGCGATCATGCTGCTCACCTCCGGCGCCCTCTGGCTCGGGACCAAGGAGTCCGCCATCGCCAACAACTCGATGGTGCTGCTGAAGCTCTCGATCCTGCTGCTGGTCGTCGTCGTCGGCGTCTTCTACGTCACCTCCTCCAACTACGAGCCGTTCCTGCCCGCGGCCGAGGGCGGTTTCGGCGACTTCGGCTGGAGCGGCGTCCTGCGCGGCGCCGGCATCGTCTTCTTCGCCTACATCGGCTTCGACGCCGTCTCCACCGCGGCGGCGGAGGCGCGCAACCCGCGCCGCACCGTCCCGATCGGCCTGCTCGGCACGGTGATCATCGCGACCACGATCTACATCGCCGTCGGCTTCGTCCTCACCGGCATGGTCAACTACTCCAGGCTCGGCGTCTCCGACCCGATCGCCGTCGCCCTCGCGGCCGGTGGACGCGACCTCGACTGGCTGCTGAAGCTGACCGACGTCGCCGCCGTCGTCGGCCTCGCCTCGACCGTGCTCGTCACCCTCTACGGGCAGACCCGCATCTTCATGCGGATGTCCGAGGACGGGATGCTGCCGCCCGCCTTCGGCAAGGTCGACGGCAAGCGCAAGACTCCGCAGTTCTCGATCGTCCTCTGCGGCATCGCCGGCGGCGCCGTCGCCGCCCTGGTGCCGCTCTCGGTGCTGGGCGAACTGATCTCGATCGGGACCCTGCTCGCCTTCATCATCGTCTCCGCCGGCGTCCTCTCCCTGCGCCGCCGCCGGCCCGATCTCGAGCGCCCCTTCCGGGTCCCGGCCCTGCCGCTGGTTGCCGGCACCGCGATCGTCTCCTCGCTGGCGCTGATGGCGACCCTGCCCGGCGACACCTGGATCCGGCTCGGCGTCTGGGCCGCGCTCGGCCTCTGCGTCTACTTCCTCTACGCGCGCGAGCACAGCCGCGAGAAGATGGCGGCGCTGTGAACGTCCACCTGCTCGGCCGCGCCCCGCGCAACGCCAACCTGGGGACGCTCCACCTCACCTTCTTCGTCACCGCGATCACCACCGAGCTCTGCATCCGCACGCAGCTCTACCTGACCCACTACCCGCAGCTCGGCGGCCACGGCCTGCACATCGCCCACCTGCTCTGGGGCGGCCTCTTCATGCTCACCGCGCTGGCGATCCTGCTCAGCCTGCTCGGTCGCCGCGCCCGCCTGGTCGCGGCGCTGGTCGGCGGCGTCGGCTTCGGCTTCTTCATCGACGAGCTCGGCAAGTTCATCACCGCCGACAACAACTACTTCTTCAAGCCGGCGGCGGGGCTGATCTACCTGATCTTCATCGGCCTCTACCTCGGTTCGCGCGCCTACCAGCGCCACCGCGGGCTGAACGACGCCGAGAAGGTGCGCAACGCGGTCGAGCTGATCGGCGAGGCGACCCAGGGGCCGTTCAAGGTCGAATACCGCGACCAGGCGCTGGCCCTGCTCGCCGACGTTCCTCCGGGCCACCCGCTGCGCGACCCGCTGGTCGCCCTCGCCGAGCAGATCGACACCGCGCCGAACCCGGACCCGCCCTGGTGGCGGCGCTTCCCCAACGCGGTCGCGGCCAGCTACGAGCGCTGGTCCGAGCAGCGCTGGTTTCACCGCCTCGTGCTCGTCGTCTTCGGTCTCTGGGCGCTGGGCTCGCTGCTCACCGTCCTCGGTTTCGTCCTCGCCACGGGCTTCGCCGGCGAAGCCGCCCGCGCCGGCTTCGAGCAGGACTCGATCTCCCACCTCAACTTCCTCAACTGGGCGACGCTGGTCTCGAGCTCGGTCTCGATCGCGTTCGTCGTCGTCGGCCTTGGCCGGCTGCTGCGCGGCCAGCGCCTCGACGCCTACCTCTGGCTCAGCCGGGCGCTGCTGGTCTCGATCTTCGTCACCCGAGTCTTCACCTTCGTCGAGTCGCAGTTCGGCGCCGTCTTCGGGCTCGCGATCGACGTCCTGCTGCTGATCTCGATCCAGCTGATGGCGGCGCAGGAGCGCCGGCGGGGTTTGCCACACCAGGGTGGGGCAAATGTCGGAAGCGCTAGGCCGCGTCGACCCGCTGGCGAATCGGCGGCTCCAGCACGCGGCTGAGCACCGGCACCTCGAGGAAGCCCTCGACGCTGGCGTAGAGCATCGCCACCCGCGGCAGATCGGAGACGTCGTCGATCACGATCGAGCGCGGCACCCATTCCGGGCCGAACTTCTGGTTGAAGTCGCGCAGGCTCTGGATCTGGAAGAAGGGGTTGAGCCCCTTCGCCATCAGCCGCTGGGCGCGCCCGGCGAGGCCGTCGCTGGCGGCGCTGTCGAGCAGCCGGCCCCAGGCGGCGAAGTTGAGCGAGAGCCGCTTGAAGCCGCGGGCGCCGAGCGCCAGCGCCGCCGAGGCGATCAGGTACTCGGTGAGGCCGTTGGTCGAGTCGGGCCGGCGCCGCATCAGGTCGAGCGAGTAGCCGGGTTCCTCGCCGTAGACGGGGACGAAGCGGAGGAAGCCGGCGACCCGGCCGCCCTGCTGCTCGCGCGCGATCGCGATCACGAAGTCGGGATTGACGCCCTCGACGTCCTCGCCCAGCTCCATCGTGAAGCCGCGCTCGGGCGCCCCTTTGCGCCACTCTTCGCTGATCTCGTTGAGCTCGGCGATCAGCTCGGGCGCGGCCTCGGTCTCGGCGATCAGCTCGAACGAGTGGTCTCTCTCGATGTGCTTGACCGCCGCCCGCACCGGCTTCATCTCGGCCCCCTCGAGGCTGAAGCGGTCGCAGCGCAGGATCGCCTCGTCGCCGAGGTAGATCGCGTGCATCCCGCGCTCCCGGTAGAGCTCGGCGTCGGCCTCGCGCACGGCGAAGAAGGCGACCCGCCAGCCGCGCCCGGCGCAGAAGTGGAGGAACTCGTCGAGCGCCGCCGGCTCGTCCCCGGGCGGGCCGATCGGGTCGGCGGCGACCATCGCGGTGCCGCGCACGTAGAGGTAGGCGATCAGCGAGCCGCCGCTGCTGAAGAAGTAGTTCTTGTCGCGCCGCAGGGCGAAGTAGTCGAGCGTGTCGTCGCCCCAGCGCCGCACGATCTCCTCCGCCCTCTGGCGCCGCTCGGTGCTCGGCGGCTCGGCCTGGACGAAGGTGCGCAGCAGCAGGTAGAGGAAGGTCAGCAGGCCGAGCACCCCGAGCACGAGCAGCGAGATTTCGAAGAAGTCGGCGAAGACCTCGCGCCCGTAGGTATAGGGCCCGTCGAGCCCGATCAGCCCCTTGTAGGCGGTCTCGGCGATGCCGCCGAAGGACAGGCCGGGGGAGACGTGCTCGCGCTCGGCGAAGAGGGTGATCCAGGTGAAGAGGAAGACGCCGACCAGGTAGGCGGGCACGAACAGCAGCGCCTGCTGAATCGACCCCGGGTCGCCCTGTGCCCGGAAGTCATGCCTGAACCAGATCAGCGCGACGAGCATCCCCGCCGAGAGCAGCACGGTCAGCGGATCCGGCCCATGGATCAGGTGCACCACCGCCGCAACTGCGAACAAAACCGTCGCAATCGCCCAAGCTCTGCGCTTCCCCCGGCTCAGACCTCGCGCTACGGCAATCAGCCCGAGCCCGACGGCTACGGACGCAATCAACCCCGCAGAGCGCCCACCGTCGGCGATGAACTCGAAGTGGCCCAGGGAGAAGCGGATGCTCGTAGCCGTTGGCAG
>DASUNU010000111.1:0-12778 GCA_036276995.1 Solirubrobacterales bacterium
GCGCTCGCCCGTCAGCTAACCCCGCCGGCCGACGAAGGAGGACCGATGTCAATAGCCCGTGGGGTGGCCCTGCGCGCCGCCGTCTGTGCCGTTCTTGCCCTGTTCGCGACCGCGCTGGTCGCGCTGCTGCCGGGGGCGAAAGCCTGGGCCGCGCCGGGCGGCCTCTCCGCCCGCGCTTCCAGCTCCAGCGCCGATGCCGTCGTCGACCCCGGCGCCCCTCCTGGCCGCGCGGTGCTCGCCGCCGACGGCCGCGCCCTGGCGCCGCCCGACGCGCCGCCGGTGGTGCGCCGGGTGATCGCCGCCGCCAACCGGATCCGCAACCACCCCTACGTCTGGGGCGGCGGCCACGGCCGCTGGTGGGACCGCGGCTACGACTGCTCCGGCGCGGTCAGCTTCGCCCTACACGGCGGCGCGCTGCTGGACTCGCCGCTGCCCTCCGGCCCGATGATGGGCTGGGGCGCGCCTGGGGCCGGCCGCTGGATCACGATCTACGCCAACGCCGGCCACGCCTACGCGGTGATCGCCGGCTTGCGCTGGGACACCAGCGGCAACCGCAGCGGCACCGGGCCGAGCTGGCACGACGAGCCGGCCAGCAGCCGCGGCTTCGTCGCCCGTCACCCGGTCGGCTTTTGAGTGGAGCCGAGCACCGCGGTGACCAGGATCGCGGTCACCCCGGCCGCCATCGAGCCGGCGATGATGTCGGCGTGGTCGGGGCTGTCGGTGGCGAGGTCGATCAGCGCGTAGACCTCGCCGGTAAGCAGGATCGCGACCGTCATCAGGCTGAGGATCCAGTTGACTGGGCGGCTGCGCCAGCGGATCGCGCCGGCCTCGATCCCGTAGGCGATCAGCAGCACGAGGATGATCTGGCTCGCCTGTTCCTGGAAGCGCAGCGAGTCCGATGACTCCTGCGGCAGCGGCCAGGTGACGGCGACGAAGACGATGAAGGGCGCGAGGAACGGCACCTGCGGCGCCGCCCAGGCGACGAAGCTGAGAACGAAGTCGGCCAGTTCCCGCAGCCAGCCCAGCGAGGGCCGCGGCGACGGGAAGGGCGGCGCCCCCTGGCTTGCCGCGAGCCGGTAGACGACGAGGGCGCCGACCGCGGCCAGCGCGACCGGGGCAGCCAGCACCCCGAGCAGCGCCGTCGCCAGCCCCGCCAGCAGCGAGAGCGCCGCCAGCAGCCCGGAAACAAGCGGATTTCGTTTACCTGCGCCCAAGGTGCGGTAGATAACTTCACCGTGGTGGCCGCGATGACCTGCCCCAAGTGCCAGTCGCCGATGCGTAAACACACGCGCAACGGGGTGACGATCGACCAGTGCACCAAGTGCCACGGCATCTTCCTCGACCGCGGCGAGCTCGAGCAGCTAATCGGCGCCGAGGCATCCTTCCTCGGCAAGGAGAACCCCCTCCTTGGCGAACGGAGACGCGCCTAAGCGGGGCCGGCGCCGGCGCTGGTGCCGCCCGAGCCGGCCAGCGGCTCGACCCGGAAGGAGGAGCGGACCGGGTGCGCGGGCTTGAAGAAGGTGGCGGTCTGGGCTTCCAGTCGCCAGGGAGCGGGGAGGCGGCCGCCGGGTGAGCTGAGCAGGCGGGTGAAGAGGGTGGCTGCCCGTTCGCAGGCGATCCCGGAGCCGGCCGGGATGTAGAGCAGGTACTCGCCCTTGCGGAAGGTGAGCGGGCCGAGCAGGACGTTGGAGTTGACCATGAAGGAGGCGCGGCAGAGAGCGCCGAGCGCGCGGTTGCCGCCGCCTCCGCCGCCACCGCCACCGCCGGTGAGACTGACCGAGAAGCCGGCTTTGCCGCCCTGGTTGAAGGAGGCCCTGCCGCTGGCCTGGGCGACCACCCGCCACGGCGCCGGCAGGTTGCCGTCGAAATCCTCGAGGAAGCGGGCGAACAGTTTTGCCGCGGCGGCGCAGGTGAGGTTGGCGGCCGGCGCGGTTTCGATCCGGTAGCTGCCGGCCGGTAGCGAGGCCGGGCCGATGCGGTCGTCGTGCAGCACCCGGAAGCTGGGGCAGGAGACCGGCGTGATCGCCGGCGCCGTCGAGGCGCCGAACGCCAGCACGGCGAGAGCGGCGGCGATCACGGATACGAGAGCGCGCTTCATCGGGCGCGAAACCTAGTGCGACCGGCGGACGAGTGTCGACTTATCCCCCCTATAAGGCGCATAAGTCGACACGGCCGTTCAGTGGCGGGTGGAGGGGGTGATGCGGTCGAGCTCGGCCAGGTCCGCGGCGCTCGGCCGCCAGCGGAGGGCTGCCACGTTTGCGCTCACCTGCTCAGGGCTGGTCGCGCCGGCGATCACCGAGCCGACCGCGGGCTGGGCGGCGAGGCCGGCGATCGCGACGTCGAGCAGGCCGACCCCGCGCTCCGCCGCGAACGCCTGCAGCCGCGCGACCGTCTCGAACTCCTCCACGCTGCCCGCCACCTGGCCGGCCAGTCGCGTTCCCGCAGGCCCGTCCTCGCCCCGCCGGTACTTCCCGCTCAGCAGTCCTTTGGCGAGCGGGTAGAAGGGCAGGATCGAGAGCCCGAGGCGCTCGCAGGCCGGCGCCACCACCGCCTCGATCCCGCGCTTCAGCAGGCTGTACTCGTTCTGCACGGTGACGAAGCGGGCGAGACCGCGCTCGCCCGCCGCGCGCTCAGCCTCCTCGATTTCGGCGGCGCTGACGTTGGAGCAGCCGATCGCCCGCACCACGCCTTCGCGGACCAGCTCGTCGAGCGCCGCCAGCGTCTCGGCCAGCGGCGTCGCCGCGTCGGGGTGGTGGTACTGGTAGAGGTCGATCCGGTCGGTGCGCAGTCTCCGCAGCGAGCCCTCGACCGCCCAGCGGATGTACTCGCGCGAGCCGCGCGGAGCGTCCGGAACGCCCTCGATCCCGCGCAGCTGCCAGCCGAACTTGGTCGCCAGCAGGAACTCGTCCCGGCGGCCCTCCAGCAGCTCGCCGATCAGCCGCTCGCTGCCGCCGGCCTCGCCGTAGACGTCGGCGGTGTCGAGGAAGGTGATGCCGGCGTCGAGCGCCGCCTCCAGCACCGCGGCGGTGCCCTCGGCGTCGAGCCGGCCGCCGAAGTTGTTGCAGCCGAGCCCGAGCAGGGAGACCTCGAGCTCGGAGCCGCCCAGTTGGCGGGTCGGCAGCGGGGTGGTGGGGGAGATAGAGGTCATGGCTTCTTCCCCGATTCGTAGCATGGATGTGACAAATGCCTGAACCAGTCAAGCGCGGCCAGCGCTATATGCCGGGACTGGATGGGCTGCGAGCAGTCGCGGTCCTCGCCGTCATCGCCTTTCACCTTGGGTACGGATGGGCGCCCGGCGGCTTGCTCGGGGTCGGGATCTTCTTCACCCTCAGCGGCTACCTGATCACCGACATCCTGCTCTCGCAGCTCGCCCGCCGCGGCCACATCAAGCTCGGGCAGTTCTGGCTCGCCCGCGCCCGCCGCCTGCTGCCGGCGCTGTTCCTGATGATGATCCTGGTCGTCGCCTGGGTCACCGTCTTCGGGCCGGCCCAGCCGCAGCAGTTCCGCGACGCGGTCGTCGCCAACGCCTTCTACGTCGGCAACTGGCAGCTGATCTTCGGCGACGTCTCCTACTTCGCCCGCTTCGCCCCGCCCGGTCCGCTCAACCACCTCTGGTCGCTGGCGATCGAGGAGCAGTTCTACCTGCTCTGGCCGTTCCTGCTGCTGCTCGGGACCAAGCTGGTGCGGGAGACGCCGCTGCCCTCCGGGGTGCGGCCGCGGCTGGCGGTCGCGACCCTCGCCCTGGCCCTGGTCTCGGCGATCCTGATGGCGGTCATCTTCAAGCCCAGCCTCGACCCCTCGCGGGTCTACTACGGCACCGACACCCGCGCCTTCGAGCTGCTCTTCGGGGCGGCGCTGGCGATGGTCTGGCCGAG
Source organism: Solirubrobacterales bacterium (assembly GCA_036276995.1). Classification (GTDB taxonomy): domain Bacteria; phylum Actinomycetota; class Thermoleophilia; order Solirubrobacterales; family 70-9; genus VAYN01. The sequence continues at coordinate 3,876 of DASUNU010000111.1, forward strand.
CCGCAAACTGAGCCCGAAGATCGCCCCCGGCGCCCGCAACCTGCTCGACGGCCTCGGGGCCGTCGGCCTGCTGGCGATCGCGCTGATGATCTGGCAGACCGACCAGTACTCCTCCTTCCTCTACCGCGGCGGCTTCGTCCTGCTCTCGGTCGCGACCGTGATGGTGCTGGCGGCGCTGGCCCACCCGGCCTGCCGGCTCGGCCCGATCCTCGGCTGCCGGCCGCTGCGCTGGATCGGCGTGCGCTCCTACGGGATCTACCTCTGGCACTTCCCGGTGATCGTCCTCACCACCCCCGGCGGCATCGCCAACGGGGCCGAACCGCTGCGCGAGCTGCTCCAGTTCGCGGCGATCCTCGCCATCGCCGCGCTCTCCTGGAAGTTCGTCGAGGAGCCGATCCGCCACGGCGCCATCGGCCGCCTCTGGCGCCGCGCCCGCGCCGGCAACTGGCGGCCGCGCGACCTCTCGCGCGAGGGCTGGGCGGTCGCCGCCGTCTCCGCCCTGGTCCTGCTCGCCGCGGTCGCCGGCATGGCCGGGGTCAACTCCGTCTCGGCCGAAGGCCGCGACGCTCGCGCCGCAGAAGCGCGCGCCGCCGGCGCGACCAAGCCGGCGCCGCTGACCCCGGCCCAGGCCGCCTCCTCCGAACGTTCCTCCTGCAAAGCCGTCGTCCACATCGGCGACTCGACCTCCGAGGGCCTCACCTCACCCGACTACCTGCCACTCGAAAGCCAGCGGATCGAAGCGCGCTACGCCGGCGTCGGCGCGACCGAACAGCACATGGAGATCTCCGGCGCGCGCTCGATCGAAGAGCAGTTCGAAGGCGAACCGAACGCCCAGGAAGTGGCGGAAGCCTGGAAGCTCGAAGGCTTCAAAGGCTGCTGGGTGCTGGCGCTCGGCACCAACGAGGCGGCCAACGTCTTCGTCGGCTCCAAGGTCGGCGAGCGCGAACGGATCGAGATCATGATGGACACGATCGGCGACGAACCGGTGATGTGGGTAAACGTGCGCTCGCTGGTCGAAGACGGCGATCCCTACGCGGCCAAGAACATGGAGGAGTGGGACCGCGAACTGGAAGCGGCCTGCCTCGCCTATCCCAACATGCGGGTCTACGACTGGGCCGCCGACGTCAAAGACGAGTGGTTCATCGAGGACGGCATCCATTTCACCTCGCCTGGCTACGCCGCCCGCGCCGAGCTGATCGCCCAGGCGCTCGCCCACGCCTTCCCGGCCAAGGGCGAATCCGAAGGCGGCAAGAGCTGCGTCGTCAGCTAAGCCGCGACAGGCGCTGGTCAGGCGGTCCGCGGCGGGTCCGGCTCGGAGCGCGGCTCGAGCTGGATCTCGCGCTCGGCCCGCGGCACGCCCTCCGCTATCTCGAGGCTGCGCTCGCGCTCGGCGTTGAGCTGATGCCCGAAGAGGATCGCCAGGTTGCTGATCCAGAACCAGACCAGCAGCGCCACCAGCCCGGCGAGGGCGCCGTAGGTCTTGTCGTAGGAGCCGAAGTTGGCGACGTAGAAGGCGAAGAGGGCGGAGGCCAGGCCCCAGGCGACGAGCGCGACCACGGCGCCGGGGGTGACCCAGCGGAAGCCACGTAGCTTCGCGTTCGGCGAGGCGTAGTAGAGGAGGTCGATCATCAGCACGAAGACCGCCGCCATCACCGGCCACTTGGCGAAGTTCCAGAAGTCGACCGCGGTGCCGCCGATCCCCAGCGGCTCGGCCACGGCTTCGACGATCGGCCCGGTCAGGACCAGCCCCAGCGCCAGCAGCGCCAGGGCGACGACCAGGAGCAAGGTGACCAGAAGCTGCAGCGGCCGCAGCTTCCAGAACGAGCGGCCCTCGCCGCCGGTCTCGTAGATCACGTTGGAGGCGCGGATGAACGCGCCGACGTAGCCGGAGGCCGACCACAGCGCCACCCCGAGCCCGAAGACGAAGGCGAAGCCGGCCGCGGTCTGGTTGGAGGCGATCGATTCGATCGGGCCGGAGAAGGTTTCCGCGGCTGAGCCGGGGCCGATTTCGGTGACGATCTCGGTCAGGTTCTCGGTCGTGCTCTGCGGGTCGCCGACCAGCCCGATCACCGAGACGACCGCGATCAGCGCTGGGAACAGCGAGAGCAGTCCGTAGTAGGTGAGCGCCGCCGCCCAGTCGGTCAGGTTGTCCTCCATGAACTCGGTCGCGGTGCGTTTCAGCGTCGCGACCAGCCCGGTCTCCTTCTCCATGTGGCTGATCTACCCGTCAGGCGGGCGGCAAACCGTCGATCGCGACCGGCTCCAGCTCGTCGGCCGGGGCGAAAGCGAGGATGCGGCCGTAGAAGTAGAGCTCGGCCTCGAGGCAGCGGATCTCGGTCTCCGCTTTGCGGAACCCGTGCGCCTCGCCGGCGAAGGCGAGGTAGGCGTGGGGGACCCCGTTGCCCCTCAGCGCCGCCACCATCGTCTCCGCCTGACTCGGCGGCACCACCTCGTCCTCGAGTCCCTGGAAGAGGATCACCGGCGCCCGCAGCTGCTCGACGAAGTGGATCGGCGAGCGCTGCCGGTACAGCTCCTTCTCCTCCGGATAAGGCCCGATCAGGCTGTCCATGTAGCGCGACTCGAACTTGTGGGTGTCGGTGGCGAGGGTCTCGGTGTCGGCTACCCCGTAGTAGCTGGCCCCGGTCGCGAACTCGTCGTGGAAGACGAGCGCGCAGAGGGTCGCGTAGCCGCCGGCGCTGCCGCCCCGGATCGCCAGCCGCGCCCCGTCGGCGTCGCCGCTGTCCACGAGGTGGCGGGCAGCGGCGATGCAGTCGTCGGTGTCGATCTCGCCCCAGCCCCCGTAGAGGCGGCGGCGGAAGGGCCGGCCGTGGCCGCTGGAGCCGCGGTAGTTGACGTCGACGACGCCGATCCCGCGGCTGGTCCAGTAGAGGAACTCGCGGTCGAGGGCGGGGGTCGCGTGCGAGGTCGGCCCGCCGTGGCTCTGCACGATCAGCGGCGGCAATTCCCCCGCCGGGGCCTCGAACTCGGGGTTGGTCGGCGGGTAGTAGAACCCGTAGGCGGTCTCGCCGTGGCTGGTCGGGAACTCGATCGGGCGCGGGATCGAGACGTAGGCCCCGTCGACCGGCTCGTCGCTGGCGGCGCGGATCTCCTCCAGCTCGTCGCTGGCGACGTCGTAGCGGACCACCGCCGTCTCGCGGGCGGGGCTGGCGGCGGCGAAGGCGACGGCGCTGCCGTGGCTGGCGAGGCTGGGGAAGCCGAATGAGGTGAAGGGCAGCTCGAGGTCGCGCGGGCGCTCCGCCTCCGGCTCGAGCAGAAACAGCCGTTCCTCGCCGCGCTCGCAGCGCACGCAGACGATCGCACCGCCGTCGAGGAAGGCGTAGGTGGCGCCGCCGAAGAGCCACTGCGGGTGGGCCAGCTCGGCCTCCTCCGCGGTCAGCTGCAGCACCTGCTCGCCCTCGTCGCGGTAGAGGTTCCACCAGCCGTCGCGGTCGCTGACGAAGTGCAGCCGGCCCCGCCTGTCCCACTCGGGCTGGAAAACCGACTCGCCGTTGCCGCCGGAGACGAGGCGGGCGTCGGCCGGGTCGGCGAGCGGCGCCAGCCAGAGCTCGGTCCCGTCCCAGGGCATGTTCGGGTGGTCCCAGCAGGTCCAGGCGAGCCAGGCGCCGTCGGGGCTGACCCGCGGGAAGGCGTAGAAGTCGCGGCCGCCGGCCAGCACCTCCGCCTCGCCGGAGCCGTCGAGCGCGAGGGCGACGATCTGGTTCTCGGCTTCGCCGGCGCCGTGGGCCTCGCGCACGGCGACCACCGTGCGCCCGTCGGGACAGAGCCGGAAGTCGGCGTAGCGCAGCGCGCCGGGGCTCTCCGGCTCGGCCGTGATCGCCACCGGCTCCTCGCCGAGGCGCTGGCGGTAGAGGCGCTGGTCGCCGAAGTTGGCGAAGAGGACGAGGTCGTCGCCGGCCAGCGTCCAGGCGCCGCCGCCGTACTCGTGGGCGCGGGTGCGGGCGTTGAAGCCCTCCGGGGTCACGTCTTCGGGCGCCCCGTCCGCGGGCCGCCGGACCAGAACCACGCGCCCGCCCTCGCTCGGCCGCCCTTCGGCCCACCAGACCGCCCCGTCCCCGGCCAGCGCCGGCGCCGCCAGCCGCCGCCCGGCCGCCGCCACCAGCGCCGCCGAGACCGGCGAGCGCCATGACCCATATGGGGCATTGTCAGGCACGCCCGCACCATAGACTGCGCGCCGCTATGACCAACACTTACGAAGTCCCCCAAGAGTCCCGTGACCTCCGCGACATGGTGCGCCGCCTGGCCCAGGAGAAGATCGCCCCGCGCGCCGGCGACATCGACCGCGAAGGCAAGTACCCGTGGGACGTGCGCGAGCTGCTGGCCGAGCACGACATCCTCGGCCTCCCGTTTTCCGAGCAGTACGGCGGCACCGGCACCGGCACCCTGGTCCTGCAGATGGCGGTGGAGGAGATCGCCAAGGCTTGCGCCTCCTCGGCCCTGATCCTGATGATCCAGGAGCTCGGCACGCTGCCGATCCAGCTCTTCGGCTCCGATGAGCTGAAACAGCGCTTCCTGCCCAAGTGCGCGAGCGGCGAGTGGTCGCCGGCCTTCGCTCTCTCCGAGCCGGAGGCGGGCAGCGACCCGGCCTCGATGCGGACCACCGCCGTCCGCGACGGCGACGAGTGGGTGATCAACGGCCAGAAGAACTGGATCACCAACGCCTCGGTCGCCGACTTCTACGTCGTCTTCGCCGTCACCGACCGCGAGAACAAGCGGATCAGCGCCTTCGTGGTCGAGAAAGAGCGCGACGGCTTCGACCCCGGCAAGCTCGAGCACAAGCTCGGGATCAAGGGCTCGCCGACCGGCTCGCCGACCTTCACCGACGTCCGCGTCCCGCACGAGAACATGGTCGGGGCGGAGGGCAAAGGCCTCAGCGTCGCCCTCGGCACGCTCGAGCGGACCCGGCTCGGCGCCGCCGCCCAGGCGGTCGGGATCGCCCAGGGCGCGACCGACTACGCCAACGAGTACGCGAAGGAGCGGATCGCCTTCGGCAAGCCGATCAACAACCTGCAGGGGCTGCAGTTCAAGCTCGCCGACATGGAGACCGGCACCACCGCCTCGCGCGAGCTGCTCTACAAAGCCTGCTCGATGGCCGACCGCGCCGAGCGCCCCGCCGACCTCGGCAAGTGGACCTCGATGGCGAAGCTGTTCGCCTCCGACAACGCGATGCGGGTCACGGTCGAGGCGATCCAGGTGCTCGGCGGCTACGGCTACGTCAACGAGTACCCGGTCGAGCGGATGATGCGCGACGCCAAGATCACCCAGATCTACGAGGGCACGAACGAGATCCAGCGGGTCGTGATCGCCCGGGCGATGGGCAGTTAGCTACTCGACCTCGCGGAGCTGGTGCGTGTCGACGTCGTAGACGAAGCCGCGCACCGTCTCCCGGTGGGGGACGAAGGGCGAGCGGCGGACGCGGTCGATCGACTCGCGCACCGCGGCGTCGACGTCGGTGAAGGCGCCGATCGGGAACTCGGGGACGAGCCCCGTCTCCTCCTCGAGCTCGACCACGAAGCCCTCGTCGGTGATCTTTTCCATGCCGCAATCGGTGTGGTGGATCAGCATCACCTCGCGGGTCCCGAGGCGCCGCTGCGAGATCGCCAGCGAGCGAATCGTGTCGTCGGTGACGATGCCGCCGGCGTTGCGCAGGATGTGCGCCTCGCCGTCGTCCAGCCCGAGCGCCGCGAAGACGTCGAGGCGGGAGTCCATGCAGGTGACGATCGTCAGGCGCCGGCTCGGCTCGACGTCGAGGTGGCGGTCGGCGAGCCGCTCGGCGAAGGCTCGGTTGTTGCTCAGCAGCTCGTCGATGGTCCCCATCCCGCCGCAGCCTAGAGACCGCGGCCCGCGATTGACGCCTGGCCGGGACGGGTAGCGGAGGACTGTTCAGCTGTCCTACAACGAGTGAGCGGAGGAAGAGATGGAGGCCAAGAGCTACGACAAGGGAATCTTCAACGGCGCCAGCACGGGGACCCGCGATCACGTCGTGGAGCTGCTGAGCAAGGCTTACTGGATGGAGATCGAGACGGTGATGAGCTACCTCGCGGCCTCGACCAACCTCGACGGGGTGAGGGCGCAGGAGATCCGCGAGTCGCTCGCGAAGGAGGTCGAAGACGAGCTCGGCCACGCACGCCAGTTCGCCGACCGGATCAAGGAGCTCTACGGCGTCGTCCCCGGCTCCGAAGAGTTCCGCGCCGAGCAGAGCTTCCTGCAGCCGCCCGAGCACCAGACCGACGTCGTCCACGTGATCCGCGGCGTGATCAAAGCCGAGACCGGGGCGATCGAGCACTACACCCGGATCGTCGAGGAGACCGATGGGGTCGACCCGGTCACCCAGGACATGGTGATCTCGATCCTGCGCGACGAGCAGGGGCACCGCCGCCTCTTCGAGGGCTTCCTGCGCGAGTACGAGTTCGAAGGCAAAGCCTGAGCGGCTGCCGAGCGCATAGCCTGGCCCGGTGCTGATCCGCGCCGCCACCGAGGACGACGTCGAGCTCCTCTACGGGCTGATTCTGGAGCTGGCCGAGTACGAGAAGTTGAGCGACGCGGTCGCCGGCGACGCCGAGGTTCTGCGCCGCACCCTGTTCGAGCAGCGGGCGGCGGAGGCGCTGATCATCGAGGACGGGGAAGACGCAGTTGGCTACGCGATCTTTTTCACCACCTTCTCCAGCTTCGAGTGCCGCTCTGGGGTCTGGATCGAGGACATCTACGTGCGGCCCGACCACCGCCGTGACGGCATCGGCCTAAGGGCGATGGAGCACATCGCGGCCGTCGCGCTCGAACGCGGCCACGCCCGCCTCGAGTGGACCGTGCTGGACTGGAACGAGCCCGCTTTGCGCTTCTACGCGAAGCTCGGGGCCCGCCCGCTCAACGACTGGATCACGCACCGGCTCGACCGCGTGGGCATGCGCCGCCTCGCCGCCGGCTCCGGTTAGCCCAGTCCCTGGCTCTCCGCGGCCCGCCCTCGCAGCACCTCACGCTCGCGCAGGTTGGCGGTCAGCTCCGCCGCCCGCTCGAACTCGGCCGCGGCCTCGGCGTGGCGACCGAGCCTCGCCAGGGTGTCGCCGCGGGCGCTGGGGAGCAGGTGATACCCACGCAGGGCCGGCTCGCCGGCAATCTGGTCCAGCAGCTCGATCCCGGCCTCCGGTCCGAACGCCATGGTCAGGGCGACGGCGCGGTTGAGTTCGACCACCGGGGAGGGGTTGATCCGCGCCAGCGCTTCGTAGAGGTAGGCGATCCGCTTCCAGTTGGTTTCCTCGGCGGCTCGGGCCCGCGCGTGGCAGGCGGCGATCGCCGCCTGCACGCCGTAAGGGCCAAGCGGTCCCGGCAGCCGTTCGGCCCGTTCCAGCGCCGCCAGGCCGCGACCGATCAGGACCAGGTCCCAGTGGGCGCGGTCCTGCTCCAGCAGCAGCACCGGCTCGCCGCCGGGGCCGACCCGGGCCGCGCTGCGCGAGGCCTGGATCTCCAGCAGCGCGATCAGCCCGTGCGCCTCCGGCTCCTCTGGCGCCAGCGCGGCGAGGATGCGGCCGAGTCGCAGCGCTTCCTCGCAGAGCGCCGGCCGGATCCAGTCCTCGCCGGCGCTGGCCGCGTAGCCCTCGTTGAAGACGAGGTAGATGACTTCCAGAACCGAGGGTAGGCGGGCCTCGAGCTGCTCGCCGCGAGGGACCTCGAAGGGCACCTCGGCGTCGCGCAGGGTCCGTTTTGCCCGCACCAGCCGCTGGGCGATCGTCGACTCCTTGGCGAGGAAAGCGCGGGCGATCTCGGCCGTGTCGAGCCCGCCGAGCAGGCGCAGGGTCAAGGCGACCCGCGCCTCGCGCGAGAGCAGTGGGTGGCAGCAGGTGAAGATCAGGCCGAGCAGGTCGTCGCCGACCTCATCGTCGAGCCGCTCGACCAGGTCGTCCTCGCCGAAGCCGAGGCGCCGGTCTTCCTCGCGGGCCAGCTCTTCGCCCTTGCGCCGTGCCATCTCGCGGCGGCGGGCGAGGTCGACCGCGCGGTTCTTGGCGGTGGTCATCAGCCAGGCGCCCGGGTTGTCGGGGATCCCGGACTCGGGCCAGCGCTCCAGCGCCGCCACCAGCGCGTCCTGGGCGAGGTCCTCGGCGAGGCCGACGTCGCGGACCATCCGCGCCAGCCCGGCGATCAGACGCGCGGACTCGATTCGCCAGACCGCCTCGATCGCCGCATTTGCCCTGACTGTGTTCACGTCTGCATTGTCACTGTCAGGCTCCTCTTTACACCGTATTTTGCAAGGGTTGACAAGGGAGTCTGAGTAAAGTGAAATTTATTCAGCAGGTGGTATCTCTATCTCGCCCGAAATCGTCCCCTGACGACGACCGCAAAGCTTTGGTGATCGGGGACGATCCGGGCCAGCGGCGGTCCCTGCAGGCCCTTCTCGCCAGCGTCGAGATCGAGCTGGTCGCGGCCGACAACGGCCGCGCCGGACTGAAGGCGTTCTACGCCGCCCAACCCGATGTAGTGGTGTTGGACCTGGAACTGGAACAGATCGACGGGTTCGAGGTGCTGGCGACGATCCGCGAGCTCAGCGACGTCCCGGTGCTCGTCCTCTGTCGCCCGCACGGTGGTGACACCGAGCGCGTGCGGGTGCTGCGAGCTGGCGCCGACGACTGCCTCAGCAAGCCCTACAGTCGCCCCGAGCTGCTGGCGCGGGTGGAAGCCCTGCTGCGGCGGCCGCGGGCGAAGACGCAGCCAGCGGCGGTGCTCTCGGACGAGTTCGTCCACATCGACCGGGTCCGCCACCGGGTCGAGGTGCTCGGCGTCGAGGTGGCGCTGACCCCGACCGAGTTCCGCATGCTGGCCACCTTCGCCGAGCACCCCGGCCGGGTCCTCAACCCCGCCCAGCTGCTGGAGTTGGTGTGGGGCAACGGGATCAG
>DASUNU010000112.1:0-22872 GCA_036276995.1 Solirubrobacterales bacterium
CGCCGGCTTCACCATCAGCATGTCGGCGCCCTCGTCGAGGTCGAGCTCGGCCTCGCGCACCGCTTCCGCCGCGTTGGCCGGATCGAGCTGGTAGCCGCGGCGGTCGCCGCTGGTCGGGGTCGACTCGGCGGCGTCGCGGAAGGGGCCATAGAAGGCAGAGGCGTACTTGGCGCTGTAGGCGATTATCGGGACGTCGGGGTGCCCCTCCTCGTCGAGCTGGAAGCGAATCGAGCCGACCCGGCCGTCCATCATGTCGCTGGGCGCGACCGCGTCGGCGCCGGCCTCGGCGTGGGAGATCGCCGTCTTCGCCAGCAGCTCGACGGTGATGTCGTTGTCGACCTCGCCGTCGCGGAGGAAGCCGCAGTGGCCGTGCGAGGTGTACTCGCAGAGGCAGACGTCGGTGATCACCGCCAGGTCCGGGTGCGCCTCCTTCAAGGCCCGCACCGCCATCTGCACGATGCCCTCGTCGTCGTAGGCGCTCGAACCCGACTCGTCTTTGGCCGCCGGCACGCCGAAGAGCAGGATCGCGCCGACCCCGGCGGCGGCGATCTCGCCGGCCTCCTCGACCAGGCCCGAGATCGAGAAGCGCTCGATTCCCGGCATCGACTCGACCTCCTCGCGGATCCCCTCGCCGGCGACGACGAAGGCGGGCTGGATCAGGTGCGCGGGTGAGAGCTCGGTCTCGCGGACGAGGCCGCGCAGGGTGTCGGTGCGGCGCAGGCGGCGCAGGCGGGTGCTGGGAAATGGCATCGGAGGCGAGTTTAGGGAAGGGCCAGTAGCTTTCCCTCCGGTGCGGGCACGGGGGCTGGTCAAGAGGTACGGCGAGAGGGAAGCCCTGCGCGGGGTCGACCTCGCGACCGACTCCGGCGAGCTGATCGGAATCATCGGTCCCAACGGGGCCGGTAAGACGACCCTGCTCTCGATCCTGGCCGGAATCGTCAAGCCCGACGGCGGTGAGCTCGAGGCCCCGCCGGACGGGGTCGGCTGGGTGCCCCAGCAGGCGGCGCTCTACCGGCGACTGACGGTGGCGGAGAACCTGCTGCTGTTCGCCCGGCTCGAGGGCCACGAGGACCCGCACGGCTCGACTGAGGAGATGCTGGAGCTGACCGGCCTCGGCGAGCGCCGGGAAGAGATCGTCGCCCGCCTCTCCGGCGGCAACCAGCAGCGGATCAATATCGCGATCGGGCTGCTCTCGCGGCCGCGGGTACTGCTGCTCGACGAGCCCAGCGTCGGGCTCGACCCTCGCCAGCGGGCGCGGCTGTGGGAGTTCGTCCTCGGGCTCGCGACCCGCGGCACGACGGTGATCTTCTCCACCCACGACATCCAGGAGGCCGAGCGCTACGGCCGCCGCCTGCTGGTGCTCGCCGACGGCGAGGCGCTGTTCGACGGCGGCGCCGAGGAGCTGCGCGAGGTCGTCCGCAGCGAGGCGCCCGAGGCCGCCGACCGCGACTTCGAGACCGCCTTCGTCGCCTACCTCCAGCACCGGGGGCACTGAGCGGTGCGCTGGCTGCTGCTCAAGGATTTGCAGATCCTGCGGCGCTCGCCGCTGCAGGCCTTCCTGCTCGTCGCCTACCCGGTGCTGATCGCGGTGCTGGTCGGGTTCGCGATCTCGCGCTCGCCGGAGAAGCCGCGGATCGCCTTCCTCAACGAGGTCCCGGCCGAGAGCCGGATCAACGTCGGCGGCGAACGGCAGCTGCCCTCGGTCGGAGTGGAGGACCGGATCTGCTCGCGGGTCCAGTGCGTCCACGTGAAGAACCGCGCGGAGGCGGCCGAGGAGGTCGAGTCCGGCGACGTGCTGGCGGCGCTGATCCTGCCCGAAGACCTGGTCGACCAGCTCAACTCGCTCTCGACGCTGACGCCCGGAACCCCAAAGGTCGAAGTCCTGGTCAACCAGGAGGACCCGGTCAAGGCGCGCCTGGTCGACGACCGAATCACGACCCTGCTCGCTCAGGCCAACCTGGCGATCGCGCGGCGGATCGCCAACGAAGGCGGCAGGTACCTCGACCTGCTGATCGACGGCGGCCAGCTTCGCGTCGCCGGGATCTCGGTCCAGGTCCTCGGCCTGCGCGCCACCGCCCGCATCCTCGGCGCCCTCGAACCGGCGCTGCCGCCCGGGCCGTTGCGCAGCTCGCTGCGCGAGGTGAAGACCTTTGCCGAGCGGGCGCGGGACAACCTCAACATCGCCGGACCGCTGATCGACCGCCTGGCGCAGCCGATCGAGGTCGAGAAGGAGGTCGTCGACGGCTCCTCGCCACCGCTGGAAATCTTCGCGATCGCGGTCGCCGCGACCCTGACTCTGGCCTTCGTGACCGTGCTCCTGGTCGCCGGCTCGCTCGCGCTCGAGCGCGAGGAGAACGCCTTCCCGCGCCTGACCCGAGGGCTGGTTTCGCCGTTCGCGCTGCTCGGCGAGAAGGTCCTGCTGGGAATGGGAGTCGGGCTCGCGGTGACGCTGCTGATGCTCGCCGGCATGCAGTTGTTCGTGCCCCTGCAGTGGGGGCGGATCGGGCTCTGGCTGCTGGCGATCCTCGCCGGCGGGGCGGCGCTGGCGGCGGCCGGGGCGGCGCTCGGGGCGGCGGCCCGCGAGGTCCGCGCCGTCTCCCTGCTCGCCTTCATGGTCACCCTCCCCATCGCCTTCCTCTCGCTGGTGCCATCCGGCGCGGTCGGGGCCGGGATCTTCGACCTGGTCGAGATCGTCACCGCCCTCTTCCCCTTCAAGCCAGCGCTGGAGGCGATGACCGCGGCGCTCGACCCGGCCGGCTCGGGAATCGGTGGGCCGCTGGCGCACCTGGCGATCCTGATCGCCGCCTACGGACTGCTGGCCCGCCTCGCCCTGCGCCGCTTTACCGCGGTCTAGGGAGCAGCGCTCAGAGCTGGTACTCGGCCCGGGAGTGGTAGCGGTGGGGAGCGTTCCAGCGCTCCCCCTGCGACCCGGGCGACTGCGGCGAGCGCCCGGCACCGGTCGAGTTTCCCCAGAGGCCCGGCCAGGTCGCCCACGGCCCGAAGCCCCGCCACTCGACCTTGTCCAGGGTCGCGCCCTTGCCGTCGCTGCGGTCGCCGACCTCGGGCAGCTGGTCGACCGGCTCGAAGAAGTTGGCGTGCGAGCCGAGCGCCGGGTAGATCAGCGGACGGCCGGCGCGGCGCTCGACGTCCCACCACATCCGCGCCCCGCCGGAGCGATGCTGGGAGGCGGTGACACAGACCGGCTCCTCGCCGGCGTAGCCGACCTGGACGAACTCCCAGTCGCCCTCGTGGTCGCCGGTGACGACGACCAGCTTCGGGTTGTAGAGGTACCAGAGCCAGTACTGGACCCAGGTCAGGCCGCCGCCGCTGAGCTCGCGGCGGTAGCCGACGTTGCCGAAGCGTTTGCGCATCCGCGCCTCGTCGCGCTTCGGGTTGGGCGGAAAGTTCATCCGGCCGCCCTCGGCGGGCAGCGCGTCGAGCTTCACTTTGCCGCCGTCGCTGCCGTCGAGCTTGACCAGCGTCGCCGGCACCGCCTCGGCGCTCTCGACCGCGAGCGGCAGGTAGTCCTCGTGCGAGTCGAAGACGAAGATCGGGTCGCGGGGCTTGGCGGGCACGGTCGGGGCGAACCTAACATTCGAAAAGAACCTTTCCGTTCACCGGGTAGGGTCGGCTGATGCGAGTGCTCTTCATCGGCGACGTGGTCGGCGGACCCGGCCGGCGCGGGCTGCGCGAGACGATGCCGTCGCTGCGCGAGCGCTACGCGCCCGACCTGATCGTCGTCAACGGCGAGAACTCGGCCGGCGGGGTCGGGATCACCGAGCGCACCGCCAACGACCTCTTCGGCGTCGGCACCGGGGTGATCACCACCGGCAACCACGTCTACCGCCACCGCGAGGCCTACGACTTCCTCGAACGCGAGCGGCTGGTGATCCGCCCCGCCAACTACCCGCAGGGCAACCCCGGCCGCGGCTTCACCGTGGTCGAGGTGGCCGGGATGAAGGTCGGGGTGGTCAACCTCAGCGGCGCCGTCGGTCTCACCGTCGCCCGCTCCCCCTTCGACACCGTCGACGCGATCCTCGAGGGGATCGACGCCGACGCGGTCGTCGTCGACTTCCACGCCGAGGTAACCAGCGAGAAGGTGGCGATGGGCTGGCACCTCGACGGCCGCGTCGCCGCCGTCTTCGGCACCCACACCCACGTGCCGACGGCCGACGGGCGGGTGCTGCCGAAGGGGACGGCGTTCATCTCCGACGTCGGCATGACCGGCTCGCGGACCAGCGTGCTCGGAGTGAAACCGGAGCAGGCGCTGGCCTCGCTGATCAAGCAGATGCCGACCCGGTTCGAGACCGCCGAGGAGGACATCTGGGTGATGGGCGCGGTGGTCGAGGTCAACCAGCGGGGGCTGGCTGACTCGTTCGAGCAGGTGATGGTGCCGGCGCCTCCCGCGCCGGGCTGATCGCGGCCAGAGCGACCAGCAGCAGCGGGTAGAACCAGACGATGTAGAGATAGAACCAGTGCTGCATCGTCAGCTGCAGGGCGAGCAGCAGCGCGGCGCTCAAGGCGGCGACCTGGACCGGGGTCTTGCGGCGCGGGACGAAGGCAAGCGCGAGCGACAGCGCGGCCGTGGCGACGAGGATGGCGATGCGCAGGGGCTCCAGGGCGGAGACTTGGCCCCAGATGCTGAAGGGGGAGTCGCGGCCCGACTGGTAGGCGAGGGTGCGGTCGTAGACGGTGCTTAGGCCGGGCTCGATGGTGGGCCACAACATGACAAGGGCCGACACGACGATGAAGGCGCCCGCGAAGAGGAGCGCCGAACGGAGGGGGAGGGTGTCCTGCGGGCGAGGTTTTCGTTCTCGGACACCCTCCCTCTCCGCCACGCGGGCCGGTTCGGCTGAAGGTCTGTACGTCATCAGCATGGGGGTTAGCAAGGCAGGGGCGAACTTCGCGAAGGTGGCCAGGGACGCCAATGCTCCGCGGGGCACAGGTCTCGCCAGCACCAGTAGAAGCCCGACCAAGAGGGCGGCTACGAGCGTGTCGTTGGAGTTGGACTCGAGGGCATAGGCGGTGTAGGGGTATGCCGCCCAACCAAAAGCGAGAGTCGTGGCTAGGCGGTGGCCGGCGGGGCCGGGGCGGATGCGGAGGGCGAGGAGGATCAGGAGGGCGAAGACCGCCAGGTCGAAGCCGACGGCGGCGCCGTGGGCGGCCGGCAGGTCGTCCCAGCTGCCCGACCAGGGCCAGACCAGCTCGAAGGGGACGTAGGCGAGGTAGTTGACGGGGCCGTAGGTGTCGCCCTGGGAGACGTCGTCGGGGAAGTTGTCGTAGATCGGTTCCCCGTGGGTGATCCGGTCGGCGCCGACGACGCTTGCATAGCCGACGTCGATCGCCCCCGAGTCGGCGACGTTGAGGCCGACCCGGAAGCCCATCAGGAAGAGGGCGGCGACCAGCATCCAGGCCACCGGCCAGACCGGGCGCACCCCCTCCCCCCGACCGCGGAAGCCGATCCAAAGCGAACGGGCGAGGAGGTAGAGCAGGACCGGGTACTGCAGCGGCACCGAGACCCCGATCTCGCCCCGGTTGAAGAAGAGGTGCGAGAGACCGAAGCCGAGCAGGACGAGGAGGTCGAGATTGGCGACGCGCCAGAGTCGGCGCCAGTCGACCAGCCCGATCAGGAAGAGCAGGCAGAGCGGCAGGAAGACGTAGGGCGCGTTGAGCTTGTGGCCGAACGAGCCGGAGTAGCCGCGGGCCATCTTCCAGGCGACCTGGTAGCCGGTCCACGACTCCGTCACCTCACCGCTCCGGGGATCGACGATGGCCAACGCCACCTGATCCCCGTCGCTGAAGTACGCGACCTCCCAGTTCCCATCCACCTCGTTCGCCACCGGCGCCAACGGCCCGTTCTTCTCCCGCTGCCCTTCCACCTTCGAGTCCTCACTCGCCGCAAGCAGAGCCTCCCTTTCGGAAATCCGGTCAGAGGTGGCGCCGGCTACTCCAGGCCACAAGCAAATCGCGACGACCGCGAGCGCCGCTGCGGCGACGAGTGGAGGGATAGGGAGTCCGAGAACGGACGCCCTCGCCCGCCCGCAGGACTCCCTATCCCTCACGCAACCCAAAGTGCTCACGTATGACCGGAGCGACATCGCGCAGCGTCCACTGCTCGCGCTCGTCCGCCGACTCCGGACCGCAGCCGACGAACAGCAGCGGGCCGAGCGAGTCGCCGGCGTGCAGGGCACCGTGACTACCGCCGCCGGCGTGGGAGACACCGCCCCAATCGACCGCCTCGAAGCCGGGCGCGAGCGAGACGATGAAGTCGCCGCCGTGGGGAGCGCTGAGAGCGGACCAGACGCGGGCCAGCGGGTCAGGGTAGGCGTCGCTGCGCAGCCGGCCGTCGGCGACCGTCGCCTCCAGCACCGCTGTCTCCCCCTCCAGCTCCCAGCGGCCGCCGCGCAGGTCGGCGACCTCGCCGCCGGGGCGGAAGCGCAGGCGCTCGCCGCCGCGCTCGACCACCGCCCAGGTCCCCGCCGGTGGCGGGCCGGGCTCACGCCGCCAGAGTGGCGGGCCGTCCTCGCCCTCCAGCAGGCAGACGAGATCGACGCCCTCGGTCACCCCCAGCCGCTCGGCGACCTGCGCCGGATCGGCGCGCTCCCCCTCCCCCGGCAGGAGGTAGACGTGGGCGGCGCGCCCGGTCGGGCTGACCGCCAGCTGGGCCAGCTCCGGGCGGTCGTCGGAGGGCTGCAGTACCGACCACTCGCGGCCCAGCAGCTCGGCCAGGGGGAGGCCGCGGTGGACCGGCGTCTGGGCGTGGTCGGCGACCAGGATCAGCGCGTGCTGCTCGAGGAAGGCGTCGAGGCCGCCGGCGGCCTCGACCACCTTGGTGAAGCAGTGGTCGGCCTTGGCGATCGACTCGATGCTGGCCTCGGGCCCATGCCGGTGCGAGTAGTTGTCGTTGTCCGGCAGCGAGAGCAGGAGGAAGTCGGTCAGGTCCTCCTTGATCAGCTCGGCCGAGCAGCAGGCGGCGTAGCCGTCGCGATTGCCGGGGATCGAGGTCGATTTGCAGGGGACCTCACGGCTGGCGTAGAGGTCGCCGTAGAAGAGCTCGGTCGGGCCGTAGGTGTGGTGGTGGAACTTGAGCCGGGTGGCGTCGACGGCGCGTCGCAGCAGCCCCTCCAGCGAGACCTCGTGGCGCCGGCGGCCGCGGTAGATCAGGAAGGGGGTGCAGGCGGTGCGCTCGCCGGCGTCTTCGAGGCTCTCGAAGACGGTCTCGATCTCCGGGCTGAGGTGGGCCAGGTTCATGTTGTAGACGAGGTCGTAGAGGGCGCGGAAGACCCCGAAGGCGCGGGTCGCCTCGAGCGAGGAGCCGTACTCGACGTAACGCCGCTCGAGCCGGTGGTACCAGTTCATGCCGCTGATCCAGTGGCGCTCGGCGGCGACCCCGGTGACCATCTCCGAGCAGGCGACCGGGGTCACCGAGGGGAAGCTGGAGACGCAGTCCGGGATCAGGACGCCGCGGTCGAGCAGCGCAGCGAAGCTGGGCGCGCGGTCTTCGGCGACCGCGCGTTCGAGCATGTCGGTGCGAAGCGAGTCGACGTAGGTGAGGATTAGCTTGCGGGGCATCGTCCCAATCTAGAGACGGCGTAGCCAAGCAGATCAAGGACGCAGTGAGCGAAGCGTGCTCTGCACGCGAGCGAGCGAGGACGCAGAGATGCGCCGGCTACGCCGTCTCTAGCGGAGGACGCGGAGGCCGGCGTGCTTGCGCTGCGCTCGCCGGTGGCGGGTGATCCCGAGATAGGCCAGGGCCAGGATGACCAGGATGACCAGCGGCGCGAACAGCAGTGCCGCAGCGACCACGATCAGCGCCACCAGGGCGATGATGAAGGCGAGGGCGCCGGCGCCGCTGCCCTCGCGCCGGCTGGCGCCGGCGATCAGGTCGCTGACCACCAGGCAGCCGAGGACTGCGCCGGCGAAGGCGAGGACTGCGCCGAGCGCGCCGTCGAGCAGGAAGCCGGCGACGAGGCCGATCACGGCGGCGAGCAGGGTCATCCGTCCGCGGGCGGAACCCTGGGTGCCGGTGGTGCCGGCGACCATGCCGATCGCGATGCCGATGCCTACCTCGGTCAGAAAGTCCACGTTCAAAACCTAGCCGCCCGGGCGCCGCGGCGTCGATCCGCCACACTTCCGTGCATGAGCGAGGTACCGCCACCGCCGCACCGGCGGCGCGCCCACACCAGCACCCGCGACCTCGAGCGCTACGCGGGCCTGTTCGCCGAGCGGACCAGCGTGATGCGCTCCTCCGCGATGCGTGACCTGATGGCGATCACCGCCCGGCCGGAAGTGATCTCGCTCGCCGGCGGGCTGCCCGACACCTCCACCTTTCCCCCCAAGAGCTTCGCCGCGCAGATGACCCGGATCGCCCAGGAGTCGGCGGCGGAGGCGCTCCAGTACGGGCCCACCGAGGGCTTCGAGGAGACCAAGGACTGCATCGTCGAGGTGATGGGCGCAGAGGGGATGCTGGTCGACCCCCACGATGTGATCGTCACCACCGGCGGCCAGCAGGCGATCGACCTCGTCTGCAAGACCCTGGTCGACCCCGGCGACGTGGTCATCTGCGAGGCCCCGACCTATCCGGGCGCGGTGCCGGTCTTCTGCAGCTACCAGGCCGAGGTGATCCAGATCGAGTGCGACCAGGACGGGATGCGGGTCGACGAGCTCGAGCGCCTGCTGGAGCGGCTGGCGAGCGAAGGCCGCCGTCCCAAGTTCGTCTACTCGATCCCGAGCTTCCAGAACCCGGGCGGGGTGACAATGTCGCTCGAGCGGCGGCACCGCCTGGTCGAGCTCGCCCGCCTGCACGAGCTGCTCGTGGTCGAGGACAACCCCTACGGGCTGCTGCGCTACGGCGGCGAGCCGATCTCGCCGCTCTACCAGCTCGACGGCGGCGACTTCGTCATCTACATCGGGACCTTCTCGAAGATCCTCTCCCCCGGCATCCGCCTCGGCTGGGCGGTGGCGCCGCCGCCGGTGATGGAGAAGATCGTGCTCGGCAAGCAGGCTGCCGACCTCTGCACCTCGACCCTGACCCAGTACTTCGTGCACGAGTACTTCGCCGAAGGGCGCTGGCGCCAGTACGTCGCCGACCTGGTCGAGATCTACCGGCAGCGGCGCGACGTGATGATCGAGGCGCTGCGCGAGCACTTCCCGGCGGCGGCGACCTGGACCGAACCGGAAGGCGGCCTCTTCATCTGGGCGACCCTGCCCGAGTACATCGACACCGGCGACCTACTGGCGAAGGCCCTGCGCGCCGATGTCGCCTTCGTCCCCGGCCAGGCCGCCTACATCGACGAGCGCGGGCGCAACTCGATGCGGCTCAACTTCTCCGGCGTCACCGAGGCCGAGATCCGCGAGGGGATCCGCCGGATCGGCGCCGTGATCGCCGAGCAGGTCGAGCTCTACGAGGCGCTGACCGGGGAACGTTCGGCCCCGGCGCGAGTCGAGCAGCCGGCCGACGCCAACGTGCTGCCGTTCCGCAAGGCGGAGGAAGCGAGCGGATGAGGGTCGCCGTGCTGAAGGGCGGCCGCTCGCTTGAGCGCGGCGTCTCGCTGCGCTCGGGCGCCCGGGTTGAGGACGCGCTGCAGCGGCTCGGCCACGAGGTCGTCGCGCTCGATGTCGGCACCGACCTGGTCAAGCGTCTCAACGCCGAGCGCCCGGACGTCGCCTTCGTCGCCATGCACGGGGTCGGAGGCGAGGACGGGACCGCGCAGGAGCTGTTGGAGATCCTCGGCATCCCCTTCACCGGCCCCGGCGCCGCTGCCTGCGCCCGCTGCATGGACAAGTCCCTGGCCAAGCACTCGATCCGCGAGGCCGACCTCCCGACCCCGGACTGGTTCGCCTTCAGCCAGACCGCCTTCCGTGAGCTCGGCGCCGCCGACGCGTTAGCCGGAATCGGCGAGAGCCTCGGCTACCCGCTGGTGGTCAAGCCGAGCCGCGGCGGCTCCTCGCTGGGGATCAAGTTCGCCGGCTCCGCGGCGGAGGTTCCACAGGCGCTGGTCGCCGCCTTCAGCTACGACGACCGGGTCCTGGTCGAGCGCTATGTCGACGGTCGCGAGCTGGCGGTCAGCGTGCTCGGCGAGGAGGCGCTGCCGGTGGTCGAGGCGATCCCCGAGCAGGGCGACCGCTACGACTTTGAAGCTCGCTACGAGATCGGCCGCACCCGCTTCGTCTGCCCCGCCGGGCTCAGCGAGGGCGAGCGGGACGCGGTGACCGCGGCGGCGCTGGGGACCTACCGCGCGCTCGGCTGCTCCGGCTTCGCTCGCATCGACCTGATCCTCGCCGCTGACGGTCCCGAGGTGCTCGAGGCCAACCCGATCCCCGGCCTCACCGACACCAGCCTGCTGCCCCAGGCCGCCGAGGCCGCGGGGATGTCCTTCGAGGATCTCGTCGCGCGGATCCTCGATCTGGCGCTCTCTCCCTCCGCCGCCTAGCCGTCCTCGCCCTTGGCGAAATCTTCGGGGGTGACCTCGTCGAGGAACTCTTTGAACTTGTCGACGACCTCCTCGGTGTCCTCGACCTCATGCTCGAACTCGATCGCCGACTCCTCGATCACCTCCTCGGCCGCGAAGATCGGAGCGGAGACGCGGACCGCGAGGGCGAGGGCATCGGAGGGGCGCGAGTCGATCTCGACCTCGGAGCCGTTGACCGAGACCGTGATCGAGGCGTAGAAGGTGTTGTCGCGCAGCTCGGTCACCGAGACCCGCTCGCACTTGGCGTCGAGCTGCTCGAGCATGTCGGAGAGCAGGTCATGGGTCATCGGCCGCGGCGTCGAGGCGCCCTGCAGCTTCATCAGGATCGCCGCCGCCTCCGGGTGGCCGATCCAGATCGGCAGGAAGCGGTTGCCGTCCACGGTCTTCAGCAACACGATCGGCTGCTTGCCGACCATGTCGAAAGAGACACCGTAGATCTGCATCTGCTGCACGAGAAATGGCTCCCGACCGTGGTTGGACGGCCAAGTATAGGTCGGGCGAGTGGGCGATCCTGGATTCGAACCAGGGACCTCGTCCTTATCAGAGACGCGCTCTAACCAACTGAGCTAATCGCCCGCGGGCGGCGATGATAGCGGCGACGCGCTTCCCGCTCCGGGCGGCTCAGCGGGCGCGCTTGCGCAGGCGACGGGCGAGGGCCTGTGCCTCGTCGAGATCGTCGAAGTGAAGTTCGACCGCGACCCCCTCCCCCTTTGTCCGCACCGAGACCTCGTGACCGAGCGCGGCCTCGAAGGCGTCGCCGGTCTGCTCGAGCGCGGCCGCCTCCTCGGGGTCGATCGCCTTACGTTTCGGCCTCGCTTTTGGCTGGCCAGCCAGCCGAACCCTGTTCTCGGTTTCGCGCACCGACCAGCCGCCGCGGGCGGCATCGCGGCCAAGGCGGCGGCGAACGTCATTGCCCTCGGCGCCGAGCAGCGCCTTGCCGTGGCCCTCGCTGAGCTCCCCCGCCTCCATCAGCGCGAGGATCTCGTCCGGCAGCTCGAGGATCCGGATCAGGTTGGAGACGGCGGGGCGGCTGCGGCCGACCCGCCGGGCGAGCTCCTCTTTGGTCAGGCCGAGGTCCTCGACGAGGGCGGCGCAGGCCTTCGCCTCCTCGACCGGATTGAGGTCCTCGCGGACCATGTTCTCGATCAGGGCCGCCTGCAACCGCTCGGCCTCGGCCTGGTCGCGGACCACCGCGGGCACCTTCTGCAAGCCGGCCTGCTGCGCGGCCCGCCAGCGGCGCTCGCCGGCGACCAGTTCGTAGCTGCCATCGGGGAGGGGACGGACCAGCAGCGGCTGCACGATGCCGCTGCTCTCGATCGAGTCGGCCAGCGCCTTCAGCGCCTCGGGGTCGAACTTGGTCCGTGGCTGACCGGGGTTCGGCTTGATCAGCTCGACCGGCAGCTCGCGCAGCTCGCCGGCTTCCTCGTTGGCGACTTCCGGCAGGATCGCCGAGAGACCGCGGCCGATGCCGCGTTTGGTGCCACTAGCCACGGCTGGCGAGCTCCTTGGTCAGCGCCTCATAGGCGACGGCGCCGCGCGAGGAGGGGGCGTGCTCGGTCACGGGCAGACCATAGCTCGGCGACTCGGCGACTCGGACGCTGCGCGGGATCACCGCCTCGAAGACCATCTGCGGGAAGTGGTCGCGCAGCTCGGCCTCGACGTCCTGGGCGAGGCGAGTGCGCTCGTCGTGCATCGTGATCAGCAGGCCGGCGACCTGGAGGCCGGGGTTGAGCTCGCGCCGGATCATCCCCAGCGTTTCGAGGAACTGGACCAGGCCCTCCAGGGCCAGGTACTCGGCCTGGACCGGCACGATCACCCGGTCGGATGCGGTCAGGGCGTTGACGCTGACCGGACCCAGTGCGGGCGGGCAGTCGAGCAGGGTGACGCCGAAGCGCTCGCGCACCGGCCCCAGGCGCTCGCGCAGGCGGGTCTCCGAGCCCTCGATCCGCGGCAGCTCGACCGCGGCGCCGGCGAGGTCGAGTGAGGCCGGTACCAGCCAGAGGTTGTCTGGTCCCGCCGGGCGGGCCGCCTCGGCAACCGAGACGTCGCCGGTCAAGCAGTCGTAGGAGGAGGGGTGCTCCTCGCGCCCGCCGCCGAGGGCAACGGTGGCGTTGCACTGAGCGTCGAGGTCGACCAGCAGGGTCTGCTCACCGCTACTAGCCACGCAGGAGGCGACGTTGACCGCGGTCGTCGTCTTGCCGACCCCGCCCTTCTGATTTGCCACCGCGTAGACCTTGCCCATGTCGGAGCCACCCTATTTACCCGCGCGCGCCGGCGGGCGGTCGGATAGCCTGCCCCTCGTGAGCGAGACCTTCGATTGGCCAGACGCGCCCGCGGAGCGGGTCCAGGAGCTCGTTGAGGGCGTCCTCGACGAGCTCGACCTCGACGGTGAGGTCGCGATCGAGGAGGACGACGACCTGATCGCCGTCTCAATCGAGGGCGAGGACGACTACGGGCTGCTGATCGGCAAACGCGGGCAGACGATCGACGCCTTGCAGCTGCTCTGCTACCAGGCCGCGTTCCGGGGACTGCGCGAGCGCAAGCGGGTGGTCGTCGACGTCGCCGGCTATCGCGAGCGGCGGCGCGAGACGCTCGAGAGCCGCGCCGACCGCGCCGCCGAGCAGGCGCTGAACAGCAACAACGCGGTCGAGATGGACCCGATGAGCGCCCAGGAGCGCCGTGTCGTCCACGAGCGCCTCAAAGAGCGCGCCGGGGTCGAGACCTACAGCGAGGGCGACGAGCCCCGCCGCTGCGTGATCGTCGCGCCCCTCGTCTCGGAGTGAACCCCGACCCGCCGGCGGCGCTCGACCCGCGCGGGCGCGCGGCGATGGAGCGGGTGCTGGAGCTACTGGCGGCTGAGCGTGCCTCGGTCAGCTCAGTCGTCGATGAGCGCGCCTGGCAGGTGCACGTCGCCGACAGCCTCACCGGGCTGCAGGTGGAGGAGCTGCGCGGAGCGGAGCGGATCGCTGACATCGGCGCCGGGGCCGGCTTCCCCGGCCTGGCCCTGGCCGCCGCGCTTCCCGGCTCGCAGGTCGACTTGGTCGAGTCGGTCGGGCGCAAGTGCGACTTCATGAACGCCGCGATCCAGGCGGCGGGACTCGCCAACGCCCGCGTCCTCAACCTTCGCTCCGAGGACTTGGCGAAGGGCGAGGGACGCGGGGCCTACGACGTTGTCAGCGCCCGTGCCGTCGGCCGCCTCTCGACCCTTGCCGAGCTCGCATCCCCGCTGCTGAAGCCAAATGGCCTTCTCGTCGCCTGGAAGGGCAAACGCGACCGCGAAGAGGAGGCGGAGCTGGAACGAGCCGCGGCAGAGCTGGCGATGACTCCCTCGGGGATCCTCGACGTAGGTGGTGAAGCCGGCAGCAAGCACCGCCACCTACACCTGATCCGCAAGACCGCCGAGACGCCGCCCGGTCTGCCCCGCAAGGCCGGGCTGGCGAAGAAGCGCCCGAAGGGCTAGCGCCGCTTCTTCTTTTTTTTCGGTGGCGGGGGCGGCGGTTTGGTCGCTGCAAGCGCGGCAGCTCCCTCGGGCGTCGCCACCTCCGGCACCGGGATGATTTTCTGGATCACGAACTGCTGCCCGATCGTCCAGATGTTGGTCGTGATCCAGTAAAGGATCAGGCCGGCTGGGAAGCTGATGATGAAGGGGACGAAGATCAGCGGCAGCATGAACATCAGTATGCGCTGGCTTTTATCGGCCGTGACCGCCATCACCAGGCCGGAGATCAGCTGGGTGCCGACGTAGATGATCAGCAGCGCGATCAGCACCCCGCCCTCGGCCTTCGCGGTGAGGTCGGGGATGAAGAGGAAGCTTTCGCCGAAGAAG
Source organism: Solirubrobacterales bacterium (assembly GCA_036276995.1). Classification (GTDB taxonomy): domain Bacteria; phylum Actinomycetota; class Thermoleophilia; order Solirubrobacterales; family 70-9; genus VAYN01. The sequence continues at coordinate 14,299 of DASUNU010000112.1, forward strand.
CCGGCCGAATGACCCTGGGTGACAGCGAACTCGCTGCAGGTTTCCGCGGTCTGACCGCAGATATCGAAGCGCAGGTCGTGCTGGAGGACGTAGAAGAGGGTGATGAAGACCGGCAGCTGGGCCAGCAGCGGGATACAGGAGGCAAAGGGGTTGACTTTGTTCTCCTGGTAGAAGCGCATCATCTCCTGCTGCATGCGCTGTTTGTCGTTTTTGTACTTCGCCTGGATCTCTTTGATCTGCGGCTGCAGCGCCTGCAGCGCCCGCATCCCTTTCAGCTGTTTGTAGGTGAGCGGGATCAGCAGGGCGCGGACGAAGATCGTCAGCGCGATGATCGCCCCGCCCCAGGAGAGGCTGGCCGAGTCGTGGAAGAAGACGAGGACCTTGTCGGCGATGTCGACCAGGAACTGCGGCGCCAGCTGGAAGGCGAAGGGGGTCACCGGGCGCCTGCCTCACCGTGGTACTCGGCGGGGTCGACCGGACCCACCCGCAGCGTGAACTTGTCCGGCACGGGGTCGAAGCCGCCGTGGCTGAAGGGGTTGCAGCGCAGCAGGCGCCAGGCGCCGAGCAGGGTGCCGCGCAGAACGCCGAAGCGCTCGATCGACTCGACCGCGTAGGCGGAGCAGGTCGGCTCGTAGCGGCAGCGGCGGGGGCGCGAAGGGGAGATCCAGCGCTGGTAGGCGGCGATCGGGGCGAGGGCGATGCGTTTCACGTGGAACGCCCCCCGGCCAAGGCCTCTTCGAGGCTCTTGGTGACTCCGCCGGTGCCCTCGCGCTCGATCAGATCGTTGATCTCGGAGCGAGCGACGATCACGAAGTCGTGCTTCTCCGGCAGGCGATCGGAGAGATTCCAGAAGGCCTCGCGCAGGGCGCGCTTGACCTTGTTGCGCTCCACTGAGCCGCCGACCTTGCGACTGACCGAGACGCCGAGCCTCACGTCCTCACGCTCCTCGTCACGGCGGGGGAAGTTGTAGAGGACGAGGTAGCGGGTCGCATGGGATGAACCGTCGCGATAGACGCGGTCGAACTCGCCGCTGCGCGAGAGGCGCCGTCGCTTCGACGCCATCTAGGGGGTGAGGCGCTTCCGACCCTTACGGCGGCGGCGGCTGAGGATCGCGCGTCCACCGCGCGTGCTCATCCGCGCACGGAAGCCGTGGGTTTTCGCGCGCTTCCGCTTCTTCGGCTGGTAGGTCCGCTTCATGCCGGCGGAAGTATAGGGACGACTCGCCGAGACGGCGCCCTGAAATCTTTTCTGCGGGATTTGCGGAGCGTCGCGACTGCCTGCCCAGGCACGCCGCTATGGTCGCCGGCCAGGTGCCAGATGACCCATCCAGACACGAACTCGACGCCCTCTGGCGGGCGACCCAGGACCGGCTCCGGGCCTCGGTTCCGGAGTCGACCTTCCGCCTCTGGCTGGAGCCTCTGCAGGCCATCGGGGCCGATAGCGAGACCCTTTATCTCAGCGGGCCAGAGGGGATTCGGGCCTGGGCCGAGCGCCGTTACTCGGCCCTGATCGAGGCCTCGCTGGCGGAGGCCGGCACGTCGCTGAAGCGCGTTGCCTTCGGTGGCGAGGACGAGGTGCCGGGGGGATCGGCGGTGCCGCTCGACGGCGTTGAGCTGAACCCGAACTACACCTTCGACCGCTTTGTGATCGGCGGCGGCAACCGGCTCGCCCATGGCGCCGCGCTGGCCGTGGCGGAGGCCCCCTCGGAGGCCTACAACCCGCTCTTCCTGCACGGACCGCCGGGCCTCGGCAAGACCCACCTGCTGGCGGCAATCGCCAACTACCTGCGGGCCAACGCCCCCGGTCTCAGCGTCCGCTACACCACCGCCGAGTCCTTCACCAACGAGTTCGTGGTCGCGCTCAAGTCCGCCGGAGCCGAGGCCTTCAAGGCGCGCTACCGCGACCTCGACGTGCTGCTGATCGACGACGTCCAGTTCCTCGAGGGCAAGCCCGCCACCGAGGAGGAGTTCTTCCACACCTTCAACGCGCTCTACGAGTCCGGCAGCCAGTTGGTCCTCTCCGCCGACCGCATTCCCAGCGAGCTCTCGACCCTCGCCTCGCGCCTGCGCGATCGCTTCGAGTGGGGCCTCACGGTCGCGGTCGAGCCGCCCAACCTGGCCACCCGCCTGACCGTGCTGCGGCGGCTGGTCCAGGAGGCCGGGGTCGAGATCGCCGATACAGAGGCGCTGACAGAGCTGGCCAACCGGATCGACGCCAATGTGCGTCAACTGCACGGCGCCCTCACCCGCGTCATCGCCCATGCCTCGCTGATGGCCAAGCCGCTGAGCAGCGAGCTGATCGCCGAGGTGATCCCGCGTGGTCGGCCGGCGCGGACGACCTCGGTCGAGGAGATCCAGCAACGGGTCGCCGAAGCCTTTGGTGTGTCACGCGCCGAGCTGGTCGGCTCCAGTCGCGCCGCAACTCCCCTGCGGGCCCGCCAGGTGGCGATCTTCCTCACTCGCGAGCTGACCGACCTCTCACTGCCCCAAATCGGCCGCCTCTACGGCGGTCGCGATCACTCCACCGTGCTCAACTCGCTGCGGCGGGTCGAGGCCGGCCTGATCGAGGACACCGAGCTCGCCGACCGGGTCCAGGAGTTGCGCGGCGTTATCCACAATCCGACCACCGGTGAGCGCTGACGGCCGATGGCGCTGCAAGAATCCCGCCCTTCCCACAGCCTCGTCCACAGGCCCGAAACCGCGTCGCAAGGCGGTTTCCTCCGCACCACCGAGACTTTCCACAAGCCCTAACTCAACTTAAGAAGGCATTCATCTCTTGAAGCTCACGACCAAACGCGAAGACCTTGTCGCCAAGCTCTCGATCGTTTCCAGGGCTGTCTCCACCCGCGCCGCCACCCAGGCGCTCTCCGGCGTCCTGATCAGTGCCACGGGTGGGCGCGTCACCCTCACCGCCACCGATCTCGACATGGGCTTGGAGACGACGCTCGAGGCTGAGATCGAGAACGAGGGCTCAGTGCTACTGCCGGGCCGGTTGCTGGCCGAGGTCGCGCGCTCGCTCGCCGACCCGACGGTGGAGATCGAGTCGCGCGAGGCCGAGCACGATGTAGAGATCCGCAGCGGTAGCTCGAGCTTCCACTTGCGGGTTCTGCCCGCCGAGGACTTTCCGAAGCTGCCGACCCCAGGCGAGGATCCGGGCCTGAAGATCCCGGCTAAGGAGCTCGGCGCCAGCATCGACCTCGTCGCGCGCGCCGCCTCGCGCGACGACATGCGTCCCGTTCTCACCGGCGTCTTCGTCTCCGCGAGCGGCTCGGAGATGACGATGGTCGCCACCGACTCCTACCGGCTGGCGGTGAAGCGGACCGAGCTGGAGAGCGAGCTCGGCGGCGAGCTCGAGGCGAACATTCCGGCTCGGGCGCTGCGCGAGCTCGGCCGCATCCTTTCCTCGGAGGGGGTCGAGGCAGGCACCGTCTCGCTGCTGACCAACCAGGCCGTTTTCGAGGCAGGGGCGATCACCCTCACCACGCGCCTGATCGAGGGCCAGTTCCCCAACTTTCGACAACTCCTGCCGGAGTCCTACGAGCACGACGTGCGCCTGCCGCGCGCCGACTTCCTCGACGTCACCCGCCGGGTCAGCCAGCTCGCGCAGCGCAACGCGCCGCTGCGGCTCTCCTTCACAGCCGGCGAGCTCACGGTCGCGGCGGAAACGCCGGACGTCGGCGACGCGCAGGAGACGATGCCGGCCGCCTTCGAGGGCGAGCCGCTGGAGATCGGCTTCAACCCCGAGTTCCTCAAGGAGGGGATCGAGAGCGTCGAGGGCGAGGAGGTGCTGCTGCGCCTGATCTCGCCGCTGCGCCCGGGCCTGCTGCAGCCGGTCGAGAACGAGGACTTCCGCTACCTGGTGATGCCGATCCGCCTCAACGTCTGAGGAGTGGCGGCCGGTGCTGGTCACCGCGATCGAAGCGCGGCCGCTGCGCAGTCTCGAGCGGGTTCGGGTTGAGCTCGACCCCGGCATCGTCAGCGTCGTCGGCCCCAACGGGGTCGGCAAGACCAACCTGGTCGAGGCGCTCTACTTCGCCCTCACCGGCCGCTCCTTCCGCACCTCAGATCGCCGCGACCTGATCCCCTTCGGCGGTTCGCTCGCCCGCGCTGAGGTGACCGTCCGCGACGACGATGGCCTCGAGCGTCGTCTGCTCGCCTCGGTCAGCCGCAGCGAAGGGCGCAGACACCTGCTTGACGGCAGCCCCGCCGACCCCGCCACGCTGGCCCGCAGCCGCCCACCGGTCGCCGTCTTCGCCCCGGACCGGCTGAGCCTGGTCAAGGGGCCGCCCTCCGAGCGCCGCGCCCACCTCGACAGCTTCGCCGCCGCTCGCTGGCCAGCTCGGACCGAGCTGCGCAAGCGCTACGGGCAGGCCCTGGCCCAACGCAACGCGCTCTTGTCCCGGATCGCCGCCGGCGCGGCCGCCCCCGGTGAGCTCGATATCTGGGACTCGAGCCTTGCGAGCGCCGCCGCGCCGCTGGTCGCGGCGCGGGAGGAGGCGGTGACCGAGCTGGCCGCCCCGTTCGCGGCCGCGACGGCGGAGCTCGGGCTGGAAGACGGAGGCCTCGTCTACGCGCCGCGAGCGGCCGGCTCGGCCGAGGAGATCCGGACTGGTCTGGAGCAGCGGCGCGAGCAGGACGTGCGGCTCGGGCGCAGCTCCTGGGGCCCGCACCTCGACGAGCTGAAGCTGGAGGCCGGCGGCCGCTCGCTACGCCGCTACGGGTCGCAGGGCCAGCAACGGGCGGCGCTGTTGGCCCTGCTCTTTGCCGAGCGCGAGGTTCTCCTGGCCGCCCGCCGGGTGATCCCGCTGCTGCTGCTCGACGACGTGATGAGCGAGCTCGACCCGGGCCGCCGCGAGCGCCTGGTCAATCGGCTTGACGACGGCGGTCAGGCTCTGATCACCGCTGCTGACGAGGAGTCGCTGCCCCCGCCGGCGCTGGTCTCGGTGGTGAGGATGCCGCCCCCAGAACAGCGAGAGGTCGTGGCTGCGTGAGCCGCCGCCGTGCGCCACGCGAGGCTTCGGCGGCGATCCGTGCCGCCCGCGACCTTGCAGCGCCGCGCACCAGCCTGGCGGCGGCCCAAGCGGCCTGGGCGACGGCGGTCGGTGAGCAGTTGGCAGCGGTCGCCACTCCCGTCTCCGAGCGCGCTGGCACGCTCACGGTCGAGTGCGTCGAGGCGGTCTGGGTGCAGGAGCTGGACCTGATGCAGGCGCAGTTGTTGGAGCGACTACGAGAGGAGCTGGGCGAGCAGGCACCCATAGCCCTGCGGTTCCGTCTCAGTAAAGACACATCTTAGACCCGATTTATGCACGATTTGCAGGGAAAAAGTCTCATTGTGACCGGTCTTCCGCAGCCCCCGACTGGTATTCTTATGGCAACTCGCGTTATGCCCCGATCCGCGTGGAGCGAGCCTCCAGGCGTCGGGGTTTTCTGTGTCAACCGGAAGGGACTCATTGCCTGAGAAAAAAGCCAAAGGCGACGGCTCATACGGCGCCGCGGACATCACCGTCCTCGAGGGACTGGAAGCCGTCCGCAAACGCCCCGGCATGTACATCGGCTCGACCGGGCCGCGGGGTCTCCATCACCTGGTCTACGAGATCGTCGACAACTCGGTCGACGAGGCCCTCGCCGGCTACTGCGACTCGGTCCGCGTAATTCTCCACCCCGACAACAGCTGCACGGTCGAGGACAACGGGCGCGGCATCCCGGTCGAGACGATGGCGAAAGAGGGCCGCCCGGCGGCCGAAGTCGTCCTCACCGTCCTCCACGCCGGCGGCAAGTTCGGGGAGGGCGGCGGCTACAAGGTCTCCGGCGGCCTGCACGGCGTCGGCTCCTCGGTCGTCAACGCGCTCTCCGAGCGCCTGCACCTGAAGATCGAGCGCGACGGCTTCGTCTGGGAGCAGGACTACGAGCGTGGCAAACCCCAGTCGAAGCTGGAGGCGGGCGACAAGAGCGACCAGCACGGGACCGCGATCACCTTCCTCCCGGACCTCGAAATCTTCGAAGACATCGAGTTCGACTTCGAGACCCTGGCCGAGCGCCTGCGCGAGACCGCCTTCCTCACCCGCGGCCTGAAGATCGAGCTGATCGACGAGCGCGGCGAGACCAACAGCGTCACCTTCCAGTACGAGGGCGGCATCGAGGACTTCGTCCGCCATCTCAACGCGAACAAGGAGACGCTGAACCGCAAGCCGATCTACTTCGAGGGTGAAAAAGACGACGGCGAAGTCGAGATTGCGATGCAGTGGAACGGCTCCTACCAGGAGTCGATCTTCAGCTTCGCCAACAACATCAACACCCACGAGGGCGGCACCCACATGTCGGGGTTCCGGGCGGCGCTGACGCGGACGCTGAACGCCTACGCCCGCAGCAAAGCGCTGCTCAAAGAGAAGGACGACAACCTCGCCGGCGAGGACGTGCGCGAGGGTCTGACCGCGGTGATCTCGGTCAAGCTGCACGACCCGCAGTTCGAGGGTCAGACCAAGACCAAACTCGGCAACCCGCCGATCAAGGGCCTGGTCGAGGAGACGGTCAACCGCAAGCTGGCGGAGTTCCTCGAGGAGAACCCGGCCGAGGCGCGCAAGATCATCAGCAAGACGATCGACGCCGCCCGCGCCCGCGCCGCCGCCCGCAAAGCCCGCGACCTCACTCGCAAGTCGGCGCTGGAGAACTCGACCCTGCCCGGCAAGCTCGCCGACTGCACCGTCAAGGACCCGGCCCTGGCCGAGATCTTCGTGGTCGAGGGTGACTCGGCCGGCGGCTCGGCCAAGCAGGCGCGCGACCGCAACACGCAGGCGGTGCTGCCACTGCGCGGGAAGATCATCAACGTCGAGAAGAGCCGGATCGACAAGGTCCTCGCCAACAACGAGATCCAGGCGCTGATCACGGCGATCGGGACCGGCGTTCATGACGAGTTCGACATCGAGGGCGCCAGGTACCACAAAATCGTGATGGCGACTGACGCCGACGTCGACGGTGCGCACATCCGCACCCTGGTCCTGACCTTCCTCTACCGACAGATGCCGGAGCTGATCAGCGCCGGCTACGTCTACATCGCCAAGCCGCCGCTCTACCGGGTCAAGCAGGGCAACCAGGAGACCTACCTGGAGCGCGAGTCCGAACTCGAAGAGCTGCTGCTGCGCGACAAGCTCGAGGAATTCGAGCTGACCGACGCGACCGGCGAGGTGCGCAAGCTGACCCCGAGCCGCTGGCAGGCCTACATCCGGCGCTCGAAAGAGTACGAGGGCTGGGGCTCCTCGCTGCAGGCCGACTTCGGCCACGAGGTGGTCCGTTTCCTCGAGGAGTCGAGTCTGCTCGACGAACAGGTGACGACGATCAGCGCCGCGCGCGATCTCCTGCAGAAGGGCGGCGACCCGAAAGAGCCGTTCGAGACCGAGGTCCTGGAGTCAAGTGAGGACCTGGTGGTGGTCAAGGCGGTCGAGCGCAAGAGCGGCCTCGCCCGCACCCACCGTCTGCCGGCGACCCTCTTCGGCCACCACGACTACCGCAAGTTTGCCGAGGTCCACGCGGCGCTGCTGAAACAGGTCGGAAGGCCGCCGTTCGAAGTCAAGCGCGGCGAGAAACGCAGCGCCGCGCTCTCCTTCGAGGCGCTGCGCGGCGCCGTGCTCGAGCTCGCCCGCCAGGGCGTGCAGCTGACCCGGTTCAAGGGACTGGGCGAGATGAACGCGAAGCAGCTGCGCGAGACGACGATGGACCCGGCCTCACGCACCCTGGCCAGGGTCACGCTCGAAGACGCGACCGCCGCCGACACGATCTTCTCGATGCTGATGGGCGACCAGGTCGCTCCGCGCCGAGACTTCATTGAGACGCACGCGAAAGAGGTGAAGTTCCTTGATGTCTGATCGAGTCGGGTTCGACCGGGTGAGAGGGGTGTGGAGCTGATGGCGCTCGACGCACTCACCGGCAATATCGAGGAGCGCGGCCTCGAGCAGGAGATGCGCTCGTCGTATCTCGACTACGCGATGAGCGTGATCGTCGGGCGCGCGCTGCCGGACGTGCGCGACGGGCTCAAGCCCGTCCACCGCCGCGTGCTTTACGCGATGCACGACATCGGCCTGCAGCCGACCCGCGCCTACCGCAAGTGCGCCTTCATCGTCGGTGAGGTGATGGGCAAGTACCACCCGCACGGCGACTCGGCGATCTACGACACGCTGGTGCGGATGGCGCAGGACTTCTCCCTGCGCTACACGCTGGTCGACGGCCAGGGCAACTTCGGCTCGATCGACGACGACCCGGCGGCCGCCATGAGGTACTGCGTCAGTGGGGACACGCGGGTGGCAACCACCGAGGGAACGGTGCGAATCGACTCACTCGTAGGCGATGCCAAGCCGGAATCCGACAATGACATCGACCTGGAGGTGCTCGATCGACTTGGTCGTCCTGTGAAGGCGTCCAAGCTCTTCCACTCCGGTGACCATCCCACTCTTCGCCTGCGCACTCGACACGGCCACGAGCTGACCGGCACGCACAACCATCCCGTCCTCTGCCTCGTCGACATGGCCGGCGTTCCCCTCCTCCTGTGGAAGCTCCTGGAGGAGATCCAGCCAGGCGACCGTGT
>DASUNU010000113.1:0-7442 GCA_036276995.1 Solirubrobacterales bacterium
CGCTCGATCAGGTCGCGCTCGAGCTCGCGGCGCAGGTGGCGCTCGAAGGCGTTGAGCTGGTCGCGGTCGATCGGCGGCAGCTCGCGGCCGTCCTCGGTCGGCGGCTGCTGACCCGCCGTCAGCCCGAGTGTGCGGCGGATCCGCTGCACGTCGACGCCGACCACGCCCGAGCCCTCGCCGCGGCCGAAGGCGGCGATCGCCAGCCGCGCCAGGTCGCGCAGTTTGTCCTCGTCGCCCTCCATGATCGCCTCGCGGATCTGTTCGCGCAGCTCGTCCATGTCGAGCCGCTCGCCGCCTTCACCGCCCTCGCCACCGCCGCCCTCGGCCTCCTCGCTGATCTCGCGCTGGACCGCCTCCGCCTCGGCGGCGCGGAAGAAGTAGCGGTCGAAGAGCAGCTCGAAGACGCGGCGGTCGTCCTGGGACTTGGCGATCGTCGTCGCCAGCGCCTCGCGGAAGTCCGCCGGCGCGGTCCACTCGACCTGTTCGAGGGCGGCGAAGGCGTCGAGGATCTCGGAGGTGCCGACCGCGACCCCCTCGCTGCGCAGCTCCTCGCAGAAGCCGAGCAGCTTCGGCGCCAGCCCGGGTGGGCCGGGATCAGCCTTGGGGCCGTAGGGGGTCGGCAAGCTTCATCCCCACTCGCTCCGCCACCAGGTCGATGTCGGTGCGGTGCTTGACGATGATCGACATCGACTGGTTGAAGGTTTCCTGGTCGATGTCCTCGGCCCCCATCAGCAGCAGCGTTCTCGCCCAGTCGATCGACTCGGCGATCGAGGGCGGCTTCTTCAGGTCCAGCGCTCGCACCATCTCGACCACCTCGACCAGGCGCCGGGTCAGGGTCTCGGCGAGCTCCGGCACGTGCAGCTGCACGATCTCCATCTCGCGCTCCAGCCCGGGGTAGTCGAGCCAGAGGTAGAGGCAGCGCCGCTTCAGCGCCTCGGTCAGCTCACGCGAGTCGTTCGAGGTGAGGACGACGATCGGCATCGTCGTCGCGGAGATCTGGCCCAGCTCGGGGATCGTGATCTGGAAGTCGGAGAGCAGCTCGAGCAGCATCGCCTCGAACTCCTGGTCGGTCTTGTCGATCTCGTCGATCAGCAGGACCACCGGCTCGGGGCTGGAGATCGCCTGCATCAGCGGCCGGGTGAGCAGGAACTCCTCGCTGAAGATGTCCTCCTGCACGTTCTCCCAGCCGGCCTCACCGCCGGCCTGGATCCGCAGTAGCTGCTTGCGGTAGTTCCACTCGTACATCGCCTTCGCCTCGTCGAGGCCCTCGTAGCACTGCAGCCGCACCAGCTCGCGCCCGGTCGCCCGCGAGAGCGCCTTCGCCAGCTCGGTCTTGCCGACCCCGGCCGGGCCCTCCACGAGGACCGGCTTGCCCAGCTTCTGGGCCAGGAAGGAGACCAGCGCGGCGGGCTCGTCGGCGAGGTAGCCGACCCCCGCCAGCGCCTCCTTCGTCTCTGCCACGGAGCCGTCGGCCATGCGGGCGATGATAATCCGCCCCCGTGCTCGACCTCGCCCCGCTGCTCGCGCTACCCCTCGCCGACCTGCTGCCGCACAGCCCCGGCCCCTACATCGTGCTGATGCTGGCCGGCTTCGTGATCGGCATCCTCGGCCACCTGACCGCGACCAAGTGGCTGGTCGCCGCCGGGGTGATCCTGATCTTCCTCGGTGCCCTGCTCTTCCCGCTGGTGGCCAACCTCACCAGCGATGATCGCCCACCCCCGATCGAGGAATCGCGGACCGGGGACTCGGGCTAAAAGCGGGGGTTGACAAGGACTCCTACAATTCCCTGTAACTACTTAGGGGAATTTGACTTTGACTCGCTTCCGCATCTGCGCCGTTCTGCTGACCCTGGTCCTGGCCGCGGCGACCCTCTCCGCCTGCGGCGGCGGCGAAGAGGATCCGCGCGACGTCCTCGATGAAGTCAGTTTCGAAGGAGTCGAAAGCGCTGCCTTCGACGCCTCCGTCGGGGTTGAGGCCAGCGGCAAACAGTCGGCCGATGTCGAGGTCGCGGCCAGTGGCAAATTCGAGCGGCAGGGTTTCGACCTGCCCAAAGTCGACGCCACCGCAACGGTCAAAGGCACGGCGAACGGCGAGGAGCTCGACTTCGAAGCCGGCCTGAAGCTGCTCGGCAGCCGCGGCTTCGTCAAATACAAAGGGACCGAGTACGAAATCGACCCCAGCAACTACAGCCTCGCCCGGGTCCTCTTCGTTCCCGGCGCCGCCACCGAAGGCAACGAAGGTCGCAACCTCGAACTGATCGCTTGTCAAGAAGTTCTCGCCGATAACCCGATCGGCGAGCTGGCGGTGGATCCAAGCAACGACGGCAGCGCTGACGTCAACGGGGAAGAGACGACCAAGATCAGCGGTGAACTCGACGGTGCCGCGCTGACCAAGCTCTTCGCCAGGCTCGCGGGGGATCCCAAATGCCGGATCCAGCTCGAAGCCGTCTCGCCGCTGCCCCTCTACGAACTGCGCCAGATCGGCGACGAACTGAGCGGCACGGTGAAGAAAGCTCGGATCGAGATCTATGTCGGCGACGACAAGATCATCCGCAAAGTCGTTGCCGAGCTCGCCGCCACCCGCAAAGGTGGCGAAGCGGTCGCGATCGATTTCGAGCTGACCCTGAGCGATGTCAACGAGCCGCAGCAGTTCGGCTCCCCGCCGGCCAAGAGCAAGCAGCTGTTCGCGCTGTTCACCCTGCTCGGCGTCAACGCGCAGGGGTTCATCCAGTCCAACGGCGGCGAAGTGCTCAACGAACTGCTGGAAAAAGTCGCTGAAGACGCGCTGTCGTAGCTCTACGATCGCTGGATGGGACACCTCGACGAGGTCGACCTGAGCCTCGCGCTCAGCCGCAAAGAGGAAGAACGGGAGCTGAAGCTGGCCGGCCGGCGGCTGGCCCAGCTGCGCCTCACGCTGGGCGGGCTGATCGGCGGGAAAGAGCTGGGTCCGCCGCTCTGTGTTGTCTTCGAGGGCTGGGACGCCTCTGGCAAGGGCGGTGCGATCAAGCGGCTGACGGCGCCGCTGGATCCGCGCCACGTTCGCGTCGCCCAGTACGCGGCCCCGAGCCCGGCCGAGAAACGCCACCACTTTCTCCACCGCTTCTGGCCGCCGCTGCCGGGGTGGGGCGGGATGGCGGTCTACGACCGCTCCTGGTACGGACGGGTCTTGGTCGAGCGGGTCGACGAGCTCGCCACTCGCCCGGAGTGGGAACGGGCCTACGAAGAGATCGTCTCCTTTGAGCAGGGACTGGCGGACGAGGGCACGGTCCTGGTCAAGCTCTGGCTGCACATCTCCGCCAAGGAGCAGCTGCAACGCTTCGAAAGCCGCGCCGCCGATCCGCTCAAGGCCTGGAAGCTGACGCCCGACGACTGGGAAAACCGGGCAAAACGACCTCAATATGAGGAGGCGGTGGAGGAGATGCTCGACCGCACCCACCGCCGGCGGGCGCGCTGGCACCTGATCGCCGCTGAGTCGAAGCGTTACGCCCGGGTCGCGGTCCTGCGCATCGTCAACGAGGAAATCGAAGCTGGGATGCGGCGCTGGGGGCAGGAGCCGCCGCCGCAGCCCTAGAATCATCTCTGATCCTGCCACCGATCACGAGGAGTCTCAATCTCTTGAGCCGTTTCCGCATGTTTGCGCTGCTCGCAGCCCTGGCCGCTCTCACCGTCACCTTCGCCGCCTGTGGCGGCAGTAGCGACAAGAGCAGCGAAGATCCGCAAAAGGTCGTCGACAGCGCCAGCCTCGAAGGCGTGGAAAGCGGCAACATCGAGCTCTCGCTCGCGATCAAATCCGAAGGGGAGGAAGGCGGCGACATCGACGTCAGCCTCTCCGGCCCGTTCCAGGCCGGCAGTGGCAAAGACGACCTGCCGCAGTTGGCGATGACCGCCACCGCGAACGGCACCGTCGAGGGCGATGACGTGGACTTCGAAGGCGGCCTGACGCTGCTCTCCGATCGCGCTTTCATCAACTACAAAGGGACCGAGTACGAAGTCGACCCGACCAGTTTCGGCTTCATCAAATCGAGCTTCGAACAGGCCGACCAGCAAGGTGGGGCAGAAGGCAACCCGGCTGACGTGACCGCTTGTCAGGAGGCAGCCGAAGGCTTCAAGGTCGGCGACTTCGTCGACGACCTGACCAACGACGGCAGCGCCGACGTCGACGGCACCGGCACGACCAAGATCAGCGGCGACCTCGACGTCGGCGGCGCGATCGACGCGATCATCGAGCTGAGCGAAAACCCGGCCTGCGCCGCCCAGCTCGAAGCGGCCGGCCCGCTGCCGATCGGCGAACTCGAAGAAGCCAAGGGCGAAGTCACCGGCGCGGTCAGGAAAGCCCACGTCGAGGTCTACGTCGGCGACGACGACATCGTCCGCCGCCTCGTCGCTGAACTGACGGTCGAACCGCAGGGCTCGGACAAGGAAAAAGTCGAAGTCGATCTCGACCTCACCCTCAGCGAGGTCAACGAGGAGCAGGAGATCAGCGCTCCGGCCGACGCGAAACCGCTCGAAGGGCTGTTTCAGCAGCTCGACGTCAACCCGCTGGAACTGCTTGAAGCGGCCAGCAGCGGCGAAGGTCTCAGCGACCTGTTCGAAGGCTTGACCGAAGGCGACTCGCCGCTGGGCGGCGGCTCGTCCTCCGGCGGTTCGGGCGGCTCGGGCTCGAGCGGTGGCTCGGGCTCCTCCGGTGGTCAGCAGGCCTACCTCAACTGCCTCAAAGACGCCGAAACTCCCGCCGACCTGCAGCAGTGCGCGGGAATGATCCGGTAGTCGTCTCGACTCAGTAGATGGAGGGACACCCAGAGCGACCGCGGCTCAACGCGGCCTTCCTGCGCAGCGCGCACGGTTGGCCGTACCTGCTCGTGCCGCTGATCCCGATCGCGGTCGCTCTGGAGCTGACCCACGCGCCGGCGACGGCGATCTTCGCTGCCGCCGCCCTGGGGATCATCCCCACCGCGGCGCTGATGGGGCGGGCGACGGAGGAGCTGGCGGCGCGCTCGGGGCCGGGGATCGGCGGCCTGCTCAACGTCACCTTCGGCAACGCGCCGGAGTTGATCATCGCCCTCTTCGCCCTCAGCCAGGGCCTGCAGGAGGTGGTCAAGGCCTCGATCGTCGGATCGATCCTCGGCAACATCCTGCTCGTGCTCGGCGTGGCGATGCTGGCGGGCGGCCTCGGGCGCGAGAAGCAGACCTTCAGCCGCACCAGCGCCAGCGTCCAGAGCACGATGCTGATGCTCGCTGCGGCGGCGCTGCTGATGCCGGCGATCTTCGAGCTGGTCGAGGGACAGGGGCTGCCGAGCCCGGGGGCCGAGGCGGTCAATTACGACTCCACGGTCGAGCACCTGTCGCTGGCGGTGGCGATCGTCCTCATCGCCACCTACGTGGCCGGCCTCTTCTTCTCGCTCAAAACCCACCGCGCGATCTTCAACCCTGAGTACGAGGAGGAGGACACCTGGGGCTGGTCGACCCGCACCTCGGTGATCGCGCTGGCCGGCGCCGGGCTGCTGGTCGGGCTGATGTCCGAGGTCCTGGTCGGCTCGATCAGCGAGGCCTCGGAGTCGATCGGGCTCTCTGAGTTCTTCGTCGGCGTGATCGTGGTCGCGATCGTCGGCAATGCCGCCGAGCACTGGGTCGCGGTCCTGGTCGCGATGAAGGACAAGATGGACCTGGCGGTCAACATCGCGATCGGCTCCAGCGCCCAGATCGCCCTCTTCGTCGCTCCTGTCCTCGTCCTCGCCTCGTTCTTCCTCGGGCCCTATCCGCTGGCCCTGGTCTTCAACGGCTTCGAGCTGGGGGCGATCCTGCTGGCCGTCCTGATCGCGAATTACGTCACCCAGGACGGCGAGTCGACCTGGTTCGAGGGAGTGCAGCTCTTGGCCGTCTACGTCGTCTTCGGGCTGGCTTTCTACTTTGCGTAGGGAGCCTCCGGCGCGAGACATATAGCCTGCGGCGATGGGAGAAGCCCTTCTTCTTGCGCTCAGCTTCGCCGTCGTCCTGGCGGGGGCGTTGCTGTTCACCAACGCCGTCGAGTGGATCGGTCACCGCCTCAACCTCGGTGAGGGCGCGGTCGGCAGCATCCTCGCCGCGGTCGGCACGGCGATGCCGGAGACGCTGATCGCGATCGTCGCCCTGCTCAGCGTCAACGAGGGATCCGAAGACGTCGCGATCGGTGCGATCGTCGGTGCTCCCTTCCTGCTGGCGACGCTGGCGATGGGGCTGGTCGGGCTCTTCGCCTACCTCTACCGCGACAAGCGCGAGCAGGGGGTGGCGCTGAAAGTGCACCGGCCGACCCTGGAGCGGGACCTGATCTTCTTCCTCGTCCTGTTCGCCCTCGGAGGCGCGCTTGCCTGGGGTCCACCGGCGCCGGTGCGGATCGTGGTCGGCATCGTCTTCCTGGTCGCCTACGGGCTCTACATCCGCCAAACCCTGCGCAGCAGCGGCGAGGTGCAGGGGGAGGAGACGCTGAACCCGCTGATCTTCGAGCGCCGCGGCGAGCGCCGCGAAGACCCGGCGCTGTCGCTCTGCATCATCCAGCTCGTGGTCGGCCTTGGGGCGATGGTCGGCGGCGCCCACCTCTTCGTCGAGGAGCTACTCCATATCGCCGACAGCATCGGGGTAGAGGCCCTGGTCCTGGCCCTGATCCTGGCGCCGCTGGCGACCGAGCTGCCGGAGAAGGTCAACAGCTTCTTCTGGGTGCGCGAAGGCAAGGACGCTCTCGCCCTCGGCAACATCACCGGCGCGATGGTCTTCCAGTCGACGATCCCGGTCGGGATCGGTCTGATGTTCACCGACTGGGACCTCAGCACCAACGCGATCATCTCGATCGCCCTCGGCCTCGCCGGCGGCCTGCTCGCCTACGAGAGCCTGCACGTCTCCCGCCGCTTCAAACTCCCCGCCGTAATCGGCTGGTTCGTCCTCTACGCCAGCTTCATCGCGGTCGTGGCGCTGAGCGCCTGACTTAGCCCAGTTCGGCCAGCGCTTTGAGCACGAGGCCGTCGTGCTTTTTAGGCTGAACCTTGGGGAAGACGTGGGAGATCTTGCCCCTCGGGTCGACGATGTAGGTCGAGCGGACGATCCCCATGTACTTCTTGCCGTACATCGACTTCTCACCCCAGGCGCCGTACTTCTCGGCGACCTTGTGGTCGGGATCGGCGAGCAGGGTGAAGTCGAGGTCGTACTTGCCGGCGAACTTCTGCAGCGCCTCCGGCTGGTCGGGTGAGATCCCCAGCACCCGCGCGCCCAGCTCGCGGTACTCGTCGCCGCGGTCGCGGATGCCGCAGGCCTGGGTCGTGCAGCCCGGAGTGTCGGCCCGTGGGTAGAAGTAGACGACCACGGTCTCGCCCTTGAGCTCGGTCAGCTTGACCTTGTTGCCGTCCTGATCGGACAGCGTGAAGGCTGGCGCCCTGTCTCCCGGTTTCAGCATCGGCGGCAGGCTAGTGGAGGGGC
>DASUNU010000114.1:0-12816 GCA_036276995.1 Solirubrobacterales bacterium
CGGCGTCTGCACCCACTCCGCTCCGAAGCGGACCAGGCGCTCGCTGCGCTCCAGTCGCTCGCCGGGCGCGGCGAGCGGGCGCGGTTGCGGGCCCGGCGCGACCAGCGCGAGGCGGATGTCGACGAGCACGACCTCGCCCTCGGGGTCGCGGTGGCCGTAGCGCCGCTCGTGCTCCTGCTCGAAGCGCTCGGCGAGGTCGTCCGGGTCGGGCTCGGCCGGGCCGGACACCGGCAGCTCGAAGGCCTGACCGGCGTAGCGCAGCTCGTAGACCAGCTCCGGCCCGGCGCCGTCGAAGCCGGCGCCGGTGGTGGCGACGAGGTCGGCGACTTCGGCGGCGACCCGCGCGGCGCTGAACTCCTCGCCACTCAGCATCACGGTGCGGGCGGTGTCGCGGCGGCGCTCGGAGGCGCAGAGCCCGAGCGCCGAGAGCACGCCGCTGGCGCGCGGGCAGAGGATCGTCCCGATCCCAAGCTCGGCCGCGATCGCCGCCGCGTGCATCGGGCCGGCGCCGCCGAACGGCAGCAGGGCGAAGCCGCGCGGGTCGACGCCGCGCTCGACCGTGACCACGCGCAGCGCCCGCACCATCTCCTGGTTGGCGACGCGGACGATCCCGGCCGCGGTCTCGAGCGGCTCCAGGCCGAGCTCGTGAGCGAGGCCGGCGACGGTGTGCTCCGCCGCCTCGCGGTCGAGCTCGACCCCGCCGGCCAGGCGCGAGTCGGCGGCGAGGTGGCCGAGCAGGAGGTTGGCGTCGGTCACGGTCGGCTCCTCGCCGCCGCGGCCGTAACACGCCGGTCCCGGCTTGGCCCCGGCCGAGCGCGGCCCGACCCGCAGGGCGCCGCCGCTGTCGCGCCAGCCGACCGAGCCGCCGCCGGCCCCGACCGTGTGGACGTCGACCATCGGCAGCTGGATCGTGCGGCCCTCGATCCGGCGCGAGTCGGTGCGCCGCACCGTGCCGTCCTCGACCACGCAGACGTCGCAGGAGGTGCCGCCCATATCGAAGCCGAGCGCGTTGCCGTCGCCGCTGACCCGGGCCAGGACGCCGGCCCCGACGGCGCCGCCAGCCGGGCCGGAGAGCACGCTCCAGGCGCCGGCCCGCGCCGCCTCCTCGGCCGGCGCCACGCCGCCCGAGGACTGCATCACCAGCGGCGCCGGCAGACCCGCGGTCGCGGTCGCCTCGCCGAGCCGGCCCAGGTAGTGGCCGAGCAGCGGGCTCAGGTAGGCGTCGATCGCGGTGGTCGAGCAGCGCTCGTACTCGCGGAAGCGTGGCAGCACCTCGTGCGAGACGGAGACGTGGAGGTCGGGCAACGCCGCGCGCAGGTGGGCGGCGATCGCCCGCTCGTGGGAGGGGTCGAGGTAGGAGAAGAGCAGGCAGATCGCGACCGACTCGGCGCCGCTCTCGCGCAGCGCCTCGGCCAATCGCTGTGGCTCCTCCGCGCCCAGCGGCTCGATCACGCCTTCGGGCCCGGTTCGCTCCGCCGCCTCGAGCTTCAGCTCGGGAGCGATCAGCGGCGCCGGCTTCGGCGCGCAGAGCCGGTAGAGGTGGGGCCGGTCCTGGCGGCCGATCTCGAGCAGGTCGGCGAAGCCACGGGTCGCGACCAGGGCGGTGCGGGCGCCGCGTTCCTCCAGCAGCGCGTTGGTCCCGACCGTCATCCCATGCGCGAAGGTGGCGACGTCGCCGGGCTCCGCCCCGGCTCGCTCGAGCGCCGCCGCGATCGCCCGCATCACCCCGGCCGACTCGTCGCCTGGCGTGGTCGGGACCTTGGCGGTGTGGACGACGCCGTCGTCGAGGAGGGCGGCATCGGTGAAGGTCCCGCCGACGTCGACTCCGAGCAGCATGGGGCGACGCTAGCGGCGGACGCCGGTCATCGCCACTCCTCGCGGCGGACCTCGCCGTCGGCGCCGAGGATGAAGTGGACGCCGTCGAGGTCGCTGTCGGCCCCGGGGCAGTCGGTGCGCAGGTGGCCGCCGCGCGACTCGCGCCGGTTGAGGGCGGCGCGGGCGATTGCCTTCGCCAGCGGGTAGGGGTTGCAGACCAGCGAGGCGAGGGCGTCGGGGTTGCGCTTCGGCCCGGCCCGGCGCCAGACCGCTTCCCGGGTCTCCTCGGTCGGTGGCTCGAAGGTCCACTCCGGCAGCGGCGGGCGCTCCGCCGTGACGGTCTCGGCTACCGCTGCCGTGGCGGCGCGGCTGCCGAACACGAAGCACTCGCTGAGTGAGTTGGAGGCGAGCCGGTTGGCGCCGTGCAGCCCCGTGCAGGAGCACTCGCCGACCGCGTAGAGCCCGGGCAGCGAGGTGCGGCCGTCGAGGTCCACCGCGACCCCGCCCATCATGTAGTGGGCGGCGGGAGCGACCGGGACCGGCTGCTCACGCGGGGTCAGCCCGGCCGCGGTGAGCGAGGCGAAGACGTTGGGGAAGCGGGCCGGGTCGATCGCCCGCAGGTCGAGCTCCACCTGGGCGACGCCGTCGGCCTGCATGCGGTCGAGGATCGCGGCGGTGACGGCGTCGCGGGGGGCGAGCTCGTCGGTGAAGCGCTCGCCGTCGGCGGCGAGCAGCTTCGCTCCCTCGCCGCGGATCGCCTCGGTGATCAGGACCCCGTCGGAGTCGGAGCCCGGGAGGGCGAGCGCGGTCGGGTGGAATTGGCAGAACTCGAGGTCGGCGAGGTCGGCGCCTGCTGCCGCCGCCAGCACCGGGCCGGCCCCGATCGCCCCGCGCGGGTTGGTCGTGCGGCGCCAAAGCGCCGCGGCGCCGCCGGTCGCGAGCACGGTCGCGGCGGCGGCGATCGGGCCGTTGTCGGTGACGATGCCGTGGCAGCGCTCGCCGTCGCTCCACAGGGCCAGCGCCGAGGTCCGCTCGCGCACCTCGATCCGGGCCTCGATCGCGACCATCGCCGCCAGCTTCGAGGTCAGCTCGTGGCCGGTCTGGCTGCCGCCCGAGTGGACGATGCGACGCGCCGCGTGGCCGCCCTCGAGCCCGAGTGCCAGCCGTCCCTCATGGTCGAGGTCGAAGACGACGCCGCGGGCGAGCAGGTCGCGGACAGCGCCCGGAGCCTCGTCGACCAGGACCCGGACCGCGGTCGGCCGGCAGAGCCCCCGCCCGGCAACGATCGTGTCGGCGGCGTGGCTGTCGGGAGAGTCGTCGGGCTCGAGCGCCGCCGCCAGTCCGCCCTGGGCCCAAAAACTGGCGCTCTGGGAGAGCGGGGTGCGGGAGACGAGGCAGACGCTGCCGCCCTGCTCAGCGGCCCGCAGCGCCGTCCACAGTCCAGCCGCGCCGCCGCCGACCACGGCGACGTCGAACTGCGTGTCTGCGGCTATCGCCCCTCAGCCTCTCGGCGGATCGAGTCGAGCTGCTGGCGCAGCCAGGTCGCGGCGGACTCGCGCGCCCGCGCCTTCTCCTCGGCGACGGTCTGCTCCGCCTCCTCGCCGCGGCGTTCAGCCTCCTCGACCCGCTGCTCCGCAGCCTCCGCCTGGGCTTCGATCGCGGCCAGCCGCTCCTCGGCGGCGGCAATCGCCCGCTCCTTCGACTCGTGCTCGCGCTGCAACTCTTCCTCGTGGGCGAGCTGCAGCTTCTCGCGGGCCTGCGCAGCGTTGGCCCGCTCACGCTCGAGGTCGGCCTCCAGCGCCTCGATCTCGGCGGTCGCCCGCCGCTCGGCGGCGCTGGCGACGTCGGCCGCAGCTTTCAGCTTGCGTTCCGCCTCCTCGATCTGGCCGCTGAGGCTCTCGCTGGGGGCACCCGTTTCAGAGCTCATGCAGGCTCAATCTAATACCGGGATGCCGGTGATGTCGCGGTAGACCTCGATCACGCGCTCGGCCATCCGCCCCGCCGAGAGCGTGGCGGCCCGCGCCGCCCCTGTGACGCGCGGATCCGGCGCCTCCAGGTGGGGACGCGCCGCGGTGGCCCAGGCGGCGGTCTCGTAGGGGGCGCAGAGGCAGCCGGAGATGCCGCCGAGCGCGTAGGGCGCGATCCCGACCGGGGTCGAGAGGACCGGCACCTCGCAGGCCAGCGCCTCGACCGCCGCCATCCCGAAGCCCTCGTAGTCGGAGGTGACCAGGACCGCGCTGGCGGCGTTGAGCCAGAGCGGCATCTGCTCCGGCTCGATCCCGCCCCCGGTCAGCAGCTCGGCCGCGCAGGCGGCGGCCAGCTCGGCGGCGCGGTCGCCTCGCTTCTCGGGCCGGGCCGGGTTGGCGGGGAAGAAGAGAAAGCGCCCATCCGGGTCGAGGCCGAGCTCGGCGCGCGCCTCGGTGCGGGGGATCGGGACAAAGCGGTCGAGCGCGGGGCCGCAGGGGAGGACCGCCGAGCCGGGCACCGGCGGCAGCCCGGGCCGGCCGTCCTCGGGCTCGAACAGCGCCCGCGAGACGGCGCTGATCAGGTCGGCCCGCCAGGCCAGCCGGTGCGAGAGCGGCCCGACCACAGGGTGGCGGACGTCGGTGCCGTGGAAGGTGATCAGCAGCGGCCGCGCCCCCGCCAGCCGCGCGCACCAGGCGGCCAGTCCGTAGTGGGCGTGGACGAGGTCGAAGCGCTCGCGCCGCAGCAGCGCCCGCAGCCGCCGGGTCGCGGGGATGTACTCGTTGCGGCCGGGAGGGAAGCCGAAGAGGTCGACCTCGATGCCGCGCTGGCGCACCTCGTCGATCTGGTCGAGCACCCAGCGCCCCCGTTGCGGCGCCGAGTCATCGGGCACGAGGTTGGTGACGACGAGGACGCGCACCGGGGCAGGGTATTCGCCGCCGGGGGCGGCGAAATGGGCGGTTGGCCGCCTTTTGGCTCAGAGCCGCGCGCGAGTTGGCACGAACGGGTCTAGATCCGTGCGTCCGGGCCGCCGAGCATCTGGCCTCCAATCCCGAACGAGGAGGCTTCGATGATCTACAGGTTGATGGGCCGCGTGCACCTGGCGGCGGCGCGGCGTTGGCAGGCGGTGCAGAGGCTGGCTGGCGAGGCGGGGCAGGGGACGGTCGAGTACGTCGGCCTGATCCTGCTGGTCTCGCTGCTGATGGTGGGGATGGTCGCGGCGATGAAAGGTTTCAACGGCAAGCAGGGAACCGAGCTCGCCGACGTGATCGTGAACAAGATCAAGGAGGCAGTGGACAAGGTCGCCTTCAAATAGGCGAAGCGGCTTTTCCCTGCTGAGGAGTGGAAAGCGAGAGAGCGCAATGACGACTGCACAAGTGACGACGACGCCGGTTCCGTCCTCCCTGCGACGTATGCTGTATGACAGCATGAAACACCGGACGCAGCTATACCTGGACGACGCTCAGCACCGTTGGCTGCGGCAACGGGCTGGCAAGTCGGGCAGCATCGCCGCCGTCGTGCGCGAGCTGATCGACGCCGAGCGAGCCCGGCGGCCGGACCTGGCCGCGGACCCTCTGCTCCGCTACCTGGTGGACGAGTCCCCCGGGCGCGGGCGCGAGGAGACCAGCGTGACCACGCTGGACCGCGACCTCTACGGCCGATGAGGTCGGTCTTCGTCGACACCAGCGCCTTCGTCGCGCTCCGCAACGCCGCCGAGGCGGAGCACGAGCGGGCGCGGGCGGCGCTCTCGGAGCTGGTTGCCGAGGGCGCCGCGCTCTTCACCTCCAACTACGTCTTCGCCGAGACCTACACGGCGCTGCTGGTCCGGGTCGGCCGCGGCGAGGCGGTGGAGTGGGGGCGGCGCTTCCGGGCCAGCGGCGCGATCGAGCTGGTGCGGCTCGAGGAAGACGTCGAGAACGCGGCCTGGGAGATTCTCGAGCGCCATGGCGACAAGCGCTGGAGCTACGTCGACGCCACCTCCTTCGCCCTGATCGATCGCGACGGCGGCGGTGAGGCCTTCGCCTTCGACGCCCACTTCGCGCAACGGGGCCTGCGGGTGTACCCGCCGGCGTGAAAGACTCGCGCGATGCCAGCTTCGCGTAGCTACGACCGGGCCGCGGCCGACATCCGGCCGGTCACGATCGACCCCGGTTTCGTCGCCAGCGCCGACGGCTCGGCGCTGATCTCGGTTGGCAAAACCAGGGTGATCTGCACCGCCTCGGTCAACGAAACGGTGCCGCGCTGGATGCAGGGTCGCGGCAAAGGCTGGGTGACCGCGGAGTACGCGATGCTGCCGGCCTCGACCGGGGACCGCAAGCAGCGCGACATCGCCAAGGGCAAGCAGGACGGGCGCGGGGTCGAGATCCAGCGCCTGATCGGCCGCTCGCTGCGGGTCGTCGTCGACTTCAAGGCGATGGGCGAACGCAGCATCTACGTCGACTGCGACGTGCTCGAAGCCGATGGCGGTACCCGCTGCGCCGCGATCACCGGCGGCTACGTGGCGCTGCGCCAGGCCTTCCAGAAACTGATCGACAAGAAAGCGCTGGAGACGATGCCGCTGACCGGCTCGATCGCCGCGGTCAGCGTCGGCATGGTCAACGGCCGCGCGCTCTGCGATCTCGACTACGTCGAGGATTCCAACGCCGAGGTCGACGCCAACGTCGTCATGACCGGCGACGGCGGCCTGGTCGAGGTCCAGGCCACGGCCGAGCGCACCCCGCTTTCCCGCGCCTCTCTGGACGACCTCCTCGCTCTCGCCGAGGGCGGTATCGCCCGCCTGCGGGAGGTGCAGGAGCGGGTCCTGTGACGCCGGCGTTCGTCCTCGCCACCGGCAACCGGCACAAGCTGGCGGAGATGGGCGAACTGCTGCCCGCGGTCGAGTTGCAGCCGCTGCCGGCGGGCTTCGAGATGCCGCCCGAGGACGGCGACAGCTTCGAGGCGAACGCGCTGATCAAGGCCCGCGCCGCCCATGCTGCGACCGGCGCCGCGGTGATCGCCGACGACTCCGGCATCGCCGCCGAGGACCTCGGTGGCGCCCCCGGGATCTACTCCGCCCGCTACGCCGGCGAGGGCTCTACCGACGAGGTCAACCTCGACAAGTTGCTGCGCGAAGTCGACGCGGCGGGCGGCAACCGGCGCGTCGCCTACATCTGCGTGCTCGCGCTGATCGACGCCGACGGGACCGAGCACGTCTTCGAATCGAGCTGTGAAGGCCGCCTGCTGCGCGAGCGCCGCGGCGAGGGCGGGTTCGGCTACGACCCCGCCTTCGTTCCCGACGACACCGGACCGGAGGACGAACGCACCTACGCGGAGCTCAGCCCCGACGAGAAGAACGCCTTCAGCCATCGCGGCCGGGCGGCGCGATTGCTCGCCGCGCACCTCGGCCTGACCTCGCCGTGATCCGCACCAAAAGCGGGGCGGCCGCACTCTCGATCGCCTCCAACTCGCTGCTGATCGCGCTGAAGCTGGCGGCCGGCGCGATCACCGGCTCGATCGCGATCCTGACCGAGGC
This sequence comes from Solirubrobacterales bacterium, assembly GCA_036276995.1. Classification (GTDB taxonomy): domain Bacteria; phylum Actinomycetota; class Thermoleophilia; order Solirubrobacterales; family 70-9; genus VAYN01. The sequence goes on from DASUNU010000114.1 coordinate 7,292, forward strand.
GATCCACTCGCTGATCGACCTGGTCGCCTCGGTGATCGCCTTCGTCTCGGTCCGCAAAGCCGACGAGCCGGCCGACGCCGAGCACCCCTACGGGCACGAGAAGGTCGAGAACCTGGCGGCCGCGATCGAGGGAATGCTGATCCTGGTCGGCGCCGGGATCATCATCTACGAGGCGACCCACCGGCTCGCGGTCGGTTCCGAGATCAGCTCGCTCGGGATCGGGATCGCCGTGATGGGCTTCTCGGTGGTCGCCAACCTGATCGTCTCGACCGTGCTCTTCCGCCGCGCGAAGACGCTCGAATCGCCGGCGCTGGAGGGCGACGCCGCGCACCTGCGCACCGACGCGATGACCTCGGCCGGCGTGCTCTTCGGGCTCGCCCTGGTCGAGGTCACCGGGATCGCCGCCTTCGACTCGATCACCGCCCTGGTTGTGGCGATGGCGATCGTCTGGGCCGGGATCGCGATCATCCGCCGCTCCTCCGGCGTCCTCGTTGACGAAGCGCTGCCGGACGCGGAGATGGACCGGATCGAGGCCGCGATCGCCGCCTCCCGCACTGCCGAGGTCGCCGGCTACCACAAGCTCCGCGCCCGCCGTGCCGGCAGCCGCCGCCACATCGACCTCCACGTCCAGTATCGCGCCGGCACCAGCCTCGAGCTGGCCCACGAACTGGCCCACCGGATGCGCGACTCGATCGAGGGGGAGATCCCAAACTCGGAGGTGCTGATCCACGTCGAGCCGGAGACGTCCTTCCGCGAGCCGGATGACTCCAACTCGGGGCCGTATAGATCTGGCTGACCTCGGGTGGCTGCGACTCGCTTAACCTCGGGCCGCTGTGGAGGGTTGGGCATCCTCCTACCTTCGCTGGGCTATTCGCCTGGAGAGAGCAACGGCAGTCCTAGGGGCGTGCTCAGATGCGAATAGCTAACGCCGCTCGTACGGAGGATGCCCAACCCTCCTCAACGATTCGGGGAGAGCGCGGAGCTGACGAACAGCCTCGGGGCCTGTGCTCAGCGGATCATCGGCGCGGCTGATTTGGAGGGGGCGGGGTGCCCCTCGTACGAGCGGCGTTGGCTATTCGCACCAGCGCACGATTTCGGATGGCTGATGTTGTCTCCAGGCGAATAGCCCAGCGAAGGTAGAGGGGTACCCCGCCCCCTCACGCCACCCCTCCGAAGCAAGCCGTCCCCGCAGCTACGGCGGCGGCAGCAGGTTGACCGCAGCGGCCAATCCCACCGCGATCAGGGTGATGGTGTAGCCGGTGTAACCGCTGATCGCGAAGAGGACGGCGGCGATCGCACAGATGGCTACGACGACGATCCAGGAGGCTCGGGCGAGGGACACGGTCGGTATTTTCACGGAGATGGCCGACGCCGCCACTTCCGAGGTCGTTCCGGGCGAGTCCGCGGCGGCTGCGCTGGCCTTCCTCACCGAGATGTCGCCGGACCTGCGCGGGGCGGCGATCCTGACCGAGGACGGGGAGGTCCTGGCCGCCAGCGGCGACTCGGCGCGCTGGGAAGAGGACGCCGCGGCGCTGTTGGCGATCGCCGACCGGGCTGGCGGCGAGCCGGCCGAGCAGGTCCACGTCGCCACCGAGCAGGGCGAGGTCTTCGCGCTCCGCCACGCCGGCCTCGTCGCGGTCGCGGTAACCGAGCGCTTCGCGCTCGCCTCGCTGCTCTTCTTCGACCTGCGCTCGACCTTGCGCGACCTGGCCAGAGGCGGGGGGGAGACCTGATGCCGCCGAAGCCGCACCGGATCCTGCTCGAGCGCGTCTCCGGCTACGCCGACGAGGCCGCCGCCTACATGCGCCGCCGCCGCGTCTCGCGCCAGCCCTTCGCCCGCCTCTATTACCCCAACGGCCGCAGCAGCGACCACGCCGACGACAGCGCCACAGGGGCCGAGCTGTTCGTCGCTGCGGGACGTCTGATCGAGGTCGCCGGAAAGCGGCCAAAGCCATGAGCGAGTTGCTCGACCCCATCGTCGCCGAGCGGGTGCTGACGCGAGCGCTGGCCAACGGCGGCCGTTTCGCCGAGGTCTTCGCCGAACGCCGTCAGGGGCTCTCGATGTCGATCGACGAGTCGCGGATCGAGGCGGTCCAGGCCGGCGCCGAGGAGGGAGCCGGGGTGCGCGTGGTCGACGGCGGAACCACCTACTTCGCCCACGTCGACGGGCTCGACCCGGCCGACCTCGAGCGCGCCGCCGACGAAGCCGCCGCGGCCCTGCGCGGCGAGCGGCGCCAGCCGCAGGCGCTGACCGCGGTCGCCTCGACCCCGCTGCCGATCGAGCTGCGCCCGCAGGACGTGCCGGCCGAGCGCAAGGCGGCGCTGCTGCGCGAGCTCGACGAGCGCGCCCGCTCGCGCAGCGGCGAGATCGCCCAGTTCACCTCCTCCTACGCCGAGGCGCGGCGCCAGGTCGGCATCGCCAACTCGGACGGGCTGCTGACCGGCGACGACCGCACCCGCACCCGGATCGGGGCGCAGGCGGTCGCCCGCCGCGGCGACCGGGTCGAGACCGGCGCCGAGACGCTCGGCGCCCACCGTGGCTTCGAGCTGCTCGAAGACGACCCGGGCCAGATCGCCGAGCAGGCGGCGGATAAGGCCCTGACCCTGCTCGAGGCCGGCCCCGCCCCCTCCGGCTCGATGCCGGTCGTGGTCGGCGGCGGCTTCGGCGGCGTCCTCTTCCATGAGATGACCGGGCACGGCCTCGAGGCCGACCACATCCAGAAGCGGGCCAGCGTCTACGTGGACAAGCTGGGCCAGCAGGTCGCGCAGCCGCTGCTCAACGCCTACGACGACGGCCGCCTGCCGAACGAGTGGGGCAGCGACGCGATCGACGACGAGGGCACGCCGACCCAAAAGACGCAGGTGATCGCCGACGGCGAGCTCACCGCCTACCTCTACGACCGCCTCACCGCCGAGCGCGACGGCGTCGCCCCGACCGGCAACGGTCGCCGTGAGAGCTTCCGCCACCTGCCGATCCCGCGCATGACCAACACCTACATCGCCCCCGGCGACTCGACCCCGGAGGCGATGATCGCCGAGATCGAGCGCGGTTTCTACGCGGTCTCCTTCGCCGGCGGCCAGGTCGAGCCGGCGACCGGCGACTTCGTCTTCGGCGTCTCCGAGGGGTACCTGATCGAGGGCGGAAAGGTGACCCGGCCCTGCCGCGGCGCCACCCTGATCGGCAACTGCCTGGAGGCGCTGATGGCGATCGACGCGGTCGGCGACGACTTCTTCATGAAGACCGGGATCTGCGGCAAGGGCGGCCAGAAAGCCCCGGTCGGGACCGGCCAGGGCCACGTCCGGGTCGGCGCGATGACGGTCGGGGGGACCGAGCGTTGAGCGAGCTGAGCGCGGTCGCGGAGGCCGCGGTCGAGGCAGCGCTCGCGGCCGGCGCCGGGGCGGCCGAGGCCTACGCCTCCCGCGAGGGCGGGCGCGAGGTGCGCGTCCACGGCGGCGCGGTCGAGAGCCTCACCGCCGCCACCCAGAGCGGCATCGGCATCCGCGCCTGGAACGACGGCCGGGTCGGCTACGCCTTCGGCACCGATCTCACCGCCGCCGGGGTGGCGCGGATCGCCGGCGACGCCGCCGAGGCGGCCGCGGTCGCCGACGAAGACGAGTTCGCGGCGCCGCCGGAGCCGGCGCCGGTCGAGGCTCTGGCCGGCCTCAGCGATCCCTCGGTCGCGACCTGGAGCAGCGCCCAGGCGGCCGAGCTGGCGCTGGCGGTGGAGCGCACGGCGCTGGCCGCCGACTCCCGCGTCGTCGGGGTCGAGCAGGTCGTCTACGCCGACTCCTCCGAGCAGGTCGCGATCGCCTCCTCGGCCGGGGTCGCCGGCGAGTACGAGGCCTCGGACTGCTTCGCCTACCTGCAGGCGCTGGCCGAGAGCGACGGCGGCCGCGAGACCGGGCTCGGCTTCGGCCTCGCCCGCGGCCCCGCCGACCTCGACCCGGAGGCGATCGGGCGCGAGGGGGCCGAGCGCGCCACCGCGATGATCGGCGCCGGCAAGCCCGAGTCGCGCGCCTGCCCGGTCGTCTTCGACCCGACCGTGGCCGCCAGCTTCGTCGGCCTGATCGGCGGCGGCCTCAGCGCCGGCGCCGTGCAGCGCGGCCGCTCCCCCTTCGCCGGCCGCCTCGGCGAAGAGCTGGCGGCCCCGGCGCTGGCCCTGCACGACGACGGGCGCGACCCGGGCGGCTCCGCCTCGGCCCCGTTCGACGGCGAGGGGGTGCCGCGCCGGCGCACGGCGCTGATCGAGGGCGGCCGGCTGCGTGCCTTCCTCTACGACACCTACACGGCCAACCGCGAGGGCGGCTCCTCGACCGGCAGCGCCGCGCGCCACGGCTACCGCTCCCTGCCCACGGTCGCGGCCTCCAACCTGGTTGTCGCCCCCGGCCCGCTGGGCTTTGCCGAGCTGCTGGCGGAGGCCGGGGAGGGGGTCTACGTGACCGACGTCGCCGGCCTGCACTCGGGTGTGAACCCGGTCACCGGCGTCTTCTCGGTCGGCGCCTCCGGCCGCGCGATCCGGGCTGGCGAGCTGGCCGAGCCGCTGCGCGAGTTCACGATCGCCAGCGACCTGGTGGCGATGCTGGGGGCGGTGCGGGCGACCGGTTCGGAGCCACGCTGGGTTCCCTTTGGCGGCTCCGTCAGCACCCCGCCGCTGCTGATCGGCGAGATGGCCATCAGCGGTGCGTAGCGGTTTACGCCGAGCCCGCTGTTAGATTGCCGGCCGACTTCAACCCCCGAGGAGGATTTCCGACGTGACCAAGGCTGAGTTTCTCGATCAACTGGCAGGCGACGACCGTCTCGGCAGCAAGAAAGCTGCCAGCGACGCTGTCGATGCTGTGCTCGACGCGATCACCGACACCCTGAGCTCCGGTGGCGAGGTCAGCTTCACCGGGTTCGGCAAATTCCACGTCGCCGAGCGCGGCCCCCGTCAGGGCGTCAACCCGCGCACCGGCGAGCGGATCACGATTCCGGGCGGCAAGGTCCCCCGCTTCTCGGCCGGTTCGGCCCTGAAGACCAAGGTCAAGGGCGGCTGATTCCCTGACCCCTTTCGCCGATCGACTTGCGGCGCTCGTCGAGGAGCGCCGCAGTCAGATCTGCCTCGGCCTCGACCCCGACCCGGCCCAGCTGGCCGCGTCGGGGGAGGCGGCCACCGGCCCCGGTGTTCTCGCCGCCGAGCTGGCCGCGGCGGCAGTCGTCACCCACTGCCGCTCCCTGATTGAGCGCGCCGGCCCCGCCTGCGTCGCGATCAAGCCCCAGTTGGCCTGCTTCGAGCGCCTCGGCGCCCCCGGCTGGGCTGCCCTCACCGAGGTCTGCGCGGCCGCCGGCGAAGCCGGCCTGCTGACGATCGCCGACGGCAAGCGTGGTGATGTCCCGGTTACCGCCGCCGCCTACGCCCAGGCGCTGGTTGGCGAGACGCCGACCCCCTGGGGGCCGGTCAAGGGCCTCGGCGCCCCCGGCTGGGCTGCCCTCACCGAGGTCTGCGCGGCCGCCGGCGAAGCCGGCCTGCTGACGATCGCCGACGGCA
>DASUNU010000115.1:0-3972 GCA_036276995.1 Solirubrobacterales bacterium
TCGGCTCGTGGCCCGTATCCCGGGCGGCGACGTGGGCGCGGCCGCTGGCGAGCGCGGCGCGGAGCAGGCCGAGGAAGCGGTTGACGATGGACCGTGCGCATGAACGGAACGGTCTACTGTCATAGGGTGCCGCGGAAGTTCTGTACGGAACTCGGCTCTCTGAGCGGGCGGAGCTGGCCTTTGGCGATGGGCTCGGGGAGCACGAAAGCGTAGCGGCCGAGGAAGTTGATGTGCCGGTGCCCGAGGGGCGAGAGCCTGGCGATGTCGCGCGGATCGACGGGGAGCCCCTCGGCCTGAATCTGCTCGATCGCCGCGCCGATGTAGATGGCATTCCAGAGCACGATGACGTTGAGGACGAGGCCGAGCGCACCGAGCTGCTCTTCCTGGTCCTGTCGGCGGGGCTTGCGGATCTCACCACGCTTGCCATGGCAGACGACCCGGGCCAAGCGATGCCGGTATTCGTGGCGATTGAGCTGGGTGAGAACGCCGCGGCGTTTGCCCTCGTCGTCGACATAGCCGAGCAGGTGCAGGGTCTTGATGATGCGGCCCAGATCGCTGAGCGCTTTCGCGAGGGCCGTGGGTTGGTCTTTGACCTGCAGCATCCGCATGACGGCGTTGGGGTGGACGTGCCCGAGCTTGAGGGAGCCGGCGAGCCGCAGGAGGTCGTCCCAATGCCAAGCGATCCGCCGGGTGTCGACACGGTGGCGGGCGATGGCGTTGAGCGGCCCGTAGTCGGCTTGCGCGTCGATGCGCCAAAAGCGGGCGCCGCCGATATCCGCGAGCCGCGGGCTGAACTGATAGCCCAAAAGCCAGAACAGCCCGAAGATGCAGTCGGTATAGGCGCCGGTGTCGGTCATGATCTCGGCCGGCTCGAGCTCGGTCTCCTGCTCGAGGAGAAGGCCGAGGATGATCAGGCTGTCGCGGAGCGTGCCGGGAACGACGACGGCGTTCAGCCCGGTGAACTGATCGGACATCAGGTTGTAGTAGGTGATGCCCCGGCCCAGACCGAAATATTTTGGGTTGGGCCCGGCGTGGATGGTCTGGCTCGGGACGGTGAAGCGTACGCCATCGGCGGACGCCACCTCGCCGGTTCCCCAACAGCGGCGGACGACGGGCAAGGCGTTCTGTGCGGCGACCAGCCTCGCGTTTGCGGCGGCTATGGTCTCGTCGCGCACGAAGCTCTGTGCCACCCACGACAGGCGGGCGCGGCTGAGGGCTGGATCGTCCGTGCGGATCAACGGCTCGAAGCCGATGTTGCAGGCCTCGGCGACGAGCACGGCGCACAGGCTGGTGGTGAGACCGTCGACCCTGGCGTCTTTCTCGCTGACATGCCGGAAGGCGTCGGTGAACCCGGTACACGCGGCGACCTCGAGCAGTACGTCGGGAAGATCGACTTTGGGCAGCCGCTCGCCGACCATGGCTTTGAGCCGCTTCAGGCTCTCGGGCTCCTCCAAGCGATCGAGGGCGGTGAGGACGATCTCGCTGCGGCCGTTGCGCCTCTCGAGGCGCACCGCCGGATTGTCGGGCAGGTTGGCGACGACCCGCCGATAGGCGCGGTCGAGACGCTCTTCGAGAGCCTCGAGCTCGATGCCGGCATCGGCGGAACGCCCGAGGGTGCGGCAGACCGTGACCCGCGACGCTTCCCAGGCCGCGCCTGCGAGAAGGCCGTGTCGCGGATCGGCAAATCGGATGCTCGGCACGGCGAAGATCTCGCGGCGCTTGAGCGCCTCGCGGAAGCCTTCGAGGACGGCGAACACGTAGGCACGGTTGTCGATCCGTCCGCGGGCATCGAAGACGTGTCGCCGCCATCGCCGGCTCACGGCCTTCCGGGGTGCCTCCACCATCGAGGAGGCGTCCCAGCCCTCGAGGGAGCGGAGATGGTCGAGGGCCTGTTTGATCGGCTGGGCGCCCGGCGCGGTTGAGAACGCGACATGGCGGAGGAGCTCGGAGAAGAGCCGCCGGGTTCGGCGCCAGCGGCGGCGAAGCTCCTCATAGTGGCAGTCGTCATCCGGCCGTACCAAGGCCTCGATCCTGTCGGCCGCGGCTTTGAGGTCGGCCTTCGGGAACCGCGCGAACACCAGCTCGCGCCACCCCTGGTCCGGTACCTCATCCCGCAGCAGGAGATGCCAGGCACGGCTGAGCTGCAGCGCGGCGCGGTCGATGTCGCGGGTCGTGCGCGCTCGCGCCTGCTGATGATCCTTGGCGGCGCCGCCGAAGATCTCGGTGGCGAGCGCCTCGAAGAGCTCGATGGCATCGTCCTGGGCCACGGCCTCGAGAACATGGAAGAGCGCGACCAGCATCGCGGTACGGCGCGGCTCCGGCAGCCGGACGAGGGCCGATGGTCTGGCCCGCAGGCCGAATCGCGCCAAGCGCTGGATCAGGGCCGAGGGGACATGCTTCGGCACGATCGGTCGGATCCCCTGGGCGCGGATGGCTTCCAGCCGCGCCAAGCTCCGGAGGAGCTCGCCCGGCGTCCGTCGTGTCGGGCCAGCCCGCAGTCGCTCCAACGTGACCGACACGTCATCACCCGCAGGGTCGAGCAGCGCCTGCAGGCGCCGCCGTTGCTCGCCCTCGAGCGAGGCCGCGAGGATGCGCCAGGCGCGCCGGCTGGTCCGGTGGCGCACCTGGGCGACAAGCCGCTCGATCGCGCTGATGCCGGGCAGCAGGAGCTTGTTGGCGACCAGCCACGACGTCGCCCGGTCGATCAGCAGGCTCGGCCGGTCGTCCCCCGCCCAGCACAAGGCGTAGAGCCAGCGGGTCAGGCGAAAGCGGGCCCCGCCATCGGCGGTGAAGTCGCTGTAGCCGTAGCCCTCGCGGATCAGCGCTTGGTGCCGCCAGCGCTGCCGGCCGTCCCGGTAGCCATCGAGTGTGGGCAGCTCGTCCAACGCGAGCTGCTTGGCGAGGGTGGTGAGCACCAAGCGCGGTACGTCGGTCGGATCGTCGAGGAAAGTCCCCAGGAAGCGGACCGTCCCGAGCTGCACCGCGAAGCCCAGCCGGTTGTGATCGCCGCGGAGCCGGGCGACGAGATCGCGGTCGACCTCGTCGAGGTGGAAGTAGCGGTCGAGCTGCTTCTCGGTCGGCTCACCGGCGTAGCGGCCGTAGCGACGGCGCTGCTCGTCGCTGAGAAGGCGGGTCGGCATGTTCGCGGAACTCGGGCTTTTCGCGTGGGCCAGGGCGGCGCCGGAGAATCAATGCCCTGGCCCTCGCAAATCTCCTACGCGGAAGTAGGCTCTCTCGCGAGGTGTTTTGCGGAGGTCAGGGAGCGCCCGAATGAGGCTGGGTTACGCGCGCGTCTCCACCGACGACCAGACCCTGGATCGCCAGCGCGAGCGGCTGCAGGAGGCGGGTTGCGAGCGGCTGTTCGAGGAGAAGATCTCCGGCGCCCGCCGCGATCGGCCCCAGCTCGCGCGCCTGCTCGATCAGCTGCGCAAGGATGACGTGGTCGTCGTCACCCGGCTCGACCGCCTCGCGCGCTCGACCGGCAACCTGCTCGAGATCGCCGCGGCCATCCGGGCCAAGGACGCCGGCCTGCGATCCCTCGCCGAACCTTGGGCCGACACCACCTCACCGGCGGGCCGGATGGTGCTGACCGTCTTCGCCGGCATCGCCGAGTTCGAGCGCGAGCTCATCCGGCAGCGCACGGACGAGGGCCGTCAAGCCGCCAGGAAGCGCGGCGTGACCTTCGGCCGGCCGGCCAAGCTGAGGCCCGAGCAGCGGGAGCTCGTCGCGCGGCTCCTCCAGGAAGGCCGCTCCGTGAGCGAGGTCGCGCGCACCTTCAACGTCCACCCCGCCACCATCTAGCGCTGCATCGAGATGCCGGTGCTCAGGCCGCGGCCGAGGGCCTTATGACAGTACACCGTTCCGCTCATGCGCACGGTCCAAACCCAGCATGGGGCGCGTCCGGCGCTTGATGCGGCGGTGGTCCTGCTCGACGATGTTGTTGAGCCACCGGCCGCGGCGATGCCGGGTGAA
>DASUNU010000116.1:0-8176 GCA_036276995.1 Solirubrobacterales bacterium
AAAGTCGTGCTCGCCACCGTCTACGGTGATGTCCACGATATCGGCAAGAACCTCGTCCACACCATCCTCGCCAACAACGGCTACACCGTCTATGACCTCGGCAAACAGGTGCCGGTCAACACCATCATCGAGAAGGCGGTGGAAGTCGGCGCCGACGCCATCGGCCTGTCCGCGCTGCTGGTCTCGACGTCGAAGCAGATGCCGCTCTGCGTGCAGGAGCTCGACAAGCGCGGGATCAGGATTCCGGTGCTGATCGGTGGCGCCGCGATCAACCGCGACTTCGGCCGGCGCACGCTCTACCCGAAGGGCAAAGAGTCGAACGAGGTCTACGAGCCCGGTGTCTTCTACTGCAAGGACGCCTTCCAGGGCCTCGACACGATGGATGCGCTGGTCGATGAGGAGGCGCGGGCGGCGCTGGTCGAGCGAATCCGCAGCGAGGCGAAGGAGCTGCGCGAGAAGCCGGTCGTGATCGACGACGCGCCGCCGACCACGGACGACAGCGTGCGCTCGGCCACCAGCACCGACAACCCGATCCCCGAGCCGCCCTACTGGGGCGTGCGCGAGGTCGAGATCGACCTCGACGAGGTCTACCCATACCTCGACCGCCACGTGCTGTTCAAGCTGCACTGGGGCGGGCGCGGGGTCAAGGGCGAGGCCTGGCGCGAGCTGGTCGAGGGCAGCGCCGAGGATGAGGGCTTCGCGCCGCGGCTGGAGCGGATGTGGCGCGAGCAGGACTACCTGCGCCCGCGGGGACGACTCGGCTACTTCCCCTGTAACGCCGATGGCAACGAGCTGGTGATCTTCGACCCGGAGGATCAGCAGCGCGAGATCGAGCGGCTCGCTTTCCCGCGCCAGCCCAGGCACGACCGGATCTGCCTGGCGGACTTCTACCGACCGCTCGAGAGCGGCGAACGCGACGTCGTCGCCTTGCAGGGGGTGACGGTCGGCGCCGAGGTGACCGAGCTGATGGAGCGCCTGGAGCGCGAAGGCGAGTTCGCCGAACAGCTCTACGTGCATGGGCTCGGCGTGCAGTCGGCGGAGGGCCTGGCCGAGTGGATGCATTCCCAGGTGCGGCGCGAGCTGGGGGTCGAGCTCGACCAGGGGCGGCGCTACTCCTGGGGCTATCCCGCCTGCCCGGACCAGTCCGAGCACGAGAAGGTCTGGCGCCTGCTCGAGCTCGAAGCGATCGGGATGACCCTCTCCGGCGGCTACGCGGTGATGCCGGAGCAGTCGACCGTTGCGATCGTCGCCCACCATCCCCAGGCCGTCTACTTCGGCATGAAGTCCGGCTTCATCCCCGCAGACAAGGTCGGGGACGAGCTGATCGCGGGCACCGCGCGCGGCGGCGAGGTGCCGCCGGAGGCCGAGCCCGACGAGGGCGCGGACGAGCAGGCCGCCGCGCCCGAGCTGAGCCGCTGAGCGCCGCCGATCTTCCTAGTAGTGGACCTGCGCCGGGTGCAGCGCCGGCCGCTGCCAGTTGTGGCTGCGGTATGCCTCCTCGAAGCCGGCCCGCTGCAGGTTCCGGTAGACGACCGAGATCCCCTCGGGATCGCCTTCGCCGAGCTCGACGAAGACGGTGTGACAACCGGCCGCGGCGGCGTCGAGCAGGCGGCGGCGCAACAGCTGCGTGTTGCAGCCTCTCCCCCGGCCCTGCTCGAGCGTGTTGCCGGGGCCGAGCTGGGCGATCCCGTCGCAGATCAGCATCGAGGCGGTGGCCACCACCGGCTCCTCCGGACCCAGCGCCGCCGTGTAGCAGCGCCAACCGGCTTTCTGCGGCAGCGAGAAGAACAGGGTGCCGGCCGTAACCGGCAGGTCCAGGGCCTCGGAGACGATCGCGCTGAGGCCTTCGCCGTCCTCTTCGTACTCACCGAGCTCGAAGATGACGATCTCGGGGTCCGCGGGCAGGTCGGGCGGGGAGCCGTCGCGGACGAGCTTGATCCAGGCGGCGCCGCGCTCGTAGCCGCGGGCGCCGAGCCAGGCAACCGCCTCGGCCGCCCCCGGCCTCGCCTCGGCGACCGGGACGCGGTAGTCGACTTCGCGAGCCCGCATCCATTCCACCGCTTCCGCCAGGTAGCCCGCCTCGATCGCCTCCGGCTCCGCCGCCCCCTGGATCTGGTTGAGACCGTGGGCCTCGGGCAGGTCGCCGAAGGCGGTCGCCTGAACCGGCCCGAAGCGCTCCACCTCGACTCCGGATTCGGTCACTGCTTCCGGCACCACCGACTCCCACATGTCGCGCCGGAATCGCTGTGCCACCCGCTCTAGAACTGCCGCCTCGTAGTCCATCTTCACCCCCGAAGATTCGCGTCAGGCCCCCGCCCTTGAACTGCTACCAGCTTTATGAATTTTTAGAGACTCGTCAAGAAACGCGGTAAGTAACACGCGTTTTTTGGTGCAGTCGATCCACGCGTGCGATCAACCGGTCTCACGGCGGCCAAAAAGCGCGAAATGCAGGCCGGAAACGAGGTCCAGGGCCAACTGAGGGTTGCGCCCGCCGATCCGCAGATCGTCGATCCGGCCATCGATCACGAGGTCGAACCAGGTAGCCGGCGTACCGACCGCCCAGGTGGGCGGCTCGCCGCCGATCTCGACCGCGGAGGAAACGACCCTGCCCCTGGCGACCTCGACCTTGACCCCCGCCAAGCGGCGATCCTGCGCACTGGGCTCAACCGGGTCCGTCTGCGCCGCCAGCACGCAGGAGCCCTGGGCGTAGGGCGGGAGCGGCGACAGCGGCAGGGTGAGCAGAAAGGAGGCCTCGACCTCGACCGCGGTGATCGGCGGGCTCTCGCCGCCGAGATGGCGCCGCTCCCAACGCCCGGCGGCGCAGAGCGGTGCGATCGCGTAGCGCAGCCAGTCGGTGACCACGTAGGGCGTGCCCCTCCCCTTTTTCTCCACCGGCTCGATCTGGCCGCTCGCTCGCATCGAGGCGATCCGGCGCTCGAGCGCGGCGTAGCTGACCTCCGGGATCAAGCCGGCAAGCTCGGTCAGGGTGAAGGAGCGTCCGGCGAGCGACCGCATCAGGGTCGAGCTCCAACCCCCAGCCAACGCTTTGACCGCGTCCTTTGCCGCATCGCTCCCGGGAGGGATGGGGCCATGGGGACCCAGCGCCAGCCAGGCCTCGACCTCGTCAGCCACGAACAGCATCTCCTCGCCGGCCTCGCTCAGTTCGGTCGCGACCGCGTAGCTCGAGCTACCGACGGCACGCCGGTTCAGGGCGCCGATCTGGCAGAGGTTGGCGACCGCCGCCCGGGTCGTCGTCTGCGCCGGCCGGCCGATCTTCTCCTGCAGCTCAGCGAGACGACAGGGGCCGTCCATATGGGCGCGCAAGACCTGCCCGTTGAGCGGGTTCTCGAAGATTCCGAGCACGCGGCTGCCGGCACGTACTTCCCCCTCGATGGACGTGGTGGCATGAGATGCCATCGGGTGCTCGGTGCTCCTCTGGACGGTTGACGCAGATCGGCGCCGATCCTAGATGAACACTCGGGAGTTTTTATAACTCAGCTTCCCTGCGGGCAAATGCGCAGGATGAGTTGCAACGCGAGCATCAGCGCTCTTGCACCGCGGGGGCCAGCGGCGACGCTATTCGGTGAGTCGAGTCGGGAGCGTCGAGAGGATCTTCCAGCGGCCGTTTTCGACTTTCACCGCGGCCCAGTAGTCGTTCCCGTCCTCACCGTGAAAGAGAGCGAAGCCGGCACCGGCCCCTTCCTTCACGCGCAACCCGGAGAGCCGCGCCGACCCGAAGTATGGGTCCTGGTAGCGCTCGGCGAGTTTGAGGATCCGCGGGAGCGCGGTGGCGCAGCCGTCTCCCCCCCCTCGATTCGAGCCGCGGGAGAAGTTCGCCACTTCGCCCGCGATGCTCCCGTCCAGATAGGAGCAGGCGCGAGACCACTCACCCGCGCCGGCGGACGCGAGATACGCGTTCAGAGTCGCTTCGACAGCGGCACGGTCAGCGCCGCGCGCTTCGACGCCGAAAGCAGGAATGTTGGTCTGTCCGCTGGTGTCGTCGAAGCCGGGGGTCGGCGGGTCGGCCGCCTCGGAAGCCGGCGGGACCGTCAGGCCCGGGCCGCCCGCCGCGGTTTGATCATCGCCGTCGCTGCAAGCGGAAAGCCAGACACCGAGAACCACCGCGACGAGGAGGACGAAGGACGTCCTGCCCAGCGGCGAGCTCATCTGTAGAGCATGATGTTGAAGGGCTCCTTCTGGCGCCCGCCGGCACTGTAGGTCTGCACCTCCACCTGGGGAAACGGGCAGGAGGCCGTGCCACCGAAGCGGACGAAGACGCTGACGTCGCCGTGGGCGGCGTATTCAGGGGTCGCTTGGGCGCCGCGCGGAGTGAACCCGGGAACCGCTACGCAGTAAATGCCCGGTTCGAGTCCCTGCCTGACGTCGGCGGTCCCGATCCCCCTGGAGTTGGCGGGGAAGACAGTTCCTTCGGCGTCGACCCTGGCAAAAGCCTCGGGGTTGGCGGTTTCCGCGGTGGTCGCGAAGTCGGCGGCGGCGGCGGAGGGAACTCGGCCGAGAGTTCGCTCGTCAACCTTCTCTCCGGTGATCGAGTCAGCGGGGATCTTGCCGGGAGACACAGCACCGCCGGCGATCTTCTCCGCGGTGATCGCCCCGCTCGCGACTTTGGCGCTGACTATCGCCTCGTTGGCGACCTTGCCCTGCTTGATCGCGAGGGCTTCGATCTTGGGCGCCGTCACGGCGTGCTTACGGATCTTGTCAGCGGTGACCGCTCCGGGCCGCAACTGCCTGGCGCCAACCGACTTCGGCGCGAGCTCGACCGCGGCATAAGCACTGCCCAGGCCAAGCGAAATGAAGAGAGCCAGGGTGGCGGTGACGTTGGCGTAGGTGAGGTGGGGTCGCAGCATCTTCATTTGACCTTGCAGCTCCTGTTCAAAGTAGAGGTGAGGATCGGCCCGCCACTGAAGCCGAAGTCGGTTCTCATCAGAGGAAAACTGGCGCCGGGAAAGTCCTTCGGGGCGGGGCAGCTCGCCCTCAGATAGGAGCGATCGAGATCGAGACTGACCCCGGTCACGTAGCCCCATTCCCCGGTGACACTGGGCAGTGACGCCTCCAACACGGTTCCAAAGACGCCCCTCGAGCTCCTGATCAGAAACGGGAGGACATACGAAGTGGGAACGGGCTCCGTGCCGTACACGTGGGCGAAAAGGGCCGGCGCGCCGTTGAGCTTGCCGTTGAAGACGAGGACCTTGCCCTCGGAGGGAAAGGGAGACTGCTCGGGGATTTTCAGGCTGGCCGAGAAGTGCCCGGACCCGACCAGCGACGAGCGACAGGCCGCGAGCGCCTCAGCGCTGGTCGAGGGCTCGATGCGACCGAGTCGGCAGACGGGAACCGAGCCGTTGCGCAGCTTCCCGTGCGAGTTGATCGCGATCGCGATCCGCGCCAGCTTCGGCAAGGCGCCGGGCCTGGTCGGGACCACGTGCGCGGACACCGAAACCGCAACCGGCGATGCCCCGGTCCGAGGGAGCCGGGACGGGCTCATACTGCCCGCGACCGAGACCCGAACGCCATCCTCCTGGGCGACCTCGGCCACGACCGATGCCGTCTCCACCGCGCCCACCAGCAGCCCCGCCGCGGCCAGGCCCGCGGCGACGCGCCGGGAGCGGATGGTGCTGAGCATCAGCGCTGGGAACGTCCGCCGCGCTTGCCGGCCTTCCCGCGCTTCTTTCCCTTCTTCGCCTTCTTGCAGGAGTTCTCCAGCGTCGGCCGCAGCGTCGCGGTTCTGCCGTTCTGGGCCGTGAACTTGGCGGTGACCCGAGCGGTCGACTTGCAGATATTGCGGCTGTTAACCAGAAGGCCCTTCTTGCCACCGAGCATGTTCAGGGTGAAGCTGCTCACCGGCTGGTCGGGAACCGCTTCGAAGCTGGAGCGGATACCACCGTTGACGGAGTCGATGCGACTCGCCAGGACCACCTCGATCGGCTGGTTGTCCGGCCCCCGCAGCGCCGCCACCATGTCGGGCAGGGGATTGCTGGAGCTGCGCAGGTAGACCGGGCCGGCGAGCTTGCCGTCCAGCAGCGGCGTGGTGGCTTCGGCCTGACCGTAGATCGAGCCGGCCGGACAGGCCCTGGCCGCGAACTCCACCCGGGTGCAGATCGTCCGGATGTGATCCTGGGCCAGGAACTCCGAGTGCGGCAGGGCAACCGAGGCACCGGCGACATTGGCGTCCCCGGGGCGAGCGGTGAGCGTCGCGCGCAGGCGCGGATACGCACCCCTCTTGGTGCCGCCGAAGAGGCGCAGCCTCAGTTTTGGCTTGAAGCCCAGATCCGCGCAGCCGCCGACCTGGAAGCGATTGGACACGGTCGCGCTGCCACCGTCGAGCCCGCCCACCTTGGCATCGATGGACATCGGCGAACAGTTGGTCGGTGCGGCAGTGAAATCGGGGCGGTCCAAAGCGACCCTGATCGACCTGACGTCGAGGACGATCCCGTGCAGGATCGAGGGGATCGTGTCGGAGGTGGTCGTCACCTGCGAGGTCACGGGGTCGATGTAGAGCGGGTTGCGCACGACCACGTTGCCGAGGTCGAACGGGCCGGCCACGGCCGGGGTGACGATCGCCAGCGACACCGGCGCGCCTTTGTAGGGGCCGGCGAGATAGGCCTTGCCGTCGGCGTGGAACGGGAAGGGGCCATTGCCGGCCCCCGCCTGCACCGTGCCCACCTGGCTGGCGGCGGGACAGGCGGGATTCGCCAGCTCCGCGCGCCCGGTTTCCTCGGCGGAGGGGATCCCGCTCAGAACGCTGTCGGGGCAGTACGGGACCCCTTTCAGGTAGGCGGTCAGCCCCTTCGGGGTGGTGACCTCGATCTTGTTGAAGCGCTGGGTGCCGTCATCGCGGGAGAGCGTGAAGACGAAGGGGCTCTTGGTGCCCGCCTTCGGGTTCCGCAGGCCCGCCTTCAACTGCGGGTTGAGCGACCCGTTCGGACACGGGCTTCCGTTCGGGCCCGAGGTCACCTCGTAGGTCGAGTCCTGGGAGACGATCTCAGCCGGGGTCGGGTTGGCCGGACTGACCGCCGACCAGGGCGAGAACTCGGAGTGGATCGCGTAGGTCCCACAACGGGGCGGGTTCACCAACGGAGCCCGGGGCCCGCCGTCGAAGCGCATCGCGATCCGCGAGAACGGCGCTTCCACGTTTTCGACGAAGCTCGAGACCAGCCGGCCGGTGACAGGATCGGGCGTCAGCTTCCCGGCCACCTTGATCGTCACTCCATCGCGAGCCGAGGAGAAGACGAGGTAAACGCCCAGCGTCGAGTTGAACGGGTTGCTGTTCTGCCGGGCGACGTAGATGTTGCCTTTCAACGTTTCGCGGATGATCGGGGTGTCGATTTCGATCGTCCCGATCTTCGAGGCCGCAGGGCATTCGTCCGGGAGATTGGTGCGCAGCTTGACCTGCTCCAGCCCGCAGGCCTGGAGGCCATCCGCGGTGGCGCCGTTGATCGACATTCCCTCCGGGAAGCTGACCGTGGCGTTGTTGAGGTTCGCCTGCGCCACCCCCGTGTTGCTCAGCAGGCCGTCGGTGGGCATGGTGATTTCCACGTTGAGGCCGGTCGGCGAATCCGCCTCGGAATTAGTCGGCTGCAGCTTTGCCTGCGGTTCGAACGGGACCGCCTCGCACCCGGTGATCGGCGGCGCGCTGAACTCGTAGGTCTTGACGTCAGCCGGGTGCAGCCAGGAATCGACCTTCAGCCCGGTCGTCGGCGGCGGCCCGGAGCAGCGGGTCGGATTGGTGATCAGCGGACGCTCGTACGCGTCGGGATCGGTCGGCGACTTGCAACCGCCAAAGCGGACACCGGTCTCTTCCCCGCTGGCCCCGTCGAGGACCGAGGGGAGCACGTTGACGCCGAAGCTGCAGAGGTCGACGCTGGTGCCGTGCAGGGGCGGCGCGGTGATGATCGGCGCGGTGCGAAATCTGATCGCATAGCCTTCGTCGGCCCGCAGCTCCGGCACGAAGGAGTACGGAATTCCACCGAAGACCGGGATTCCGAAGGCGAACTGGGCGGGCGCTCCGTATTCGGGATCGATCGAGTAGATCGGCCGGTCGCCGGTGATCAGGGGCAAGTTCTGTTCGAGATACCACTTTTTCGTCTGCGCTATGAAGGCGTAGGCGTCCAGCCCCCCGACGATGCTCTTCTCCGGGCAGAGACCGAGGATCACTTCCTCG
>DASUNU010000117.1:0-8568 GCA_036276995.1 Solirubrobacterales bacterium
CGCTCGATCACGGCGCGGATCTCGGCTTTGCCGGCGTTCACCGCCGACTCCTCCTCGAACGCCCCGTCCGCCCCCGAGGCGGCGATCCGCGCCAGCGTCGTCTTCCCCGCCCCCGGCGGCCCGTAGAGGATCGAGCTGTGCGGCTTCCCACTCTCGATCGCCGCCCGACACGCCGACCCCTCCCCAACCACGTGCTCCTGCCCCACCAACTCCTCCAACGACCGCGGCCGCATCCGCACCGCCAACGGCGCATCCGCCGGAATCGCGTCCCCGGCCCGGCGATCTGGCTGGGTCGCCCCTTCGGCGCTCGTGTCAAACAGCTGCTCGTCCACCGCAGACGAGTATGAGGGAGCCGGGGGAGGCCTCGACGGAACCTCCCGCTGTTCGTGACGGCGAGGCCTCCCCCGGCTCCCTCCTCACCCACCTACAATCGACGGATGGCTACCACCGAGGCGAAACCAGCGGCCCTGTCAACCTCGACCCTCGAGTCGTTCAACCCCGCCACCGGCGAGCTCGTCGGTTCGGTGCCGACGATCACCCCGGACGAAGTGCAGGCCGTGGTCGACGACGTCGCCCGGATCCAGCCCGCCTGGGCCGAGCTGCCGACCAAAACCCGGGCCGCCTACATGCGCCGCGCCGCCGACTCCCTGCTCGACGACATCGACGAGGTCGCCGAGCTGCTGGTCCGCGAGCAGGGGAAGCCGCGAGCCGAGGCCTACACGATGGAGCTGCTGCCGACCGTCGACGCGCTGCACTGGTGCGCCAAGGCCGGCCCGAAGATCCTCGCCGACGAGAAGGTGGCGATGACCCAGGCCTTCACCCTCTCCAAGAAAGGCCACTTCTCCTACGAGCCGATCGGCGTGGTCGGCGTCATTGCGCCCTGGAACTACCCCTGGTCGATCCCCTTCGGCGAGGTCGCGATCGCGCTGATGGCCGGCAACGGCGTCGTCCTCAAGCCGGCCTCGCTGACCCCGCTGCTGGGCGAGCGGATCGCCCGTGTGTTCGAGAGGGCCGGGCTGCCCGAGGGCCTGGTCCGGGTCGTCCACGGCGGCGGCGCCGTCGGCGACGCGCTGGCCAAATCGACCGCGGGGAAGATCTTCTTCACCGGCTCGGTCGAGGTGGGGCGCAAGGTTGGCGAGGTCTGCGCCGCCAACCTCAAGGGCTCGGTCCTGGAGCTCGGCGGCAAGGACCCGATGATCGTCTGCGCTGACGCCGACCTCGACAACGCCGTCTCCGGCGCCGTCTGGGGCGGCTTCGCCAACGCCGGCCAGACCTGCTCGGGGATCGAGCGCGTCTACGTGGTCCGCGAGGTCGCCGACCGCTTCATCGCCGGCGTCGCCCGCGAGGCCGAGAAGCTGCGGGTCGGCGACCCGCTCGAGTGGGAGACCGAGATCGGCCCGATGACCTCCGACGGCCAGTATGAGATCGTCGTCGACCTGATCGAGGACGCGGTCGCGACCGGCGCGACCAAGCTCTGCGGCGGCCCGGTCGACGTCCCCGGCCTGCCCGGCAAGTACATCGCCCCGACCGTGCTGACCGGGGTCACCCACGAGACCCGGATCATGCGCGAGGAGATCTTCGGCCCGGTACTGCCGATCGTCGTCGTCGACTCCGAGCAGGAGGCGATCGAGCTCGCCAACGACTCCGAGTTCGGGCTCGGCGCCTCGGTCTGGACCAAGGACCGCCAGCGCGGCGAGCGGATCGCCCGCCGGCTCGAGTCGGGAATGGTCTGGATCAACGACCACTCCTTCAGCCACGGCGCCTGCCAGTGCGCCTGGGGCGGGGTCAAGGACTCCGGCCTCGGCCGCTCGCATTCCAAATTCGGCTTCTACGAGTGCGTCAACATCAAGATGAACGCCTGGGAGCCGGGGCTGACCCGCGACTTCTGGTGGCACCCCTACGACCGCACGCTGGGCGAAGCGGTGCAGGCCTCGGCCAGGATCCTTTACGGCAAAGGTGCCACCCGCACCGAAGCGCTGCGCGACGGCATGAAGCCACTGCTGAAGATCGGCCAGCGCACGCTGAAGAAGCGGCGCTGACCGCGGCGTTGGCGCCTAATGCATCCATGAGATGCAAAAGGCGCCAACTGACGGATCAGCCGCCGGCGATTTCGACCGTCTTCGAGACGGCGGCAGCGCAGGTCGCGACCGGCCCCGCCGGGCTCGACGCCTTGACTTCGGCGTAGACCATGGCCGGGATCTCGATGTTTTCGTTCAGTTCGTCGAGATCGGCCTTCCAGTTGCCGTTCGAGGCCGATTTGACCCGACTGAGGAGGCCGTTGCCCTTCTGCTTGAGGACGACGGTCCGTTCACCGACGCAGGCCGCATTGGTGGCACTGACCTTGCCCTGGTAACCGACCGAGCCGATCGTCACCGTCGTCTTCACGCCCGAGGCCGACATCGCCGCCGGGACACCCAGCGCCAGCATCGCCCCAACCGCCGCAACCAGCGCGACCCAATTCCGCTTCTTCATTCATTCCTCCTGGTCGGAGACGACGTTGCGTCCCTTTGTCGAGAAGTGCCGCGCCACCCTAGACGGTCACAATCCCGCCCGTGGACGAAAAACAGCCAGCGGCCGAGCCGGCGATCCGCCTTGCGGGGCTGCGCCGCGACTACGGCGAACGGACGGCGCTCGACGGGGTCGGGCTGACCCTCGGCGCCGGCCAGTCGCTGGTCGTGCTCGGGCCGAACGGGGCGGGCAAGACGACGCTGCTGCGGATCCTGGCGACGCTGCTGCGCCCAAGCGGTGGCGAGGCCGTGGTGCTCGGCTGCTCGCTGCCGGACCAGGCCTGGAAGCTGCGCGGACGGATCGGCTACCTCGGCCACGAACCGCTGCTCTACCGCGACCTCAGCGGGCGCGAGAACCTGCGCTTCCACGCCCGGCTGCACGGGATCGGGCCGGAGCCGGCGGAGGCGCGGATCGCCGAGCTGCTGGCGGCGAGCGGGATGGAGCGCCGCGCCGACGAGCGCGTCGCCGAGCTCTCGGCCGGGATGCGGCAGCGGCTGGCGGTCTGCCGCTGCGTCCTGCACGAGCCGGAGCTGCTGCTGCTCGACGAGCCCGACTCCAACCTCGACGCCGGGGGCCGCGAGCTGGCCCACGAGCTGGTCGGCCCCGGCAAGGGCCGCAGCCGCGTCGTCGTCACCCACGACCCCGAGCGCCACCTGCCCGAGGCCGACCAAGTGCTGCGGCTCGGCATCGGCGAGGCGGCGGCGGTCTCATGACCCCCTCCCGCACCGCCTTCGCAGCGATCCTCGCCAAGGACCTGCGGACCGAGCTGCGAACCCTGCAGTCGCTGCCCGCGATGGCGCTGTTCGCCATCACCACCTTCGTCATCTTCCGCTTCGGGCTCGACCGCACCAGCCTCTCCGGCAGCCTCGCCGCCGGCGTGCTCTGGGCGACGCTGCTGTTCGCCGCCGTGCTCGGAATCAACCGCCTCTTCGTCGCTGAGCGCGAGGAGGGCGGCTTCGACGCGATCCGGCTCGCCCCGATCGACCGCAGCGCCCTCTTCGCCGCGAAGGCGACGGCGCTGCTGATCTACCTGCTGGCGCTGGAGCTGGTCACGGTGCCGGTCTTCGCCTTCTTCTTCCTCGACTCGGCCGCCGGCCTGCTGCCGCTGCTGGCGATCCTCCTGCTCGCCGACATCGGCCTCGCCGCGACCGGGACCCTGATCTCCTCGATGGCGGTCAACTCGCGCGCCCGCGACCTGCTGGTGCCGCTGGTCCTGCTGCCCCTGGTGGTGCCGCTGATGATCGCCGCCACCGGCGCCACCGACCCGGTCCTGGCCGCGGGCGGCCCTGCCTACGACCGCTTCGGCACCTGGCTGATGGTGCTCGGGCTATACGATCTGATCTTCGCCCTGGTCGGCTACGCGGTATTCGACTTCCTGCTCGAGGACTGACCGGGCGCCCCCCACCCGCAGCGCGCGAGGCATGTACGGCAAAGGACTCAGACCCCTCTCGATCGCCACCGTGGCGATGCTCGCCGTGTCGCTTTCGCTGGTCTTCTTCTACGCCCCGCTCGACGCTGACCAGGGCTTCGTCCAGAAGATCTTCTACCTGCACGTGCCGCTGGCGATCATCGCCCTGGTCGGGTTCGTAATCGGCGGCATCTTCGCGATCGCCCACCTGCGCAGCAACAACAGCAAGTGGGACGCCTACTCCTACGTCTCAATCCACATCTCGGTGATCTTCGGCGTTGCCGTGCTGATCACCGGCGGGATCTGGGCCAAGGCCTCCTGGGGCCACTGGTGGGTCTGGGACGAGCCGACCCTGGTCAGCTTCCTGATCGTCTTCCTGATGTACGCGACCTACTACCCGTTCCGCTACGCGATCGAGGACCGCGAGCGCCAGGCCCGCTACGCCTCCGTCTTCGCGATCACCGCCGGCGCCTTCGTACCGCTCAACTTCATGGCGGTGCGGATGGCCGAGAGCCTGGTCCACCCGCGCACCTTCGCCACCGCCAACGGCGGCCTGCCGGGCGAGATGATGTTCGTCTTCCTCTGCAGCCTGGCTGCCTTCGCGCTGCTGTGGACGACCCTGGTCAAGTTCGAGCTGACCGCGAAGAGCGCCTCCGGCCAGGTCAAGCGCCTGCGCCGCGCGCTCGACGCGCCCGCCCCGGGCTCCAGCTCCCGAATCGCCCCGGAGGTGAGCTAGATGGTCGACCTGTTCGCAGCCCTGCTGCCGCTCGGCGCCCCCGCCCTGCCGCTCGACGAGGCGGGCAAGTACGTCGCCGGCGCCTACATCGTCTTCGTCCTCCTGCTGGTGATCTACGTCGGGATCATGGCGGCGAAAGTGCAGCGGATCGAGCGCGACCTGCGCGAGCTGGCCGGCTTCGCCGAGCAGCGCAAGCAGGATGAGGACCGGGAGGAGGTCAGCGCCTGACATGTCGGAGCTGCTGGCCCTCGGCGTCTCCCACAAGACCGCGCCGCTGGACCTGCGCGAGCGACTTGCGCTGACCGAGGGGCGCGCCGTCAGCGCCCTCAACGAGCTCACCGCCGCCGGCATCCACGAGGCGGCCGCGATCTCGACCTGCAACCGGACCGAGCTCTACCTGGTCGTCTCCGACCCGGTAGAGGCCGAGTCGGAGGCGCTGGGGATCCTCACCCGCCAGGCCGAGATCCGCCCGACCGAGCTGCTCGCCCATCTCTACTCGCTGCGCGGCGAGGAGGCGGCGCGGCACCTGCTGCGGGTCACCGCCGGGCTCGACTCGATGATCCTCGGCGAGGCCGAGGTCCAGGGCCAGGTCAAACGCGCCTACGAGCTGTCGATGGTCGAGGGCGCCACCGGGCCGATCCTCAACCGCCTCTTTCGCGGCGCCCTCAGCGCCGGCGGCCGGGCGCGCGAGGAGACCGGGATCAGCGAAGCCGGGGTCTCGATCCCCTCGGTCGCGGTCGAGCTGGCGCGGCGGGCGCTCGGCGACCTCTCCGAGCGGCGGGTGCTGGTGGTCGGCGCCGGCGAGACCTCCGAGCTGGTCGCCCGCGCCCTGGTCGCCCGCGGCGTCCGCACCGTCTTCGTCGCCAACCGCCACTACGACCGCGCGATCGGGCTGGCCCAGCGCTTCGGGGGCAGCGCCGTCCGCTTCGAGGAGCTGCCCGAGCAGCTGGCCGAGGCCGACATCGTCGTCACCGCAACCAACTCGCCCCACCACGTGATCGAGCGCGACGAGCTGGCCCAGGTGATGGCCGAGCGCCCTGAGCGGCCGCTGCTGGCGATTGACATCGCCGTGCCGCGCGACATCGACCCGAGCTGCCGCGAGATTACCGGCGTCTCCGTCCACGACATCGACGACGTGCAGCAGATCGTCGAACGCAACGCCAGCGGCCGCGAGGCCGAGGCGCGGCGGGCCGAGCTCATCCTCGAGGCCGAGCTCGACCGCTTCGAGCGCTGGCTCGGCCTGCAGGAGGTGGTGCCGACGATCAGCGCCCTGCGCGAGCACGCCGACGAGGTCGTGCGGCGGGTGCTGGCCGAGAACGAGGGCCGCTGGGAGAGCCTCTCTGCGGCCGATCGCGAGCGGATGGAGAAGATGGCCGGGGCGATCGTCTCCCGCCTACTGCACGACCCGACCCTGCGGATCCGCCGCTCGTCCTGCTCGGGCGAGGCCTACTACTTCATCACCGCCCTGCGCGAGCTGTTCGGGCTCGATGTGGAGACGGGGCTGGAGAGCGAGGCCGGCGGAGCCGACGTCACGGAGCTGCGCCGCAAGGGCAAGTCCCCCTAAGGGCACTTGGCGCTGCGGATCGCCACCCGTGGGAGCAAGCTGGCGCTGACCCAGGCGGGCGAAGTCGCCGAGCTGCTTGGCGGCGCCGAGCTGGTCGAGGCCTCCTCCGATGGGGAGCCGGGGGACAAGGCGCGGTTCGTGCGGGGGGTCGAGCGGGCGTTGTTGGCGGGGGAGGCGGAGGTTGGGGTGCACTCGGCCAAGGACCTGCCGGGGGAGATGGCGGCGGAGCTGGAAATCGGCGGGGTGCCGCCGCGCGAGGACCCGGCCGATGTCTGGATCGGCGCCGGCGCCTCGCTCGAGGACGTGCCCGAGGGCGCCCGGGTCGGGACCGCCAGCCTGCGCCGTCGCGCCCAGCTGCTCGCCGCCCGGCCCGACCTGCGGGTGCAGGAGCTCCACGGCAACGTCGACACCCGCCTGCGCAAGCTGGCCGAGGGTGAGCTCGACGCGATCGTGCTCGCCGCGGCCGGTCTGCGGCGGCTCGGCCGCGCGAGCGAGATCGGCTTCGCGTTCCCCTTCGAGACGATGGTCCCCGCCCCCGGCCAGGGCACGCTGGTGCTGCAGATCCGCGCCGGCGACGACGCGGCGAGCGAGGCGACCGCGGCCGTCTTCGACCTCGACGCAGCCCGCGAGCTGACCGCCGAGCGCGCCTCGGTGCGGCTGCTCGGCGCCGACTGCACGAGCCCGGTCGGGGTCTTCGCCCGGGTCGACGGCACCCAGCTCGAGGTCACCGCCTTCGTCGGTCTGCCCGACGGCAGCGAGTGGCTGCGCGACCGGGTCGAAGGGGATGCCGCCGAGCCAACCGCGGTCGGCGTCCAGCTGGCCGAGCGGCTGCTCGGCGCCGGCGCCCGCGACCTGCTCGACCGAGCGGGAGAGATGGCATGAGCGCGCGGCCCGGGGTCGTCTACCTCGTCGGTGCCGGGCCGGGCGACCCCGGCCTGATGACGGCCCGCTCGCTCGGGCTGATCGCCAGCGCCGATGTCGTCTTCTACGACCGCCTGATCCCGCCGGGAGCGCTTGACGGCGCCCGCGAGGACGCCGAGCTGGTCTACGTCGGCAAGCAGCCGGGGGTGCCCTCGGTGCCGCAGGAGGAGATCGGCGAGCGGCTGGTCGCGGCGGCGCGGGAGGGCAGGAGCGTCGTCCGGCTCAAGGGCGGCGACCCCTTCGTCTTCGGCCGCGGCGGCGAGGAGGGCGAAGCGCTGCGCGCCGCCGGAGTCGAGTTCGAGGTCGTGCCCGGGGTGACCGCCGGGGTCGCCGCCAGCGCCTACGCCGGGATCCCGGTCACCCACCGCGACGACGCCTCCGCGGTCGCCTTCGTCACCGGTCACGAGGATCCGGAGAAGCCCGAGACCGCGCTCGACTGGGAGGCGCTCGCCCGCTTCCCCGGCACGCTCGTCTTCTACATGGGCGTCAAACGGCTGGCCGAGAACGCGGCGGCCCTGATCGATGGCGGCCGCGACCCGGACGAGCCGGCGGCGGCGATCGAACGCGGCACCTGGCCCGGCCAGCGCACCGTCGTCGCCACCCTCGGCACCCTGGCCGAGGCGGTCGAGCGCGAGCAGGTCAAGGCCCCGGCCCTGATCGTCGTCGGCGCCGTCGCCGCCCGCCGCGAGGACCTCGCCTGGTTCGAGGGGCGCCCCCTGCACGGCCGCCGCGTCGTCGTCACCCGCGCCCGCGCCCAGGCCAGCGGCCTCGCCAGGACCCTGCGCGAGCTCGGCGCCGAGGTGGTCGAGCTGCCCGCTATCCGGATCGAGCCGCGGCTCGAGAGCGAGGAGGCGCGACGGGCGATCGAGTCGATCCGCGAGTACGAGCTGATCTGCCTCACCAGTCCGAACGGAGCGCACCTGTTCTTCGAGGCGCTGGCGGAGGCGGGACGGGACGCCCGCGCGCTCGCCGCAGCCACGGTCGCCGCGATCGGCCCGGGCACCGCCCGCGCGCTCGCCGAGCACGGGATCGCCGCCGACGTCGTCCCCGAGCGCTTCGTCGCCGAGGCCCTGGTCGAGGCGCTCGCCGCGGTCAAGGTCGCCGGCAGACGCGTCCTCGTCGCCCGCGCCGCCGAGGCCCGCGACGTCCTCCCCGACGCCCTGCGCGAGCACGGCGCCGAGGTCGACGTCGTCGCCCTCTACGAGACCGTGCGCGAGCAGCCAAGCGAGGAGGCAATCGAGGCGGCTCAGTCCGCCGACTACGTCACCTTCACCTCCTCCTCGACCGTGACCAACCTGACCGAGGCCCTCGGCGACCGCTTCCCCCCCAGCGCCCGCATCGTCTCGATCGGCCCCGTCACCTCCGAGACCGCTCGCGCCGCCGGCCTAGAGGTCGCCGTCGAAGCCCAGCAGCACGACATCGACGGCCTCG
>DASUNU010000118.1:0-16775 GCA_036276995.1 Solirubrobacterales bacterium
CCAGATCGAAGAGCAGTCGGGCGGCTTCACGATTATCGATGCCTACGTCACCAACCAGAACGCCTACATCGACGCAGGTTCCTCGCTGGTCGGCCACGGGCTCTCCGGGTCGATCGCGATCCAGAACAAGATCGACACCAACGGCGAAGCCGGCGCCGATGCGAACTTCGCCGGTGAGGTAAGTGTCGCCCGCTGCCAGACGGCAGCAGTCGAGTGCGCCCCGCCCGGCGCCAAGAACGTCAACGCGTTCGTGGTCAGCCCGCGCAATTCGGACGGGACCGCCACCGCGGGCACGCCACTCAACCCGCGCAAACGTGTCTACATCGAGATCACCGAGTAGCAGTGCGCGGACCGGCGCGGGCCCCGTCTCCTCGGGGGCCCCGCCCACCGCGACCTCGTTTCCACATCCGGGTTACCGGGGTAGGCAGACCCAAGTCCAACCTGGAGGGAGTCGAGATGAGACGACTGAGGAGAACGCGGCCGTCGCCGGCAATGGTGGTGGCGGTGATTGCGCTGGTGACCGCCCTGGCCGGGACCGCCTACGCGGCACAGACGATCAACGGCGGGGCGATCAAGAAACAGACGATCGGCGGCGGCAAGCTGAAGCAGAAGACGCTGACCGGGTACCAGATCAACCTCAACAAGCTCGGGACCGTGCCCAGCGCGAGAACCGCGATCCGGGCCAGCCACACCTACTGGGCCGTGGTCAACAACCCGGGTGGGGCCGGCAACGCGGCGCTGGCCCGGGCCAGCGACCAGGGCATCACCGCGGCCGAGGGCGGCGGCGCCGTCAACGTGATCTTCCCGGTCAACGTCAGCGGCTGTGCCAACGTCTCCAGCCGCAACAACGCCGGCACCACGGTGCCCAACGCGGGCTACGCCCAGACCAACATCTCGCCCGCCAACCCGAACGCGATCGAAGTCCACACCCGCGACAAAGGGGGCGGCAACGAGGACAGCGACTTCCAGTTGATCGTCGTCTGTCCCTGAACTACGGCTGCGGGTCGAGCAGGTCGACCTGCAGCGAGAGCTGATCGTCCGGGCGGAATACGACGTCGTATTTCCGCCCGGCTTTCTTCTCCTTGGCGAAGAAGTCTTCGATTTTCGGTCCCACCCCGTCCTTGAACTTGGCTTCGGTCAGGTGCAGGGTGAAGGCGTCGTCGGGACGACCCTCCGAGATCATCTCCAGGGTCTCGATATCGGGGTTGCCGTGCTTGCCGTCCGCCGAGATCACCAGGTGCCTGGCCGGCAGCCGCTCGAAGAACTCGGCGGTGACGTTGCGGCAACTGCCGTGATGGGGGACCTTGAGCAGGTCGAGCTTCATCTTGCCGTTGCCGGACTTGAGGAAGCCGGCCGTTTCCAGTCCCTCGATCACCTTCGTCCCGAGCGCGTCGCCGGTCAGCAGCATCCGCTTACCGTCGAGCTCGGCGACGCAGACGATCGAGGAGAGGTTGGGGATCGAGTCGTCGGGCTCAATCGCGGCGGGGGTGGCTCCGCGCTGCGACGGTTTCGCCTCCTTCTCCCATTTCTCGCGCAGCTCGTCGAGCTCGGCCTGGCGCGGCCCGACCACGGTCAACTTCAGCGGTCCCAGATCGACCGGAACGCCGGCGTCGTCGGGCGCCATCACGAACTCTTTGAACCCTTTGTTCTCGGTCCATTTGAGGCCACGGGCGTTGTCACGCAGACGCTGCCCTTCCGGGACGCTGGCCACTGCTCCGCGCGCCCCAGGCGGGATCACCTCCGCTTCGGCCACCGCACCCTCGCCACCGACCACGTCCTCGAACTTGTTGTGCCACAGGGTCTTGACCTTGTAGTCACCCTGGCGCTGCGGTTCGTCAAGCAGCTTCTGACTAAATTCGAGCACGCCTTTGATGTGATCGCTGTCGATATGGCTAACCATCAGCAGCTCGATCGACAGCTTGCCCCCAGCCGCTTCGCACAGCTGTTCGAGGCGCGGTTTGAGCGCATCTTTGTAGACGCCGGACGGACCGCCGTCGATCACGATTAACCGGGGGTCGCCGGGATCGCCGTAGTGGAGCAGCAGGCTGTCGCCCTGCTTGGCGCGCAGCGCCTCGAGTGAGAACAGCATCGTCACACCTCCTGTAACGCCCGCAGGGCGTCGATCATGCCGGCGCCCTGGAAGTAGCGCTCGCGGCCAAGGTCGGTCGCGGTCGAGCAGAGGATCTGCTTGACCCGCTGCGGTTGAGCGACCAGCTCCGGGTTGCGGGCCATCAGCATCGCCGCCACCCCGGCGACGTGCGGGGCTGCCTGGCTGGTCCCGTCCTTCATCTCAAACCCTTCCCCCGGCACCGTGCTGGTGATCTTCTCGCCGGGCGCGACCAGGTCGGGCTTGACCCGCCCATCCCCGGTGGGACCGCGGCTGGAGAAGTAGGAGACCCCGTAAGTGTGGGGGTTCTGACGGTGGGTGGAGCCGACCGTGATCACGTTCTCGGCGTTGCCGGGGTCGGTGATCGCGACGGTGCGGAAGCCGTCCTTCTGCTTGCCGCCTAAACCGGTGTATTTGGCCTGGCCCTCGTTGCCGGCGGCGACCGTGACCACAACCCCGCTCGCCGCGAGGCGCTCGCACTCGTCGCAGATCGGGGTGCGGCCGACGGCGTAGTTGGCGAAGTCATGCTCGAAAGCGAGGCTGAGATTGGCGCCGTGGATCACCTGCAGGTCACTGTGCGAGTTGAGGTGACGGATGAACTGCAGGGCCGCGAGAACCGCGAACTCTTCAGCGGTGCCATCGGGACCGAATACACGCAGGTCGTAGAGCTCGATGTTGGGACAGACTCCAACCAGGTCCTGCTCCGCGGGCATGTCTTTGCTGTCGCCGGTTCTCCAGTCCGCACCGAGAATGCCGGCGACGTGAGTGCCGTGGGCGTGCTTGGGCGGCGGGTAGTCGGTCTCGTGGGACACCCGCAGCAACGGCTCCAACTGATCCCAGTCAACTGCCCGGCCCCTGCCGACTCGGTACTCGACCTCTTCGCGCTCGGCCGGGCTGAGGTCGCCGTCGCGGCCGGAGATGATCTGGCGCAGGCGAAAGAAGTCATAAGTGGCGACAACCCGCGAGCGGGTGGCCGCTGACTCCGCCCCGCCGGCCTCCAGCACCCCATCGGCGCCGCGGCGCCCGAAAGCGGGGTGGCTGGCATCGACCCCGGTGTCGATGATCGCCCAGCGCAGTTCGCGGCAGTCGACCGCGAAGACCCGTTCTGCCGCATCCGCCTTGACCGCCAGGCGCGAGCGAGAAAGCGTCGTGCGCCCGACCCGGTTGATCGAGACCGTCCACAACGGCGTCTCACCGGGTTCCGGTTGTCGCGACCCTTTCATCACTTTCGCCCCGGCCAGGGCGTATCGACGCCACTGTTCGAAGCGATCCGCTTTGGCCGGGGGTTTCTTGTTCGCCAGCTCGACCCGTCCAACCAGAGCAAGGAACCAGGCCAGCCAGTCGGGTCGGAATTCCCGCGGCGCCGGGTTGCCGGAGCGCGGCGTCAGGCCCTCGAGGCTCTTCACGCCTTTAACCCAGCTCTCCAGCGATCCCGACGGACGGGCACGCTGCCACCAGGGTGACAACGGGATCAGTTCGCGCACCATCTCGTGGAGGTCGAGCGAGACGACGACGTAGCCCTCGTTGTAGCCGAGCTTGGTTTTCTCGTTCGCCGCCCGCCCTTCCGCAAGGTTTGAGATCGCGGTCCGCAGCTTGGCGGCGCTGCTGTCCTTGTGGGGCGTCAGCAACAGGTCCTGACGTTTGCCGGGATGCTCGGCGTAGGAGCGCCAGACCTCCGGCAGCACCGGTGAGTCCTGGGTGAACCGCTGTTCCCCGGGCAGGCCGAAGATCCAGTCCTCGAGCGGGAGCTCACCGTTACTCATCGCGCATCACCGTGCGAATACTTTCACGGTAGTCAAGTACTTTTAAGTAACGATGTGTGTGTTACTCGAAGCGGGCGGCGCCCATGTCCACACGCTCACCGCGGAAGGGCACGCCCTCGGCCATCAGGTGGCGGCGCTGGCGAGCGCCCTTGGCGAGCGAGCCGTCGGCGCGGACGACTCGCCACCAAGGTAGATCGGGCTCGTCGACCTCGAAGAGGACGGCACCGGCAAAGCGGGGCGCGCCGGGTGAGACATCGCCGTAGGTGCTGACGAACCCCTCGGGGATCGCGCGCACTCGCTCCAGCACTTCCTCCAGTCGAGATTCGGGCGTCGCGGTCAGGCGCCGGGGCCGAAGGCGTCGATGATGCGGTTCTGGAACTCGCTCAGCTCCTCGGGCGAGATGAAGTAAGTCGGTGGCGTGAGGAAGAGGCCGTCGGCACGCTCCGCCGTCGCCTCAACCCGGGCCCGGACCTTGTCGAGCGGGCCGGCAGCGCAGTAGGCCTCGACCATCTCGTCGCTGATCGCCGCCGGCACCGCCGCCAGGTCGCCGCGGCGGAAGGCGTCCCCCGCCGCGACCGCGTTGTCGGCGAAGCCGTGCAGCTCCCAGAGCGGCATGTAGGTCTTCACGGTTGCGTAGAAGGAGATCGTGCGGCGGGCCATCTCGATCGCCCGCCCCTCGTCGTCGTCGATCGCGCAGCAGACGGTCGGCAGGTAGTCGAAGTCCTTGCGCTCGCGACCGGAGCGCTTCAGCCCGGTTTCGAAGGCGTCGACGACGACCTCGTCGATCCAGCGCAGGCTCTGGATCGGGTGCCCGATCAGCCCGTCGGCGACGTCGCCGGCCATCCGCGCCATCCCTGCCTGCACGGCCGCGGTGTAAATCGGCACCGCCTCGCGCGGCGCCGGGTGCGGCCGGATCCAGCCCTTGATGTCGATGTCGTAGTACTCGCCCTCGTAGCGGATCGGCTCGCCGGCGCTGGCCTGGCGCATGATCAGCCGGGTCGCCTCGATCGCCTCGCGCAGGTGCGGCGCCGGTTTGCCGTAGGCGGCGTTGTGCCAGGTCTCGTTCAGCCGTTTGACCCCGGCGCCCATACCGAGGCGGAAGCGACCGCCGGACATCTCGTCGATGTCGAGGGCGCTGATCGCGTTGATGAAGGGGCTGCGGGTGAAGGCCCAGACGATCCCGGTGGCGACGTCGATCTTGGTCGTCTTCGCCGCCAGGTAGCTGGCCTGGGTGACAGCGCTGCGAAACAGCTCCGGCGCCCAGACGCACTCGACTCCGGCCGCCTCGGCCCGCAGGGTCTCGGCCTCGAGGTCGGCGACCGAGGTGCCGATCGCGGCAACGGAGATGCGGTCGAGCGCGCTCACGCGGCCAGCACCGCGTCGGCAACCCGTTCGCGGTGCCACTTCGAGTCGCCGAAGATCGCCGCGTTGGCGCGGCCGCGCTTGAGGAAGAAGTGGAGGTCGTGCTCCCAGGTGAAGCCGATCCCGCCGTGGACCTGGATCGAGGCGTCGGGCACCCGCCAACCGGCATCGGAGGCGTAGGCCTTGGCCATCGAGGCGGCCAGCGGCAGCGACTCCGGCTCGGCGTCGGCGGCCCAGGCGGCGCCGTAGACGGCGGAGCGGGCGTTCTCGGTCTCCAGCAGCATCTGCGCGCAGCGGTGCGAGACCGCCTGGTAGGCACCGATCGGGCGGCCGAACTGCTGGCGGTCTTTGGCGTACTCGACCGCCATCTCCAGGGTGCGCTGGGCGATCCCGGTCGACTCCGCCGCGAGCGCGACGCAGACCCGGTGGAAGACGGGGTAGTAGTCGGTCGCCTCGGCGGGCAGGGTGTCGGCGGCGGCGACGCGGACGCCCTCGAAGCGAACCGAGGAGAAGCGTCGGGTTGGGTCGATGCCGTCTTCGGGCGCGACCGTGACCCCTGCGGCACCGCGCTCGACCAGGTGGCGGCGGCCGTCGCTGGTGGCGACGAGAAAGAAATTGGCGCCGGCGGCGTCGGGAACGAGCACCTTCTCACCGTCGAGCACGAGGCCGTCGCCATCGGCCCTGGCCTCGAGCGTGAACTCGCCGATCGTGCCCGGCGAGCCGGCGTCCCAGAGCGCCGGGGTCCCGAGCAGCTCGCCCGCGGCCAGCGGCCGCAGGAAACGCTCGCGCTGGTCGTCGGAGCCGCAGAGGCTCAGCGCCAGGCCGGCGACGGTGTTGGAGAGCAGCGGCGAGGGCGCGAGCGCGTAGCCCATCTCCTCGAAGAGAACGGCGAGATCGACGATCCCAAGGCCCTGTCCGCCCCACTCCTCCGGCAGCGCCAGTCCGGCCCAGCCGAGCTCGGCCATCTCGCGCCAGCCCTCCGGGTCGACGCCGTCCTCGCTGGCGGCGATCTCGCGGATCCGCTCCGATTTGAAGCGCGCCGCGAGGAAGTCGTGGGCGGTCGACTTGATCGCCTGCTGCTCGTCGGTGAGGTCGAAGTACATGGCCCGTTGCTCCTTAGCGCAGCCTCGGCAGACCGAGCACCCGCTCGGCGATGATGTTCTTGAGGATGTCGGTGGTCCCGCCCTCGATCGAGTTGGCGCGGGAGCGCAGGAAGCCGTACTGCCAGGCGCCGTTGTCGAGCGCGTGCTCGGCGCCGCGGGAGAGCGGCGCGTAGGCGCCCTCGATCTCCAGCGCCAGCTCGGTCAGGTCCTGGTTGATATCGGCCCACTGCCACTTGCCGAGCGAGCCCTCGGGGCCGGGGATACCGGACTGCATCGTCTTGGTCAGCCCGCGGTAAGCGTTGAGGCGCATCGTCTCGGCCTCGATGTGGAGCTGCGCGATGCGCTGGCGGTAGTAGGTGTCGTCGGCCGCCGAGCCACCGTTGAGGCGCACCTCGTGCGCCAGCTTGGCGAGCCGGGCGAGGCTGTTTTGGATCTGGGCGATCGCGCCGAAGGCGAGCCCGGCGCGCTCGTTCATCAGCGTCGTGATCGCCACGCCCCAGCCGTTGCCGACCTCCCCGACGATGTTCTCCTCGGGGATCCGCGCTTCGTCCATGAAGACCTCGTTGAACTCGCCCTCCCCGGTGATCTGGACCAGCGGTTTCGTTTCTACGCCCTCCTGCTCCATGTCCATCAGGAAGTAGGTGAGGCCCTGGTGCTTGGGCGCGTCCGGGTCGGTGCGGGCAACCAGCATGCACCACTTCGCGTACTGGGCGAAGGTGGTCCAGACCTTCTGGCCGCTGACCACCCATTCGTCGCCGTCCTTGACCGCGCGGGTCTTCAGCGAGGCGAGGTCAGAGCCCGACTCCGGCTCCGAGAAGCCCTGGCACCAGATCTCCTCGCCGGTCAGGATCGGCTCCAGGTAGCGCTGCTTCTGGGCATCGGTGCCGTGGGCGATCACCACCGGGCCGCCCCTCGCCAGCCCGAGCACGTTGGCCGGACTCGGCGCCTCCTGGCGGGCCGCCTCGCCGACGAAGATCGCCTGCTCGATCATCGTCGCGCCGCGGCCGCCGTACTGCTCGGGCCAGGAGATCCCGGCCCACCCTGCCGCGTGCAGCTTCAGCTGCCACTCGCGGCGGAAGGCCATCACCTCGTCGAGACTGCCTTCGGGTTCGGGGCCTGGATTGTTCGCTTCGATCCAGGCGCGAACCTCATCGCGGAACTGCTCCTCCGATGGCGACAGGGTCAGGTCCATCGGCAGCGAGCATATAGGGCGCCTGGCCAGTCAGCCAGGCGCCCTTTGCTCAAACCGGGCTCGTGGCTATTCGCCGCAGACCTTGAAGCCGTAGTCCTCGGCCAGTTCGGTCGCCTCTTTCAGCGGCTCGCCTTCGAAGGCCTGGCTCGGGTCGTCAGCGACCGTGGCGGACGCGTCTTCGAGCGCGACGATGATCGCTTCGACCTGCTCCTCATCGCCCTCCGGAGCGCCCAGCGCCTGGATTTCTTCGGCCTGTCGATCCAGGGCCGGGACCAGCACCTCGTCGATCGCTTCTTCGATCTGCTCCTCGCTGGCTTTTTCGAGGGTGAAGTCATTTTCCTCGGCGAATTCTTCGGCTTCGCTTTCGGAGTCCTCTTCAGCCTGTTTGCAGATCTGGTCACCCTGCTTGATGAACTCGGCCTTGGTCAGGGTCACCGTCTCCTCGACCGTCTCGGTGCTGTCATCGCTGCTGCCGCAGCCGGCTCCGACCGCGGCGAGAGCCAGCACAGCGGCAAACAGCAGCATCAGTCGCTTGCTCAACTAAGTCTCCTCTTGGGGTGGGTGGACGAGGCCGGCAAGCTACCGGCCGCCAAAGATGGCTTCCCCTGACCAAACGGCTCCACCTCACCGCCAGGCGCGCCCGGCGGTCGACTACGAATTACATTCCAGACCCAATTCGGTCGATGCGGCTCCCACTTCTTCCAGCGATTTGCTGCCGGAAACGAAGCGTTCGGGAGTTTCTTCCCCTTCTTCGATCGCCCTGTCGAGCGCCGCCAGCATTTCGTCGAACTGATCCTGTTCGGCCTCTGGCGGATTCAGCTCACCCAAGCGCTCAGCCTTGGTCGTGTAGTAGCCGCCCATGATCTCGCTCACGGTTTCGCCCTGGGCATTGACCTGTTCCCCTTCGGCGTTCTTCTCTTTGGACTTGGACCAGGCGCTCATCTCCGCTTCTGCGTCGCTGAGCAGCTCTTTGCAGATGCCGTTCGCCTGCTTCGTGAATTCGGCTTTGGTCAGAGCATCGTCGCCCCCGCCGCCGCAACCCATGACGAGCGCCGCGGCACCAAAAACGCCGAGGAAAACCGCCATGAATCGCATCTCCTCGCCCTTTCAATAGTTAAAAATTACTGTTAACAAATTGAAAGTACTACTTATCGATTTATTTTGATCGCGACTGAAGCCCAAGTCCGCGCGAAAAAAAGAACTCCTTTCGGGACCGCCGTGCCGGAGGGCTAGAGCCGCTCGATCAAGGTGCCGGTGCCGAGGCCGCCGCCGCAGCACATCGTCACCAGGCCCATCGACTTGTCGCTGCGCTCCATCTCGTGCAGCAGGCTGGTGATCAGGCGGGCGCCGGTCGAGCCGAGCGGGTGGCCGAGCGCAATCGCGCCGCCGTTGACATTGACCCGGTCCATGTCCGGGTTGAGCTCGCGCTGCCAGGCGACCACGACCGAGGCGAAGGCCTCGTTGATCTCGACCAGGTCGATGTCGTCCATCGTCATCCCGTTGCGCTCGAGCAGCTTCTGGGTCGCCGGGATCGGGCCGGTCAGCATGATCACCGGGTCGACCCCGACCGTGGTCTGGTCGTAGATCCGAGCGCGCGGCACCAGCCCCAGGGCGTCGGCCCTCTCCCGCGCCATCAGCAGCACGCCGGCGGCGCCGTCGGAGACCTGGGAGGAGTTGCCGGCGGTGATCTTGCCGTCCTCCTTGAAGGCCGGCTTCAGGCTCGAGAGCCCCTCCAGCGTGGTCTCGCGCAGGCCCTGGTCGGTGACGTAGGTGTCACCGTTGACGGTGAAGGGGATCGTCTCGCGCTCGAAACGGCCCTCCTCGGTCGCCTGCGCGGCGAGCTGCTGCGAGCGCAGTCCGAACTCGTCGAGCTCGGCCCGGGTGATCTCCCACTTGTCGGCGATCATCTCGGCCGAGAGGCCCTGCGGGATCAGGTTGTAGCGCTCCAGCAGCGCGGGCGAGAAGGGCGAGCCGTGCTCTTTCATCACCTCGTAACCGTCGGCGAAAGAGATGTGGCCCATGTGCTCGACCCCGCCGCCGACGACGACGTCGTGGACGCCGCTGGCGATCTGGGCGGCGGCGAAGTTGACCGCCTGCTGGGCGGAGCCGCACTGGCGATCGATCGTGGTCGCCGGGGTCTCGATCGGCAGGCCGGCCTCAAGCCAGGCGTTGCGGCCGATGTTGACGCCCTGCTCGCCGAACTGCTGGGCGCAGCCGGCGATCACGTCGCCGGTCTCAGCCGGATCGACCCCGGAGCGCTCGAACAGCTCGCCGTAGACCTTGGCCAGCAGGTTCGAGGGATGCAGGTCCTTGTAATAGCCCTTCTCGGGATGGCCGCGGCCGATCGGCGTCCGCGCCGCCTCGACGATGACCACCTCGCGCCCGCCGAACTTCCCGTTCCCGTTCTCAGCCATCGGTCTCTCCGTTCCTTCTCCTCGTTAGTTTCATGACGCAACTGAGGATAGTCGATCGCTCTCCGATCAACCAGGGGGCAGGCGGGCGGCATAGGTCGCGCGCCGCCTGATAGGAACCCCGCCCTATGAGCGCTAATCAGGGGTACGAAAGTCCGGGGATCGCGGGCAGCGGGGCAATCGCCACCGGCCTGGCCGCTGTCTCGACGATGACGGGAGACACCATCCTGCTTGCCCGCAGCGAGGCCTCGGCCTGGCGTGCGGAGGAGAAAGTGGTCGCCGCCTGCGCCAAGATCGAGGGCGCCGAGCCCTCGCGGCTGCGGGTCACCACCGATCCCAAGGATCTCTCGGAATGCGACGTAATCGTCGAGGCGATCGTCGAGGAGGTGGCGCCGAAGGGCGAGCTGCTGGGCCGGATCCTCGAGGCCTGCCCCAACGCCGACCTCGCGACCACGACCTCCTCGCTCAGCATCGCAGCGATCGCCGAGGCAGCCGGCACCGACAAGCTCTTCGCCCTGCACGTCTTCAACCCGGTGCCGCGGATGAAGCTGGTCGAGGTCTGCTTCCCCGACGGCGCCGCCGGGGCCCGCGACAAGGCCCTGGCCTGGTGCGCGGCGATGGGCAAGACCGCGGTCGAGGTCCCCGACCAGGCCGGCTTCGTCGTCAACCGCCTGCTCTTCCCCTACCTGTTTGAAGCCGTGCGGCTGATCGAGCGCACCGGCATGGAGGCCGGCGAGGTCGACACCTGCATGAAGCTCGGCGCCGGCCACCCGATGGGCCCACTGGCCCTGCTCGACTTCGTCGGGCTCGACGTCTCGCAGGCGATCGGCGACGCGCTCTACGCCGAGAACGGCGAGGCGGCCAGCCAGCCGCCCGGAATGCTGGTCGAGCTGGTCGGCGAGGGTAAGCTGGGCCGCAAGAGCGGCGCCGGCTTCTACACCTACGACTGAGACGAAGCCAGGTCGAGCTCGCGCGCCAGCCGCGCGAGCTCGGTGTCGAAGCTGAGCAAAGACGCCCGCCGGGTCTGAGCGGTGGCGAGGACCAGAGCGTCCGGCAGCCTCAGGCTTCGCCACTTCGCCCCGAGCTCGGCTGCCCGTCGTCCGATCTCGCGGTCGACCGGGACGACCTCCATCCGCAGGCGGTCGACGAAGCGGTCGATCAGCTCACCCTGGCCACTGCGCGCCGCGTGAACCATGATCTCGGAGTAGGCGCTCGCCGCCATCGACAGGACTTCGTCGCGGTCGAGCGCCGCGTCGAGCTCGACCAAGGCGCGATCGTGGTGTGTGTCGGCCTCCGTGAACAGCGCGATCGCGACGCTGGCGTCTAGAGCTAGCGATCCCACTCGTCGCGCAGCTCGTCGAGGTAGCCCGGCGGATAGCTGAGCTTGCCGGCGAATTCGCTGAGCACGTTGTCGCGGCGGCGAACCTCGACCCGACCGCGACCTCGGGCCGCAATCACCAGGGAATCCCCAGGGGCCAGGCCGGCCGCCCGGAGGACGTCAACGGGGATCGTCACCTGGTTCTTGCGAGATAGCCTGGGCATGCCTTTACTTATCGTATCGGGAGTAAAGGCGATTGCCGGAGCGGCTGCCACGTGCGTCATGGCCCCTCCAAGGATCCGGGCGCCCCAAACTCTCCCCCACGGGGACGGAGATGGGGCAATTTGCGCTATTCGGCGCTGGCGGCCTTGCGTTTGCCGCTCAGGTCCCAGAGCACGTCGGCCTCGGAGATGCCCTGGCGGCGGGCGGCGATCTCGATCTCCTCCCAGGGCAGGGCGGCCTCGGGAAGGTCGTCCCAGCGAGCGAGGTCGAGGGCCTCGATCGAGCCCCGCAGGGCCGGGCCGAGATGCTCCTCGGAGCGCAGCAGCGCCCGGAGGACCTCGAGCTGCTTGTCGGTCAGGCGGACAACCCACATGCTGTACCTCCAGCGTGTCGGGGGCGCGGGTTGCCTGGAGAAATTAGGCAGGGGGACGGACGGAACGGCTGATCCGCACCGCCTCGATCCGGTTCTCGCGCACCGCCTCGACCCGGATCGTGTACCCGTCGACGCTGACCGCGTCGCCGCGCTTGGGCAGCCGCCCGAGCTCGCCGAAGACGAAGCCGCCGACCGAGTTGTAGGCGTCGGTGTCGACCGGCAGCTCGATCCCGGCATCGGCGAGGTCGCCGAGCGAGACGTGGCCGCGCACGAACCAGTCGCCGTTGGTGAGCTCGCGCAGCGCCGCCGCGCGGGGGTCGGTCTCGTCCTCGATCTCCCCCACCACCTCCTCGAGGATGTCCTCGACGGTGACGATCCCTACCGTGCGGCCGTACTCGTCGACGACGACCGAGAGCGAGGTCCGCTGCACCTGCAGGTCGTGCAGGAGGTCGTCGAGCGGCCGCGTCTCCGGCACGATCAGGGCGTCGCGGATGAGGGGCTCGATCGAGGCCTCGGGCCCCTCGCTCATGTAGAGCCGGGCGAGGCTGTTGTTGTGGACGATCCCCTTCACCCGGTCGGGGTTGTCGTCCTCGATCACGACCAGGCGGGTGTGGCCGGAGGTGACGCAGCGCCGCAGCGCCGCCTCCACCGTCTCCGAGGCATCGACCGTGGTCACGGCCGGGATCGGCGTCATCACCTCGCGCGCCTCCTGCTCGTGCAGGTGGAAGACGCCGCCGAGCATCCCCGCCTCACCGGGATCGAGTCGACCGCGCTGGGCGCCGCGGGAGATCAGCAGCCGCAGCTCCTCCGGTGACGTCTCCTCCCCGGTCTCGTCGGGATCGACCCGGAAGACCTTGTGGACGAGGAAGTTCGCCGGCGCGTTGGTGGCGACGATCAGCGGGTGCAGGGCGGTGCGGAAGAAGGAGAGCGGCGGCGCGATCCACATCAGCACCTTCTCGGCCCGGGCGATCGCCAGCATCTTCGGCGCCTGCTCGCCGAGGATCACGTGCAGGAAGGTGACGATCGTGAAGGCGAAGGCGATCGAGACCGCGATCGCGGCCGCGTGGCCGAAGATATTGCCGAACAACGGCTCCAGCAGCTCGGCCAGGGCGGGCTCACCGAGGAAGCCGATACCCAGCGAGGCGAGCGTGATCCCGACCTGGCAGGTGGCGACGTAGACGTCGACGTGGTCGATCTGGTCGAGGGCGCGACGGGCGGCGACGACGCCCTCGTCCCGCAGCTGCTCGAGCCGGGTGCGGCGCGAGCGCACGATCGCGAACTCGGCCGCGACGAAGAAGCCGTTGACGGCGACGAGGAACAACAAGAGGACGAGCAGGAGGACGCTCATCGGCTATGCGGCCCGGTACTTCGGGCTGGGACGTCCTCGGCCATTCGGCTGACGCAATATAGCTGGCCTCTCCGGCAGCTTTCTGGAGAAGTGCGATATTGAGCAAATAATGCGCGTCGCAACGCTCAGCGAGATGCTCGAAGAGGTGGTCCGCACGGGCGAGGCGACCGGGACGGAGGAGCACGCGCACGAACTGCGAGGCGAACTCGAGGGCCGCCTGGCGACCGTGCGCGCGGCCGTCTCCGGCTCTCCCACCCCGCGCGTGATCGCGCTGGAGAGCCTCGACCCGCCGCGGGTCCGCGGCTTCTGGATCCCGGAGATGATCTCGATCGCCGGCGGCATCGACGTCGCCGGCGACCCCGGCCTGAGCCCGCCAGAGGTGGGCTGGGGCGAGCTCTCCAGCCTCGGCGCCGAGATCGTGATCGTGATGCTCGCCTGTTCGCTGGTCGACGCCAAAGCGCAGGCGATGGAGCACTGGGAGCGGATCGACGCGCTGGGTGCGAGTCGGGTGATCGCTGTCGATGCCGACGCCGCCTTCGCCGAGCCCGGCCCGCCGCTGGTCGACGGCGTCGAGCTGCTCTGCCACCTGCTGCACCCCGAGCTGATGGACGCGCCGGGCAACACCCTCTTCGTGCCGCTGACGGCACCGGTCACCAGGCCCGCGGGCGGCCGCTGAGACTCAGGCAACCGCGAGCGCGCCGACCACCGAGACCACGGCGACGATCCCCATCACCGCGAACTCGGCGAAGCGCCGGTTCGGCCCCAGCATCCCGCGCTCGCCGGCGACGATCCCGGCGGCGCAGATCGCGCCGCCGATCAGGCCGCCGAGGTGGCCGCCGATGCTGATCCCCGGCACGGTGAAGGAGATGACCAGGTTGAGCACGATCAGGAAACCGATCTCCGAGGCGACGGCGCCCATCCCCCGTCCGTAAGCGATCACGGCGGTTGCCCCGAAGATGCCGAAGATCGCGCCGGAAGCGCCAACGGTCAGCTGATACGGGTCGGTCAGGGCCAGGGCGCCGGCGGCGCCGGCCAGCAGCGACGCCACATACAGCGCGACAAAGCGGGGCGTGCCGATCCCGGGCTCCAGCACCCGGCCGACGATGAACAGCGCCGCCATGTTGAGGCCGATGTGGAAGAGGCCGGCGTGGAGGAAGCCGCCGGTGACGAGGCGGTACCACTCGCCTTCGGCAACGGGGGCGCCGGCGAGGCCGAAGTCGAGGGCGACGCTGCCGCTGGTGCCGCTGATTCCCCCCGAACCGGTCCCGATCTGGGCCAGGAAGGCAACGACGTTGAGGGCGATCAGCACGTAGGTCGCCGGCGACTGCTGGAAGCCGGAGGCACCGCCGCTCGGCCCCCGCACGACCTTGGTCCGCTGCTGCGCGCACTCGGGGCAGCGCATCCCGACCGGGGTCGGGGTCATGCAGTCGGGACAGATTGGGCGCCCGCAGGAGGAGCAGGAGACGCCGGTCTCGCGGTCGGGGTGGCGGTAACAGGTGGCCATCGGGAGGGGGAGCCTACAATCGCCGCGATGGCGCCCCCCGGTCCCGCCCGCCTCTACGCCGCCGTCGCCGGGGCCGCGCTCTTCGTGCTCGGCATCCTCGGCTTCTTCCAGGACCTCTCCTGGCTCAACTTCCTCCACCTCGCGAGCGCCGCTCTGGCGCTGCTGCTCGCCGCCGCGGCGCCGCGCCTCTGCGCGCTCGCGCTCGGCCTGCTCTACACCGTGCTCGCGGCCTGGGGGCTGCCCGACGCGGTCGGCTGGCTGCACCTCGGAATCGGGCTGCTGGGACTGGCCGCGGTGGCGGGCAGCTCAGAGCCGCGAGCGCAGGCCGCCGGAAAGGGCCTTTAGCCCGCTCTCGCCCTTGTTCTTGCTGCGGCGGCGCAGCTCGAGCAGGACCAGCGCCCCGGTGGCGACGCCGCCGGCGGCGGTTGCCACCACCGGCCGCACCCAGTTGCGGGGGTCGCGCAGGGCGCGCAGCTCGCTCTCGGAAAGCTCCTCGGCCCAGTCGGAGAGCTCCTCGGCGGCGGCCTGGGTGACCGCGGCGAGGGTGTCCTCGAAGCGACCGGAGAGCCGCTCCGGCGGCTCGATCGGGCGCAGCGCGTCGCCCAGCAGCTGCTCGACGTCCCAGGTGCTGCCGCTCAGGGTCTCGCTCGAGTCAGGCATCACTCATCTCCTCCTGCAGCTGCTTGATCGCGCGGTGGATCAGCACCTTGGTCGCCCCGTCGGAGCGGCCGAGGGCACGGGCGATCTCGCGGTTGTCCATGCCGAGCGCGAAGCGCATGATCAGCGCCTCGCGGCGGTCGTCGGAGAGATGCTCGAGATTGGCCATCACCTGGCGCAGCTCCTCGCGGCCCTCGGCGATCGCAACGGTGTCGTGGCGGGCGGCGATCGGGTCGGCTTTGTCGAGCGGGGTCTGCGGTCGCCGCGAGCGGTCGCGGTAGTAATTGGAGGCGAGGTTGTGGGCGATCCGGATCACCCAGGGCCGCAGCGGTCGCCCGTCGGACTCGCGCCGGGCGCGGTCGAAGTGCCGGTAGGCCTGGAGAAAGGCCTGCTCGGTCAGGTCCTCGGCGTCGTGGTGATTGCCGACCCGGTAGTAGGCGTAGGAGTAGACGTCGCGCAGGTGCGAGCGGTAGAAGTCCTCGAAGGCGCGGTCCAGCTCCGCCTTCGCCGCCGGCCCGAGCTCGCCGGGCTCGACGTTCTGCTGGGGACCGCTCACCGGCCAAGCCTAGACCCCCGGCGCAGCCGCGCATCAGGCCGCCCACCGCGAACGCTCGGAGCGGCGCAGCCCGGCGACCCAGTCCTCGGCCGCGATCTCGCCCCGGATCAGCGCCGCCAGCCCCTGCAGCGCCTCGGCCCGGCCGCCGGAGGCGGCAACGGCCTGGGCCAGCAACGGCGTCGTGTCGAGGCCCTCGGAGGCCTGACCGATCTGCTCCTGGATCTGCGCCGCCGGGGTGCCGTTGCCGAGCAGCTCGCCGGCCCGGCGGTTGCGGCCGGTCGGGGCCATCATCGTCGCCGTCAGGTCGCCGACCCCGGCCAGCCCGGAGAAGGTCTCGAGCTCAGCCCCGCGACCGATCGCGTATTCGATGCACTCGCGCCAGATCTCGGCGGTGGCGATGCCGGCGGCGTTGAGCCCGTGCGGCTCGGCCGCGGCGGCGGCGAGGGCGGCGGCGTTCTTGGCGGCACCGGCCATCTCCACCCCTGTGACGTCGCCGGAGCGCTCGCAGAAGAGGCCGGCGCGGTCAAAGACCTCGCCGAGCTGGTCGCGCAGGTCGAGGTCGGCCGAGCCGAGCACCAGCGCCGCCGAGCCGGAGACCGCCTCGCGCGCGTGGGCAGGGCCGCCGAGACAGGCGATCGCCCGCGCCCGCACCCGTTCGCCGACGTACTCGGCCGGAAGCTGGCCCTGAGGGGCAATCAGGCCCTTGGTCAGCAGCAGCACCGCGGAGCGGCCGCCAACCCGGTCGGCGATCGCCCCGACCGCCTGCGGCAGCGATTTCGAGGGAATCGCGAGGCAGATCAGGTCGAGGCCGGCGAGCTCGATTTCGGAGACATGGCGCACGTCGATCGACTCCGGCAGC
>DASUNU010000119.1:0-2833 GCA_036276995.1 Solirubrobacterales bacterium
TGACCGCCTCCCGACGCGAGCGACAGAGGGCTGCAGCATTCTACGCGAGGCAGGACTCCGCAACCCCAGGCAGCGGCGGCGTTTCGGACCGGGCGAGTCGCCCATTGGCTGCACGATCTCGGTCACTCCGCCATCCAGCACCCGCGGCGAGCCCCGGGGCGATCTGCTGTGTGTCGCCGGGCCGACGTCAGCGCCTGGGCGCGGTCGCTCCGCGTCACCACACGCAGGATCGGCGGCGTTGAGCCGGGGACCAAGCGCCGAAAGCTGTGTTATTCGGGATCGGGGCCACCTGGATCAGGCGCCCCTCCATCGCCTGGGCGACCTCCGCGCCACGCGCTCAGCTTAAAGCGGGCGCTGCAGCTTCGGCCTGATGCTTCTACCCCGCCGTCAGCGCCGGAGGTTGGTTGGTGGAGCCGAGCGGAGTCGAACCGCCGACCTCTTGAATGCCATTCAAGCGCTCTCCCAACTGAGCTACGGCCCCACACCTCGCCGGTCAGACCGCGCCGCCCGGCGTCGCAGAAGTAGGCAGAAACAGGCGCCTTGACAAGGCCCGACCCGCCTCGTCAGCGGTCGGTCTCCTCCTCGTCCAGCTCGGTGTCGATGACATCGGCCATGTCATCGTCGCCGAGTTCGGAAACGTCCTCGATCGCGCTCTCGCCGTCTTCCTCTTCGGCTTCCTCGTCACCGGCTTCGGCCTCGACGATCTCCTCATCGTCCTCCAGGTCGGCCTCGACCTCGACCTCGTCGTCGACCGCGACCGCTTCGGCCTCGACCTCGGCCAGGGCGGGAGCCGCCACGACCTTGGCGACCACCGGCGTCACGCGCGCCCGCCGGGGCTTGTTCTGCACCGTCACGTCGACGGCCGCTCCGCACGCCGGGCACGTGATCGATTCCCGTTGCAAGTCATAAAAGCGGGCGCCGCAACTCAAGCAGGTGCGCTTGACGCCC
The DNA here is from genome assembly GCA_036276995.1 of Solirubrobacterales bacterium. Classification (GTDB taxonomy): domain Bacteria; phylum Actinomycetota; class Thermoleophilia; order Solirubrobacterales; family 70-9; genus VAYN01. The sequence continues at coordinate 949 of DASUNU010000119.1, forward strand.
CATTCGGCTTTCGCCACGCCGGACTCCGTCAGCTGCTGTCTGTCGAGGGACAGGCCAGTTGCCATGATCCCGGTGAGTTGTCAAAAGCAAATTCGGCCCTAGATTGGCCGCGCCGCGATGACCCCGAGCGACGGTCGAGGGAGGACGATGCAGCTGCGCGCGGAGCCCGCCGCGGGCTTGCGGGGAACGACCCGGATTCCGGGCGACAAATCCATCTCCCATCGCGCGCTGTTGCTGGGCGCCATGGCCGTCGGCGCGAGCAGGATCACCGGGCTGCTCGAGGGCGCTGACGTGCTCGCGACCGCGGCGGCCCTGCGCGCCTTGGGCGTCGACCTTGCACGTCAGGGGGATGGCACCTGGCAGGTCCATGGGGTCGGCATCGGCGGGCTGGCCGAGGCCGACCGGGTGCTCGATCTCGGCAACGCGGGCACCGGCGCGAGACTGCTGCTCGGCCTGCTCGCCGGCCATCCGTTCCCGACGTTTCTCACCGGCGACGATTCGCTGCGCATGCGGCCGATGGGTCGCGTCATCGCGCCCCTCCAGTCGATGGGCGCTCGCTTCCTGGCCCGCAGCGGCGACCGCCTGCCGCTTGCGGCGTTCGGCACCACCGAGCTCCTGCCGATGCGCTACGCCCTGCCCGTCGCCTCGGCCCAGGTCAAGTCGGCGGTGCTGCTTGCGGGCCTGCACGCGGCGGGGCGGACCACGGTGATCGAGCCGCAGCCGTCGCGCGACCATACCGAGCGTCTGCTTGGCCACCTGGGCGCCGAGGTCGAGGTGGTCGACCAGCCGGATGGCACGCGGGCCGTCAGCGTCGTAGGCCAGCCGGAGCTAGCCGCCGCCGCGATCGCGGTACCCGGCGACTTCTCGTCGGCGGCATTTCCGCTGGTGGCCGCGACCCTGGCCGAAGGCTCCTCCGTGCGCCTGGAGGGAGTCGGGATCAATCCGCTGCGCACCGGGCTCCTCGACTGCCTCCAAGAGATGGGCGCGCAGATCCGGGTCGAGCCGCATCCGGAGCCCGGCGGCGAGCCGATCGCCGATCTGCTGATCGAGGCAGGCCCGCTCGCCGGGATCGAAGTGCCGGAAGATCGGGCGCCCCGCATGATCGACGAGTACCCGATCCTTGCGGTCGCCGCGGCCTGCGCCACCGGCCCGACGCGGATGCGCGGCCTCGCCGAGCTCAGGGTGAAGGAGAGCGATCGGCTGCGCGCCATCGCGGAGGGCCTGCGCGCGTGTGGCGTCGAGGTCGAGGTCCAGGCCGAGGAGCTGGTGATTCATGGCTGTGGCGGGTCGCCGCCGGGAGGTGCCTGCATCGAGGCGCACCATGATCATCGCATCGCCATGAGCTTTCTGGTCCTCGGCGGGATTGCCCGGGGGCCGGTGACCGTGGCCGGAGCGGAGACCATCGACACCAGCTTTCCCGGTTTCGCCGGGCTGATGAACCGGCTGGGCGCCCGCATCGAGCCGGTCGCGCCATGAGCGGCCCAGGGCGGATCGTCGCGGTGGATGGGCCCGCGGCTTCCGGCAAGACCACGCTTGCCCGCCGGCTGGCGGCGCACTTCGGCCTCGACTTCCTGGACACCGGGCTGCTCTACCGCGCGGTCGCCTGGCACCTGCTGCAGGCGGGGAAGCCCTTCACGGACACCGCGAGCGCGGCCGCCGCCGCGGCCGCAGTGGCGGCGCAGGACCTGGCTCGGCCCACGTTGCGCAGCGAGCCGGTGAGCCAGGGCGCCTCGGTGGTCGCGGCGATCCCGGAGGTTCGCCGGGCGCTCCTCGCCTTCCAGCGCCGGTTCGGCAATGGCGGCCCCGGCGCGGTGCTCGCGGGCCGCGACATCGGAACGGTGGTGCGGCCCGACGCGAGCCACAAGATCTTCGTCACGGCGAGCGT
>DASUNU010000120.1:0-6718 GCA_036276995.1 Solirubrobacterales bacterium
TTCTCGATCGCGTCGGCGATCACGTTGCCGATCTCGTCGTCGGCGGCGGAGATGGCGGCGACGCGGGCGATCTGCTCCTTGCCGGCGACCTCCTTCGACTGCTTCTCGCGCAGGTTCTCGACGACCTCCTCGACCGCCTTCTCGATCCCGCGGCGCAGGGCCAGCGGGTTGGCACCGGCGGCGACGTTCTTGAGGCCCTGGCGAACGATGATCTGGGCCAGCAGGGTCGCCGTCGTGGTGCCGTCTCCGGCGACGTCGTTGGTCGCCGTGGCGACCTCGCGGACGAGCTGCGCGCCCTGGTTCTCGAAGACGTCCTCAACCTCGACCTCGCGGGCGATGGTGACGCCGTCGTTGGTGATCGTCGGCGCGCCGAACTTTTTGTCGAGCACGACGTAGCGGCCTTTCGGGCCGAGGGTGACCTTGACGGCATTGGCGACGGCGTCGACGCCGGCCTGCAGTGCCCCCCTGGCCTCCTCTGCGTACTTCAGCTCCTTATGAGCCATATGGATTCAGTCCTCCTTGGTTCTAAGTGGTGGCTAGCTGAGCTTGGCGAGCACGTCCGACTCGCGCAGCACGAGCAGGTCGTCGCCCTCGACGGTGACCTCGGTACCCCCGTATTTGGAGTAGAGGACCTCGTCGCCCTCGGCGACGTCGAGCGGGCGGCGCGTGCCGTCCTCGTTGATGGCGCCGTCGCCAACCGCGACGACCTTGCCCTTCTGCGGCTTCTCTTTCGCCGTCTCGGGAAGGACGATGCCGCTAGCGGTCGTCGCCTCCTCCTCGATCGGCTGAACGATCAGCCGGTCCCCTAGGGGCTTCAGCTTCATCCGTGAACCTCCAGTTGTGGTGGGAATTCAAGACTAGATTTGGCACTCTCCAGGTGAGAGTGCCAGGGTTCTGAAAGATAGCGAAAGTTCAGTCCGTGGCCAACAACTTGCAGCCCAGCAGCTCGGCGATTCCCTCGCCGCCGCGGGCCATCACCCAGTCGTGGTTCCACTCGAAGGCCGGGCGCAGCAACGGCGCCAGCAGGTTCATCCACGGCTTCGTCGTCTTCACGTTCCACTCGTAGAGCACTGCCGTGACCCCGCCCTGCTCGTAGAGGCGCCAGCGCCCCACCCCTTCCAGCTCGCCGACCGCGTGGCCTTCGAGCAGGTGCGGGTGCTCGACCCGGGTCGTGGTCACCTCGAAGCTGACCCGGTAGGGCAGCAGGCTCTTCCAGACCATGCGCGAGACCGTGCCGACGTCGGTGCCGTCGTCGCCGCGGCGCACTTCCTCCGCCTCCTCCACCCCGCGCCACCACTCGGGCCAGCGCTCCTGGTCGTGGATCGCCTCCCAGACCGGCTGCCGCGGTGAGTCGAGCAGCCAGGTGGTGAGGAAGGCGTACTCGGCCATCGGCGCCTCGCCGCTAATTGTGGTGCGGCGTCTCCCCGTTGCCCAGATGCGCCCGCGGCGGCTCGACGATCTGCGAGAAGCGGATCACCGTGACCGCGTCCTCCTCGGAGACCGGCCGGCTGTAGATCTGCTCGAGGAACTTCTGCTCGTCCTCGAGGCGGCGGAACTCGGGGTTGTCGTGCTCGATGTCGCGGCGCGAGAGGTCGCCCAGCCGCTTCACTTCGACGTCGTCGATGACCGCGGTGAAGATCTTCTCGCGCGGGCTGTGGCGGAAGCCGACCGTGACCCAGACGACCTGGCCGCGCTCGTACTTGCCGCTCTTGTCGCCGAGCCGGATCGTCGCCGTCTTGCGGCCCCGCTTCAGCTGGTCGACGAAGACCGCCGAGTAGAAATTCAAGACGTAGGTGCCGCCCCTCATGCGCCGCGAGCGTATCTGACGCGGTACGTCGCCGGGTGCCCGCCCCTGCGTGAATCGCGCCTGGCCGGGTAGCGGGGTGATGAGGGAGGGCAGGTTGTGTTGGACGGGTGTCCGCTTTATCGGCCTGGACATCTGTTTGCCCCAGATTCCAGTTTTTTGGCTCGGGAACCGATGGAAGGAACTCGTGGCGGTCTCACGCATCCAAATTCGGCTCTTTGCGCTGGCCCTTGCCTGCGCCTGCGGTCTGCTCGCCGCCCCGCTCGCGGGCGGCGCCCTGGCGGCCAAGTGCGGCGGTAAGAAGGTGACGATCAAGGGCACCGCCGGCGATGACAAGATCGTCGGCAAGGGAGCCAGCGACGTGATCGACGGCCGCGGCGGCGACGACGTGATCGTCGGCGGCCACAACGGCAACGACACGATCTGCGGCGGCCCCGGCGACGACACGATCCGCGCCGGGCGCGGCTTCGACGCCGTCTACGGCGAGGGCGGCGACGACAAGATCTACGGCGAAACCGGCTCCGACATGCTCAACGGCGGTGAGGGCGACGACCTGCTCTCCGGCTACAAAGGCGCCGACAACGTCCACGGCGGCGGTGGCGACGACCAGCTGATCGGCGCCAAGGGCCCCGACGACCTCGACGGCGACGGTGGCGGCGACGTCCTCGACGGCCAGCAGGGCAGCGACACGCTCAAGGGCGGCAGCGGCGACGACCGCGCCCTCGGCGACAAGGGCAACGACGCGATCGACGGCGGGGGCGGCGACGACCACATCGACGCCGGCGCCGGCGACGACCACTCCCTCGACGGCGGCGAGGGCGCCGACACGATGCTCGGCGGCGCCGGCATCGACAACGTCAACGGCGGCCCGGGCGACGGCGACGTGGTCCGCGGCGACTCCGGCACCGACACCCTCTCCGGCGGCCCCGGCGACAACGACATCGTCTCCTACGCCAGCGCCACCCGCAGCGGCGTGATCGTCGACCTCGGCGCCGGCAAGGCGAAAGGCGACGGCCACGACGACCTCAGCGAGTTCGAGGACGTGGTCGGCTCGCCGCAGGGCGACGAGATCACCGGCAACGGCAGCCCCAACCGGCTCGACGGCGGGGTCGGCGACGACGACCTCAACAGCGGCGGCGGGGGCGGCACCGCCTTCGGCGGCCCCGGCAGCGACGACTGCGACGGCTTCTCGGTCGAGAACTCCTGCGGGCCGGAAATCGGCCCGCCACCGGGGATCGCCTACGCGATTCTCAACCAGGGCCTCGACGGGGCCAGCCTCGTCGTCCAGGGCGGGCCGGACAACGACGAGATCCGCGTCGCCCACACCGGCCAGGGCTGGTCGATCACCAACGGCGCCGGCATCTTCGCCGGCGAAGGCTGCGCCAACGTCACCAGTAACGCGACCGCGGTCAACTGCGACGGCCAGACCGGGCTGGGCCTGGTCGTGGTCACCGGCAACAACGGCAACGACAACCTCACGATCGACGCCAGCATCCCCGCCAGCGCCAAGGTTCGGGTCAACGGCAACGCCGGCGACGACCGGGTCGAGGGCGGCAACGGCGACGACGTGCTGGAAGCGGGCGAGAACTACAACGGGCCTGACAACGGCCACGACATCTTGATCGGCAACAACGGCAACGACGTCCTCTACTCCGACCCGGGCGGCGACCAGCTCGACGGCGGCGTCGGCGACGACCTCCTGGTCAACTCGGTGCCGACCTGCCAGGGCCACCGCTACGAGGGCGGACCCGGCGAAGACACGGTCTCCTACGCCCGCTCCAACGACAACCTGCGCGTCTCCCTGGGCGGCAGCGGCGGCCCTCCCGGCTGCGGCAGCCTCGACCAGGTGCTGAGCAGCAACGAGAGCCTCGAGGGCTCCGACGGCCCCGACCTGCTGGTCGGCGACAACGGCGACAACAGCTTCCTCGGCCACATCGGCTCCGACACCTTCCTCGGCAAGGGCGGCGACGACTTCATCGACGCCGCCGACGGCCAGCGCGACCGGGTCATCTGCGGGGGCGGCAAGGACGAAGTCGTCAAGGACGGCAACGACTCGACCTCCGGCTGCGGCTAGGGACTCCTAGAAGCCCTCCTCGCCGATCAGGGGAACGAAGCGGCAGGGGGCGATCGGGACCGACTCGACCTCGCTGCCACGGCGGCGCAGCAGGGTCAGCATCTCCTCCTCGCCGATCGTGATCGGGACGACCAGGCGGCCGCCCTCGGCCAGTTGCGCGATCAGCGCCGGCGGCGGGGCCGGGGCGGCGGCGTGGACGGCGATCGCCTCGAACGGGGCGCGCTCAGGAACGCCACGGCTGCCGTCGCCGAGCACCAGCTCGACGTTGGTGACGCCGGCCGCGGCGAGGGCGGCGCGGGCGCCCACCGCGAGCGAGCGGTGGCGCTCGACGCTGACCACCTCGCGCGCCAGCAGCGCCAGCACGCAGGCCGAGTAGCCAGATCCGGTCCCGACCTCCAGGACCTTCTCGGACCCGTCGAGGGCAAGCGCCTGGCAGATCGCGGCGACGATCCAGGGCTGGGAGATCGCCTGCCCCTCGGCGATCGGGAGGGCGGCGTCGGCGTAGGCGCGGTGGCGCAACGGGGTGGGAACGAAGAGCTCGCGCGGGGCCGCGCCCAGCGCCGCCAGCACCCGCTCGTCGCCGATCCCGCGCCGGCGCAGTTGCCGCTCCACCATCCGCTCCCGGGCGGCGGCGAGGTCGGCCATCCCGGGGGCCCCTAGAAGATGTAGTTGCTGAGTTTGCTCGAGTCGAGAATCGTGACCCGGCCGCGGCCGGAGCGGACGACACCGGCCCGCTCGAGGTCGGCGAGGAAGCGGCTGACGCTCTCGCGCGAGGTGCCTGCGAGCTGGGCCAGGTCGGCCTGGTTCATCCGGATCGTCACCTCTCCCCCCTCGCCACTGCGGGTTTCCGCCGCGAGCTGGGTGAGCACGCCGGCGACCCGGCTCGGCACCGTCTGGAAGGACTGGCGCGAGATCCGCTCGTTGGCCTCGCGCAGGCGCCGGACCAGGGCCGCGACCAGCTTCACCGAGATCTCCGGGTGGCGGGCGAGCAGGGCCTTGACGTCGACCGCCGGCAGCGCCAGCAGCTCGCCGTCGCTGAGCGCCTCGGCGCTGGCCGAGCGGGTGTCGCCGTCGAGCATCGCCAGCTCGCCGAAGACCTCGCCGGGGCCGAGCGTGGCGAGGGTGATCGCGCGCCCGTCGGAGTGCTCGCGGGTGACCCGGAAGGAGCCTTCGCGGACGATGTAACAGGCATCGGAGCGGTCGCCCTCGTGGAAGACGCGGGTCCCGGCCGGGAAGGAGCGCGGCACGGCGACGCGCGAGAAGCGCTCCAGCTCGTCCGCTTCGAGATCGGCGAAGAGCGGCACGCTCCTCAGCAGCTCGGCGCTCGTCTCGACACTCTCCACGGTTTGATTATCCCAGCGCGCTATCGCGGGCCGGCGTGGAACGGCGGAAAGACCGCGCAAATGGGGGGTATCAGGCCGAGGCGGTGAGTTTGCGCGGGCCGCGGGAGAAGCCGGCGCCGATCAGGGTCTCCTCGTGGCCGGAGCCGATCACCGCCTCGCCGTCGAGTTTCTCGATCGCCAGTTTCTGCAGGCGGCCGGCGCTGACCGCGTCGGCGAGGGCGCGCATCGCCTCCTCCAGCTCGGCGCCCTCAAGCGGCTTCAGGCGGAGGATCCCGCGGCCGCCGCGCTCGAGGAAGACGACCGGCTCGCCGTCGCGCAGCAGCAGGTGGGCGCCGGGGGTGCGGCCGGGGCGGCGGCCGCCCTCCAGCTTCGGCCAGGGCAGCGAGGCGCCGTAGGGGTTGGCCGGGTCGGTGGCGGCGAGCAGCAGGTAGGAGCCGTCGGCCTGGGGCAGCGAGCGCAGGCGCTCGACCGCGCCGGGGAGGGCGAACTGGGCGCCGCCAAGACCCTCGACGAAGTAGCCGCGGCGGGCGGTGCCGAGCAGCTCGAGGTTGCCGAGCTCGGCGTAGAGGGTGGCGAAACCGCCGGGGATGCCCTCGGCCAGCACGGTCTCGCGGGTGACGATGCCGTAGCGCTCCAGCATCAGCTCGGCCTGGGCGCGGAGCCGGGCACCGGGGCCGGGCGCGTTGGCAAAGAGCTGCTCGGTGAGGGACCAGCGGCCCTGCACAGCGGCGCCGGCGTTGGCGCGGCGGCGGGCGAAGCGGCGGCCGGGCCGGTCGAGGTTGCTGACCGCGCGCAGGCGCGGGGCCCGCAGCGGCGCGAAGGCGTCGTTGGTGACGGCGCCGGTCCAGGCCAGGTCCCAGAGCGCGTTGTGCAGCTCCTCCGCCGGCTGGTCGAGGTCGGCCAGCAGGTCGAGCCAAAAGGAGGGACCGGCGGCGAGGCGCTCGCGGATCGCCTCGTGAACCTCGCCGGCCGGGACCTCGAGCTTGGCGTTGGCCGGCGGCGGGCCGGCGAGGCGGACGTCCTCGCGGAAGTAGAGGGCGACGCGGCCGTCGGAGCGGCCCAGCGCCCCGGCCCCGACCCAGACCAGCTCGCCGCTGGTGCAGAGCTCGTCGAGCCAGCTCGGCGAGTAGGAGCCGAGCCGGCGCGGCAGTACGTCCCCCTCCCAGACTTTCGGGGTCAGGGCGACGCCCTGCAGCGGCACCAGCGCCTCGCGCAAGCGGTCGATCCCGGCGCCGGCGGGGCGGAAGGCGTCGACGTTCTGCCAGCTCGGCAGGAAGCGGGCGAGCTCGCGGGTGTCGGCGGCCTCGACCTCCTTGCGCAGGCGGGCGAGGCTGGCGCGGCGGACCCGGCGCAGCACGTCGGAGTCGCACCACTCGCGCTCGGTCCCGCCCGGAAGCAGCTCGCCGCGGACGAGAACGCCCTCGCGCTCGAGCTCGCGAAGCGCTGGCATCGGGTCGACGCCGTAGCGGTCCGCGAGGCGGCGCGTGGGGAACGGGC
>DASUNU010000121.1:0-21520 GCA_036276995.1 Solirubrobacterales bacterium
ATCACCCCGAGCAGGTAGCCGAGCAGGTTGGAGCCGGTGTCACCCATGAAGGTGCTCGCGGGCGGGAAGCCGTGGCGGAGGAAGCCGAGCGAGGCGCCGGCGGTGAGCGCGGCGAGGACGCCGGCGGCGGTGCGGTCGAGCGAGAGGGCGACGACGGCGAGCGTCGCCGCCGAGATCACGCAGACGCCGGCGGCGAGACCGTCGACCCCGTCGATCAGGTTGATCACGTTGATCACGGCGACGATCCCCAGCACCGTGAGCACGTCCCCGAGGTGGACCACTCCCCCCCAGGGCAGCGTCATCAGGTCGACGGTGCCAGGGGTGAGACGGCCGAAGAACGGGACCGTGAAGTTGTCGACCGTGACCCCGGCCGAGACCGGGACGATCACCGCCGCCGCCTGGCCGAGCAGCTTCACGGCCGGGTTGAGCTCGAAGACGTCGTCGGCGAGGCCGACCAGGGCGATCGCCACGGCGCCGATCAGGATCGCGTGGCTTTCGGAGTCCGGCGGCAGCCAGATCAGACCGGCGACGAGGGCGCCGGCGAGGATCGCTAGACCGCCGAGCTTCGGCGTCGGCACGCCGTGCAGGGAGCGCTCGTTGGGCCGGTCGATCGCCCCGAGCCGGTTGGCGAGCCGGATCGTCAGCGGGGTCAGGAGCAGGGCCAGCAGGCCCGCGAGAAGGAAGGCGAAAAGGGCGTCCAGCGAGTTCGGGGTCTGCTCCATTCGGCTCCGGCCAGCCCAACCAGCCTAAGTCGCGTAGCGGTCGAACCAGAGCGTGAACGCCATCAGGCCCCAGAGCTGGCGGCTGAGGTCTTCGCGGCCGGAGCAGTGGCGGTCGAGCAGCGGCGCCACCGCACCGGGATCGAGGCAGCCCTGCCGCTGCAGCGTCGCCGCCGAGAGGACGTCGCGGGCGAACGGTTCCAGCGGCCCGCGCAGCCAGGCCGCGATCGGGATCGAGAAGCCCTGCTTGCGACCGGCCACGACCTCGCGCGGCAGCAGCGGTGCCAGCGCCCGGCGCAGCAGCCGCTTCTTGGTCAGGCCGCGCACCTTCATCGCGGTCGGCAGGGCGAGCGCGAACTCGGCGACCCGCTGGTCGAGGAAGGGAACGCGCAGCTCCAGGGAGTGGGCCATGCTGAGCCGGTCCGTCTTGACCAGCAGGTCGTCGACCATGTAGATGCCGAGGTCAAGGTCTTGCATCCGCGCCAGTGGCTCGGCGGCGGCGGTTTCGGCGTAGCGCTCGCGGTAGAGATCGAGCGGGTCCCAGCCGGAGTCGCGGCCGGCGAGCAGAGCATGGCGGCGCTCGGGGGTGAAGATCTCCTTCCAGCCGTGGTGGCGCTCCAGCGGCGGCAGGTGGGCGGCGCGGGCGAAGCGCTTCGCTTTGTAGTCGAAGCCGACCCGCGCGTCGGAGCTCGGCAGCGCCTCGACCAGCGGCGCGGCCAGGGTCGCGAGACGGCCGAAGCGCGGCGCCAGGAGGTCGGCGACGTAGGTGTAGTAGCCGCCGAACAGCTCGTCTCCCCCCTCGCCCGAGAGCGCCACCTTGACCGAGCCGGCGGCGAGCTCGGAGACGAGGTAGGTGGGCAGCGCCGAGGAGTCGCCGAACGGCTCGTCGAAGGCCTCGACCAGCCGCGGCAGCAGCTCGACCGCGTCGGGCCGGACGATCAGCTCGCGGTGGTCGGTGCCGTAGCGCTCGGCGACCAGCCGCGCTCGCGAGAGCTCGTTGAAGCCGCTCTCCTCGAACCCGATCGAGAAGGTCTTCAGCGGCTCCGAAGTCTCGGCCGCGGCCAGCGCCGTGATCCCGCCCGAGTCGACGCCGCCGGAGAGCAGGACGCCGACCGGGACGTCGGCGACGAGATGGGCGCGGATCGAGTCGCGCAGCACGGCCCGCAGCTCCTCCGCCTGGCGCTCGAGCGAGCCGCCGCGCACCGCCTCGGCGTCGACCGGGGCGGGGCGGGCGTAGCGGCACAGCTCAATCGCGCCCCCACGCCAGCTCAGCAGGTGGCCGGGGGGCAGCTTGCGCGCCTCGGCAAAGATCGTCAGCGGCGCCGGGATCGAGTTGAAGGCGAGGTAGGCGCTGATCGCCTCCGGGTCGATCGCGCGCGAGAAGCCGGGCTGCTCGAGCATCGCCTTCAGCTCCGAGGCGAAGGAGAGCTCGCCCTGGTGGAGCCGGTAATAGAGCGGCTTGATCCCGAAGCGATCGCGCGCCAGCAGTAGCCGCCCCGCCCGCTCGTCCCAGATCGCGATCGCGAACATCCCACGCAGGCGCTCGACGAAGCCCTCCCCGTGCTCCTCGTAAAGGTGGACCAGGACCTCGGTGTCGCAGTCCGTGGCGAAGCGGTGACCGCGATCCTCGAGCTCTCGTTTGAGCTCGCGATAGTTGTAGACCTCGCCGTTCTGGACGACGGTGACGCTGCCGTCCTCGTTCGAGATCGGCTGGTGGCCATGGTCGAGATCGATAATCGAGAGCCGGCGCGCGGCCAGCGCAACCGGGCCGCGGGCGAACAGCCCCTCGTCATCGGGGCCGCGGTGCACCAACTGCGCGCTCATCCGCCGCACGACATCCGGGTCCGGCGAGCCTTGAGGGGTGGCGATTCCAGCTATGCCGCACATGAAGCGGGCAGTGTGGCAGTAGGGGTGGCGTGAGAGGAGTTGGGGCACCTCCTCCTCCGCAACCGCTCGAGGTATGGGGGAATCAGCGCCCGTTGTTGCCCGGCGCCGCCGGCCCGCGGCCGAGCACCTTGGAGACCGTTGCCACCAGCACGCTGAAGTAGAGCGTGACCGAGCGGTCGGCGATGTACTCCATGTCGTGGGCCAGCTTGTTCGACCACGATTCCTCGCGGGTGATCCGGGTCTGGGCGAAGCCGGTGACGCCGGGGCGGACGACCAGGCGCTGCCAGTACTGGGGGATCTCGCGGCAGAGCTCGGCGAAGAAGGTGGGCCGGATCGGCCGCGGCCCGACGATCGCCATGTCGCCGCGCAGCACGTTCCAGAGCTGCGGCACCTCGTCGAGGTGGGTGGCGCGGAGGATGCCGCCGATCCGGGTCCGCTCTTCCTCGGTCCGGCGCGAGAGCTCCTCCCCAAGGTAGGGACCGAGGCGCGTTTCGGCATCGGGCGCCAGGGTGCGGAACTTGTACATCCAGAACAGCCGGCCGGCCCGGCCGACGCGGGCGCCGCGGTAGAGCACCGGCCGGCCCGAGTCGAGCGCGATCGCCGCCGCGACCAGGGCCAGCAGCGGCGCCAGCACGGTCAGCACGCCGGCGGAGATCAGCACGTCGAGCCCGCGCAGGACGGCGTCCACGGGGCGGTGCTCGGCCTCGGCGGCGGGGCCGATCAGCTCGGCCATGCTCGCCTCATCCCATCCGGGCTCTTCTAAGAGGACGCTGCTGGGTGTGGCTCGCCGCGCAATGGTGAGGCTCCGACGGTACCGAGAATGGTCTCGAGAAGAACGGCGGGATCGCGTCGCGTCGCCGTCGTCTCGCCGCCGCGCTTCTCCAGCACCACCGCCCGCGCGTCGGTCAGCGGCCGCAGCCGGCCGGAGTGGATCAGGGCTTCGTCGACCCCCCCGAGCCGGCCGCCATAGGTGGTGTAGACGGGCGTGCCCAGCGCGGCCGCCTCGCGGTTCATCGTGCCGCCGGCGGAGACGACGAGGTCGGCCAGGGCGACGAGGCTCTGCGCCTCGACCGCCGTCTCGGGCACGATCAGCGAGGGCAGCCGCAGGCCCTCGATGAACTCCCTCTGGGCCTGGGTCCGGGGCAGGACCACCGCGTGCACGTCGCCGTCGTTGCCGAGCCGGTCGAGCACCCGCGGGAACAGCGGGTTGGACTTGCGGTGATACAGCGAGACGTCTGGCGGCGGCCGCACGATCACGACGACGCGCGAGGTCTCGACCCCGAGCCGCACGAGCGCCTCGGGGTCGGGCTCGAAGTCGTAGAGGTAGTACTCCTCCTTCAGGCCGGGATAGGGGAAGTACTTCTCCGCGGTGACGCCGAAGCGGCGCAGGCGCTCGAGCGGGACGGAGTCGGGGAACATCACCCGCCGCGCCAGCCGGCAGCCGATCCGGTGCTGGGTAACCGCGTACTCGTAGTCGTGCAGGTTGGCCTCGGGGACGCCGAGGGCGCGGGCGGCGAGCGCGAGGTCGTTGGAGCCGTGGGCGAGCGCCAGGTCGAAGGAGCGCCCGCGGCCGAAGCGGACCATCCCGGCGGTGCGGCCGGCCAGCCGGTAGGCCTTCTGCATCCGCGAGGCGCCGCCGTGCTGGCCGATCGGGGTGTGCGCCATCCCGTGCAGCTCGAGCAGGGCCTGGGTCTGGGCGTAGTCGCGCGAGGTGATCTCCACCTCGTGGCCTTCGGCCCGCAGGCGCTCGATGATCGGACGCAGCACCAGCACGTGCGCCGGGGCGCTCATGTCGACCCAGACGCGCATGCCGGTCAGACGGCGCTTGGAGTCAGCTGCGGGTAGAGCGGGAAGCGGTCCATCAGCGCCGCGGTACGAGCCGAGAGCGCCTCCTTCTCGGCCTCGAACTCGGCCCCGAGCGCGGTGGCGATGACGGCGGCGATCTCGCGCATCTCCTCCTCGCCCATGCCGCGGGTGGTCAGCGCCGGGGTGCCGATGCGCAGCCCGGAGGGGTTCATCGGCGGGCGCGGGTCGAACGGGATCGCGTTGCGGTTGACCGTGATTCCGACCTCATCCAGCCGATCCTCGGCGGTCTGGCCATCGAGCCCGGTCGGGGTCAGGTCGACCAGGACGAGGTGGACGTCGGTGCCGCCGGTGAGGACCGGGATGCCGTCGGCTTCGAGGCCGGCGGCGAAGGCCTGCGCGTTGGCGATCGTCTGCCGCTGGCGAGCGGCGAACTGCTCGCTGGCGGCGATCTTCAGCGCCACCGCCTTGGCCGCGACCGTGTGCATCAACGGCCCGCCCTGCTGGCCCGGGAAGATCGCTTTGTCGATCGCTTTCGCGTGCTCCTCGCGGCAGAGGATCATGCCGCTGCGCGGGCCGCAGAGGGTCTTGTGGATCGTCGTCGTGACGACGTCCGCGTAGGGCACCGGGTTGGGATGCTCGCCGGCGGCGACCAGCCCGGCGAAGTGGGCCATGTCGACCATCAGCTTCGCCCCGACCGAGTCGGCGATCTCGCGGAAGGCGGCGAAGTCGAGCTGGCGCGGGTAGGCGGACCAGCCGGCGACGATCAGGGCCGGCTTGTGCTCGGCCGCCAGGCTCGCGACCTCGTCCATGTCGACCAGCAGATCGTCCCGACGCACGTGGTAAGGCACCGGGTTGTAGAGCTTGCCGGAGACGTTGATCTTCATCCCGTGGCTGAGGTGGCCGCCGTGGTCGAGCGCCAGCCCGAGGAAGGTGTCGCCCGGCTGGATCAGCGCCATGTAGGCGGCGTTGTTGGCCTGGGCGCCGGCGTGGGCCTGGACGTTGGCGTGCTCGGCGCCGAACAGCTCCTTGGCCCGGGCGATCGCCAGCTCCTCGCCGACGTCGACCTCCTCGCAGCCGCCGTAGTAGCGGCGGCCGGGGTAGCCCTCGGCGTACTTGTTGGTCAGCACCGAGCCGACCGCGTCGAGCACCGCCTGCGGGACGAAGTTCTCGGAGGCGATCATCTCCAGCGTCCGCTGCTGACGCCTCAGCTCGGCCTCGAGAACGCCGGCGATCTCGGGATCGACCTCGGCGAGAGGGGCGTTTTGGATGTTTTCGGGAAGCTCGGCGATGGTGGAGCGACCATAGCAACGGCCAGGGAGGGTTTAGCGAACCCCCACGGTGGATAGTCTGCGGCGAGTGAGAAGCCGCCTACTCGCTCTCGGCCTGGCCGCCCTCTCCTCGCTGATCGCCGTCCCCGCCGCCGCCGCGGTGGAGAACCCCTGCGCCGGTCCGGAAGCACGCGAGCTGCTCTGCCCGGACCTGCGGGTCGGTCCCGCCGAAGACCTCTTCGTCGGGCACCACAACGGCTACGGCCCCGGGGGCGGAACCGTGCTCTACGCCGGCAACGACATCCGCTCCCGCGGGCGGGGGCCGATGGAGCTGCGCGGCAAGCGCTACAAACGCAACTGGATGCGGGCGAACCAGGCCATCTACAGGGTCGGGGGCGGCGTCCGCATCCTCCGCACCGAAGCGGAACTGCACTTCTTCTCGGTCGGCTACCAGTACGGCGGCTCCTACTGGAAGGTCTACAACCCGCTCAGCATGGAGATCTGGTCGCTCGACCAGCAGCGCCAGCTGCTGGAGCGGGCCCGCAAGGGACCGAAGGTCTTCTACTGCTTCCGCGACCTCGAGCGGACCAGGGCGATGGCGCGCTCGCCCAAGCACCGCGTCTATCCCGCCTGCAACCAGGACCCGAATCGCGAGCGGGTGCGACTGGGGACCTCGGTCGGCTGGTCCGACATCTACCCCTCGACCTACGACCGCCAGTGGGTCAACGTCAGCGGCCTGCGCGGCTGCTTCGCCTTCGTCATGCACGTCGATCCGCTCAACCTGCTCTTCGAGGAACACGAGGGCAACAACCGCTCGACCCGGATCATCCGCCTGCCTTACCGCGACGGCCCCCAGCACTGCTGAGCTGGGCTAGCCGAGGCCGACTGAGGCGAGGGCGCTGGCGAGGTCGCCGGGCGAGAGGGCACCGTCGCGCAGGACCCGCCAGGACCCGTCCTGCTCGATCGTGGCGACGTCGACTACGGTCGAGGGCAGGCCGGTCAGCTCGCCGCCGTCGATCGCCAGGTCGACCGCGGCGACGATCTCCGCCGGCACGTCGTCGAAGCGGGACGGCGCCGCCTTGCCGCTCCGGTTGGCCGAGGTCTGGAAGATCGGGCACATCGCCCCGGCCAGCGGCCCGGAGATCAGCCGCACCCCGAGCCGCTCGAGGTCCTCACGACAGGCCAGCGGGTAGCGGTGGCCGGGGTTGGCGACGACCAGCGTCACCGGCCCCGGCAGCAGGGCGCTGACCGCGGCGGCGGTGCGCGGGCCGAGCCCGGCAACCAGCTCACGCATCGCCAGCGGCGAGAAGTACATGACCGCCGAGGGTTTGCCGTCGTCGCGGCCCTTGATCCGGTGGATGCGGGCGATCGCCTCGGCGTTGAGCGGGTCGCAGGCGAGGCCATAGAGCCCGTCGGCCGGGAACACGGCGACGCCGCCGGCGGCGATGCAGTCCTCGAGCGCAGCGCGGGCGACCGCCGCCTCCCCCGCCTCGACCGAGACGATCCGCGGCCCGCTCATCGCTCCCCCACCACGACCCGCTCGATCCCCGCCAGGTCCCGCCGCGCCTCCACCGCCTCGAACCCAGCCTCCTCCATGAGCGCCGCAACGGTCTCGGCCTGCCCCTCCCCCACCTCGACCGCGAGCCCCGCCGTTGCTGTCGCCTTTTCCATCGCCATGCGTGGGAAAAGACGACAGCAAACGGGAATCAGGGCGCGGTAGGCGTCGAGGCCATCGGGGCCGGCGAGCAGGGCCTCGCGCGGCTCCCACTCGGTGACCTCGGGCTGCAGGGCCGCCCAGTCGCGCTCGGCGACGTAGGGGAGGTTGGCGAGGACGAGGTCGAACTCCCCGTCGTCGGGGAGTGAGCCCGGGACGAAGCGGACGCGCTCCGCCAACCCCAGTCGCGCGGCGTTGGCGCGCGCCACCTCCAGGGCACCAGACGAGGTGTCGGTGGCGGTCACTTCGCAGCCGGGCAGCTCGTCGGCGACCGCGAGCGAGATCGCGCCGGAGCCGGTGCCGACGTCGAGCAGGCGCGCCGGCTCGCGCTCGAGCGCGAGCTCGACCAGCAGCTCGGTCTCCGGCCTCGGGATCAACACCCTCCGGTCTACCGCCAGCTCGAGGTTCCGAAACCCGCGGCGGCCGACGATGTAGGCGACCGGCTCGCGCCGCAGCCGCCGCCGCACCATCTCGCCGAAGGCGCGCGAGGCGGCGGGCGAAAGCTCCGCCTCGGGATTGGCGATCAGCGCCGCGCGGTCTCGGCCGGTCGCCTCAGCCAGCAGCACTTCGACGTCGAGCCGCGGATCTTCGACCCCGGCCGCACGCAGTCCGTCGACCGCCGCCTCCAGAGCCTCGCGGACGCTTGCCCCTGCCACCGCCTTCACCTCAGGCGGCGGAAGCGGCGGCCTCGAGCCGTTCCCGTTTCTCCTCGGCCGCGAGCGCGTCGGTGAACTCGGAGAGGTCACCGCCGAGGACCCCGTCGAGGTTGTGAGAGGTCAGCTTGATCCGGTGGTCGGTGACCCGGCCCTGGGGGAAGTTGTAGGTGCGGACCTTCTCGGAGCGCTCACCGCTGCCGACCTGGGCCTTGCGCTCGGAGGCGATCTTGGCCTGCTGCTCGGCCTGCTCGCGCTCATACAGCCGCGCCCGCAGCACCCGCATCGCCCGCTCCTTGTTCTGCAGCTGCGACTTCTCGTCCTGCATCGAGACCACGACCCCGGTCGGTTTGTGGGTGATCCGCACCGCCGAGTCGGTCGTGTTGACCGACTGGCCGCCGGGGCCGGAGGAGCGGTAGACGTCGATCTGGAGGTCGTTCTGGTCGATCTCGACCTCGACCTCCTCGGCCTCGGGCAGGACCGCGATCGTCGCGGTCGAGGTGTGGATCCGCCCCTGCGACTCCGTCTCCGGCACCCGCTGCACGCGGTGCGTCCCGCCCTCGAACTTGAAGACCGAGTAGGCGCCGTCGCCCTTGACCGCAAAGGTGACGTCCTTGAAGCCGCCCGAGTCGGAGCTCGATTGCGAGAGCGCCTCGGTCGCGAAACCGCGTTCCTCGGCGTAGCGGGTCAGCATCTTGTAGAGGTCGCCAGCGAACAGCGCCGCCTCGTCGCCGCCGGTGCCGGCGCGGATCTCGACGATCACGTTCTTCTCGTCGTTGGGGTCGCGCTCGACCATCGCCAGGCGGATCTCGTCTTCGAGCTCGGCCAGGCGCGCCGGGGCCTCGTCGACCAGCTTGCGCAGCTCCGCGTCCTCGTCCTCCTCGAGCAGCTCGCGGGCGCCCTCGAGGTCGTCCTTCAGAGTCGCGTACTCCTCCGCCAACTCGCGTGCCGGCCCCAGCTCGCGGTACTCGCGCCCGACCTCGGCGTAGCGCTCGCGGTCGCCAATCACGGCGGGGTCGGACATCTGCTCCTCCAGCTCGGAGAAGCGCGCCCGGATCTGTTCGACCAGTTGCTCGATCACGCCGACAACCCTAGAGATGACGAGCTACGCGACGATCTCGATGTGCTGCTGCTTGGCGGCCTCCTCGGGGTTCTCCCGGGCCAGGACCGCCTCCAGCGAGGCGATCGCCACCGCCAGCTGCTCTTCGTCGGGCTCGCGCGTGGTCAGGTTCTGCAGCATCAGGCCCGGCCACATCACCGCCCGCACCCAGCGTTTGCGCCGGTTTTTGCCGGCCCACTTGATCACCTCATAGGAGAGGCCGGCGATCAGCGGGATGCCGAGGATCCGCGAGAGCAGCAGCCAGTACCACTCGGGCAGCCCGATCGGGGCGAAGACGAAGATCGCCAGCACCATCACGATCAGCAGGAAGCTGGTGCCACAGCGCGGGTGCAGGCGCGAGTAGAGCTTGGCCCGCGAGGGGACCAGCTCGTCTTCGGCCTCATAACAGGAGATCGTCTTGTGCTCGGCCCCGTGGTACTCGAAGACGCGCCGCAGGTCGGGCATTTTGCTGATCGCGAGGATGTAGCCGATGAAGATCGCCGTGCGCAGGATTCCCTCGATCAGCCAGAACAGCAGGGCCGAGCCGAGCTGGTCCTTGATCAGGCTGGTCAGGCCGACCGGAACGACGAAGAAGAGTCCGATCGAGAGCAGCAGCGAGAAGACAATCGTCAGGCCCCAGACCCAGCCGCCGATCTCTTCCTTCTTGCCCTCCTCGTCGTCCTCGAGCTGGGCGTTGGCGGAAATCGCCAGGGCTTTAAAGCCGATCTTCATCGACTCGGCCAGGGCAACGACGCCGCGGATCACCGGCAGGCGCCAGATCCGGTGCCGCTGCGCCCACGGCTTCACGGTGTCGGACTCGATCTCGATCGCACCCTCGGGGGTCCGCACGGCGACCGCCCAGACCGA
Organism: Solirubrobacterales bacterium; assembly: GCA_036276995.1. Lineage (GTDB taxonomy): Bacteria > Actinomycetota > Thermoleophilia > Solirubrobacterales > 70-9 > VAYN01. The sequence continues at coordinate 10,014 of DASUNU010000121.1, forward strand.
GATGCCGCGCATCATCACCCCCTCCAGCACCGCCTGACCGCCGATTGGCGCGTCGCGCTTGGCGACCAGGGCGCCGTCGGGCATGCGGACTGGGTCACCGCCGTTTCCGGAGGCGACAGGGGTCGCTTGTGCCGAGCCCACTGGCGGGCTCACGGGCTACTTCCCGGCCCGGTGCTTGGCTGCGCGGCGCTGGAAGCGCTCGACGCGGCCACCGGTGTCGACCAGCTTTTGCTTGCCGGTGTAGAACGGGTGGCACTCGGAGCAGAGCTCGACATGCAGATCGTCTTTGGTCGACCGCGTGTAGAACTGGTTGCCGCACGAGCAGTGCACGTTGGCAAGCGTGTAATCGGGGTGGATTCCTGCCTTCATCTGTACCCAGTCTAGATTACGCGCCTAATTTGCTCCTTAAGGGTTGGGGATCGCCCCGCGACTGCCGATAGGCACGGCAGTGGCGGCGACCGAAACGAGCACCCCCAAACCGGCGGCAGGCCGCCTGCTGCGCCGCCTGCTCGCGGCCCTGCTGCTCGGCGGCACCGCCCTGGTCGCCCTGCACGACTGGCTCGGCCTCGGCGCCGGCCTCCACGTCGCGATCGGCGAACCGCTCTACGCCGCGGTCGTGCTCGGCGCCGGCGTCGCCTGCCTGGTCCGCGCCGCCGACTACCGCCCCGAGCACACCGCCTGGATGCTGCTCGGCATCGCAATCCTCTGCTGGGGCGCGGGCGAGGTCTACTGGTCGGTGGCGATCGAAGGCAACCCGGACGCTCCGTATCCCTCCCCCGCCGACATCGGCTACCTCGCCTTTTACCCCTTCGCCTACGCCGGCCTCGCGATGCTGGTCCGGGCCCGCGCCCACGAGATCAACTGGCGGCTCTGGATGGACGGCCTGATCGCGGCGCTGGGGACGGCGGCGCTGGGGACGGCCTTCGTCTTCGACTTCATCGCCGACCGGGCGACCGGCTCGACGATCGAAGTCCTCACCACCCTCGCCTACCCGCTGGGCGACATCACCATGGTCTCGATCGTGGTCGGAGTCGTCGCCCTGACCGGCTGGCGGCCGGGGCGCACCTGGTCGCTGCTGCTGGCCGGCCTCTCCGCCCTGGTCATCGCCGACATCGCCTTCACTCTGCAGTCGACCGACTCCACCCTGCCCGGCGGCGACTGGGTCGACCCGATCTACCTGATCGCCGCGGTCTGCCTCGCCGCCGCCGTCTGGCAGCCAACCGAGGCGGCGAGCATCACCTCGCGCCGCGACGACCGCCGCGAGATCATCGTCCCGGCGGTCTTCGCCACGGTGATGATCGGCCTCTTCGCGATGCGCTACTACGACGCCACGGGGTCGCTCTCGACCGTGCTCTGGGCGGCGACGATGTCGGCGGTGATCATCCGCCTGACGATGAGCGACCGCGAGAACCGGCGGCTGCTCGAACAGGTCCGCACCGACCCGCTGACCGGGCTCGGCAACCGCGGCCGCATGCAGGTCGACCTGGAGGGGACCTGCGAGCACGCCAGCGCCGCGCAGCGGGCGACGCTCTACCTCTTCGACCTCAACGGCTTCAAGAGCTACAACGACACCTTCGGCCACCCGGCCGGCGACGAGCTGCTGACCCGCCTCGGCGCCGGCCTGCGGGCGGCGGTGGGCCGGGATGGGACCGCCTACCGGATCGGCGGCGACGAGTTCGTCGTCCTGGTCGAGCGCGGCGACGAGGAGCTCGGCGAGCGGGTGATGGTGCGGGCCGCCGAAGCGCTGACCACGAGCGGCCGCGGCTTCGAGGTCAGCGCCGCCTGGGGCAAGGTGACGATCCCGGACGATGCCGCCAAGCCGGCAGAAGCGATGCAGCTCGCCGACGTGCGGATGTACGCGCAGAAGGAGTCGCGCCGCCTCTCTCACCGCAGCGGTGAGGAGATCGAGATCGAGGGCAGCGAGGTGACCGTGCGCTCAGCCCGGCTCGGGGACGGCGAAGCTCTCGAGCAGCGCCAGTAGGACGCTCGTCACCTCGGCCCGGCTGCCCGGGTCTTCGGTGCGGGCGATCAACATCGCCGCCTCGTCGAGCGCGCCGAGCAGCAGGTGCGCCATCGGCTTCACCGGCAGGTCGCGGATCTCCCCCGCCTCGATCGCCGCGGTCAGGCTGGCCTCGATCAGGCCGAGGCCGTTGGCGGCCCCGATCTCGCGCCAGCGGTCCCAGCCCAGCACCGCGGGGGCGTCGTGGAGGGCGATCTGACTCAGCTCCGGCTTGGCGCACTCGTCGAGGAACGCCTCGATCCCGGCCTTCATCGCCTCCAGCGGGCTTTCCAGCTCCGAGCCGAGGACGACGCGGGCAACGCGCTCGGTCGATTCCGCCTCGAGCTGGTTATAGGCGGCATCGAGCAGCCCCGACTTGCCGCCGAAGTGGTGGTAGAGGGCGCCGCGCGAGACGCCGGCGGCGCGGACGATCTCCTCGCTGGCGACACCCTCGTAGCCGCGCTCGGCGAAGAGCCGGCGGGCGGCGGCGATCAGCGCCGCCCGGGTCGCGTCGGTGCGCTCGGCCTGAGTGCGGCGCTCTGGATTTACATTCATACAGTCTGTATGTTAGTTCGGTACATGGGCAAAGTCGAGCAGGAGGAAAGCATGAGCGAGAGCGCCGAGCGCAAAGAGATCGGCCTTCCGGCCGGGAGGATCCGCTACCGCGAGGCCGGCAGCGGCAAACCGATCGTCTTCGTCCACGGCTATCTCGTCGACGGCCGGCTCTGGGACGGGGTCGTCGACCGGCTCGGCGACCGCTATCGCTGCCTCGCTCCCGACTGGCCGATCGGCGCCCAGCAGATCGCGATGAACCCCGATGCCGACCTCACTCCCCCCGGGATCGCGGCGATCATCGACTCCTTCCTCGCCGCGCTCGACCTCGACGACGTGACCATCGTCGGCAACGACTCCGGCGGCGCGATGTCGCAGATCCTCGCCACCCGTCACCCCGAGCGGGTCGGCCGCCTCGTGCTCACCAACTGCGACACCCATACGAACTTCCCGCCCGGGATCTTCAAGACGATGCCGCCGATCGCGAAGCTGCCCGGCGGGATGGTCGCCCTCTCGGTCCCGTTCCGGATCGGCCCGGTCGCCCGCGCCGCCTTCCGGCCCTTCACCAAGAAGCCGATGCCGCGCGAGCTGATCTCCTCCTGGATGCGGCCGGCGCTCGACGATAAGGCGCTGATGCGCGATCTGAAGAAGGTCACCGTCGACATGCACAAGCGCTACACCCTGGAAGCAGCGGAGAAGCTCAACGGCTCCGAGCTGCCGATCCTCTTCGCCTGGGCTCCCGGCGACTGGCTCTTCCCGATCCGCTACGCGCAGCGGCTGGCGGGGGAAGTGCGCAACGCCCGCATCGTCGAGATCCCCGACGCCAACACTTTCGTGCCGATCGACCAGCCGCAGCGCGTCGCCGACGCGATCGCCGAGTTCGTCGGCTAGCCACGAAAACCGAACAGGCGTTCCCAAAATCCGCAAAGTGCAGGTTTTTCGTCCGACCGGGGCATGAGTCTTTCCCAAACCCCCTACAGGACGGAGAGCTCGTGGGAAAGCAGATCTTCGACCAGGCACGACCGAAGAGCACGATGGCGCAGCAGCTCGACGAAGCCTTCGCCGGCTGCGATCAGTGGACCGTTGTCGCCGCGCCGCGGCGCAACAGCCTCGACCTCAACCCCCGCCCCTCGAGCTCCTCGAGGATCGTCGGCAGCGCGGCGGCGGTGCGGACCCAGGAGCCCGGCGCGCTGTAGTAGTCGGCGTCGTGCAGCAGCAGGATGTCGCCGGCGCGGGCGCCGGCGGTCGCCTTGCGCGCAATCGAGCCGGGCGTGGCACGCCGGGTCCAGTCGCGTCCCCACTGCGACCAGAGGACCGGCCGCCAGCCCCGCCGGCGCACGGCGCGTAGCCCAGCGGCGCTGAAGATCCCGTAGGGCGGGCGGTAGTCGAGCACCTCCTGCCCACCCGCCTCCTCGATCGCCGCCTTGGCCCGGTCGGCGTCATCGAGTAGCTGCCGGGGGGTCAGCCGCAACTGGTTGCGGTGGCGGTGGCAGTGGAGCTCGACCCGGTGGCCAGCGGCGACGATCTCGGCCACCAATTGCGGTCGCTTCACCACCTGCTCGCCGGCGAGGAAGAAGGTCGCGAGAGCGCCGTGCTCGCGCAGGGTCTCCAGCACCGCCGGCGTCCCCTGGGGATGGGGACCGTCGTCGAAGGTGAGCGCCACCTCCTCCCCGTCCTGCCGCAGCACCACCGGCAGTCTCGTGCCGATCGCCGGCGCCACCGGCGCCAGGGCCGGGGCGGCGTGGGCGATCGCGGCAGCACCCAACCCGGCGCTCGCCGCGGCGGCGATCAAGGAGCAGCCGCGGGTTCCGGCGAGGCGGGGGTCTGGGCCGAGACCTGCGTCGCTTCGGTGCCCTGCCCCGCCTTGGCGCTGGGCGAGCCTTCGCTCTCCTTGCCGATGTGGATGCGGCTGGTCACCGGCTTGGCCACGCTCCAGGGGCTCTCCCGCTGGACGACCGCGAGCACCAGCACCAGCGCCAGCAACGCGCAGGAGACGGCGAGCGCGACGCGCTCGGAGCGCAGGCGCCAGACCGGCTGCGGCTTCACCCGCGGCCGCACCGAGAGCGCCTTTGAGGCGATCGAGGGCAGCGAGGCGAAGGAGGAGTCGGGCGAGCGGCGCTCGTTGGTGGCGTGGCGCAGCATCGACTCCAGCTCGTGCTCCGAGCGGGCGACCTCGGCCAGGCCGAAGCGTTCGAAGGCGGCATTGTTGGCCCGCAGGTGGCCGGCGTTGAAGCCGTAGGAGACGACCGGGCAGCCGCGGATGTGGGCCTCGAGCACGGTCAGGCCGGCGGTCGCGTGGATCATCGCGTCGGAGGCGGCCATCCAGTCGCTCATCTGCTCGGTGAAGCCGAGCACGCGAACCTGCTCGTTGTCGCCGAAACGCTGCTCGAGCCGCTCGCGGGCGCCGTCGTTGCGGCCGGTGATGCAGACGACCAGCGTGTCCTCGCCGGAGAGCGCCGACTCGATCGCGCCCTCGAGGTCGCCGATGCCCCAGCCACCGCCGGAGACGAGCACGATCCGGGCGTGCGCCGGCAGGTCGAGCGCCTCGCGGGCGTCGCGGCGGGTCCGCGGCATCAGGAAGTCGCCGGAGATCGGCGGCCGCATCCACTCGACGCTGCCGGGGCCGGCCAGCTTTTCGACTTCCTCGATCGACTCCGGATGGGTGACGTAGTGCATGTCGACGCCGGGATGAACCCAGTAGCGCAGCCCGGCGAGGTCGGTGATCGCCGACTGCACCGGCACCTCGAGCCGGCGGTTCTCGCGCAGCATCCCCAGCACCGCGGTCGTGCCGGGGTAGGTGGAGATCACGACGTCGGGTTCGTGCCTGGCGATCATCCGCATCAGCCCGCGGGCGCCGAGCAGGTAGCCGAGGTGGTGGGCCAGCCAGCGGGTCGGGCCGAACTTGGTGATCAGCCAGTACTGGACGTCGAACAGCCAGGGCGCCCAGCGGAAGGTGAAGCGGGAGCCGCCGCGGACGACGGCCGAGGTCAGCCTGCCCATCGCCTCGAGGCCGTTGTCGATCTCGACCTTGGCTTCGGGCTGCTCGGCTTCGAGGTCTTCCTTGATGATCCGCGCCGGCAGGTCGTGGCCCTCGCCGATGTCGGCGGTCAGGATCAGGACCCGCGGCTCGCGCTCCTCGAAGCGGGCGGCGCCGGCCAGCAGCGCCCCGGCGGCATGTTCGTTGCCGTTCAGCGAAGGCTTCTTGCCCGGGACCGGATCTGGCGGACGGGTCGTGTTGCGGACCCACTCGACGTACTTGCGGACCCCTTCCTTGAAGCTCGTCTTCGCTTCCCAGCCGAGCTCCTCGAGGGCGCGCTGGTTGGAGATCGTCTTGCCGGGGAAGTCGCCGGGGCGCGGCGGCGTGTGGGTGATCTCGCAGGTGTCGACGTTTTCCTGGACCCGCTCGGCGATTTCGAGGATCGTCACGACCTCGTCGCCGGAGAGGTTGTACGTGCGGCCGGCCGCCTCGGGGGCGAGCGCCGCGACGATCCCGTCGGCCAGATCCTCGACGTAGATGAAGCTGCGAGTGGTGCTGCCGTCGCCGGCGATCGTCAGCGCTTTGCCTTCGAAGGAGAGGTCGGTGAATTTGGCGACGACGCCGGCGGCGCGGGCCCGAGGCCCGTAGGGGATGCCGAAGCGCAGCACCGTGCTCTCGAGGTCGTAGAGCTCGGCGTAGCCGGAGCAGTAGGTCTCGCCGGCCAGCTTGGTCGCGGTGTAGAGGTGACGCGGGGCCGGGATCGCGGTTTCCTCGTCGACCTCCTGCTCGGGGCAGTCGCTGTAGACCCAGGTGGTCGAGCCGTAGACGACCCGACCGACCTTCGCCCGGCAGGCCGCCTCGAGCACGTTGAGGGTGCCGCGGGTGTTGACCTCCTCGGCCAGCACCGGGTCGGCGAGGACATGGCCGACGTCGGCGACGGCGGCGAGGTGGATGACCGCGTCGCAGTCGCGCATCGCCAGGTCGAGGTTGGCGGAGTCGGTGATGCTGCCGGTGAAGGTCTCGACCTCCAGCGGCGAGTGGTAGGGCGAGGCGCTGAGGTCGAAGATGCGCGGGGTGTCGCCGCGCTCGAGCAGGCGATCGACCACGTGGGAGCCGATGAAGCCCCCGCCTCCGGTTACCAGGACCCTCATGAAGCCTCCTTGCTCAGGGCGGCCTCGCGGCTCTCTGGGCGGTAGTAGAGCGGCACGCACCAGTGGTTCTCGGCCGCCCAGTCGGTATTCGGCAGCTCCTCGGAGCGGCCCATGATGCGGTGACAGGGCTGGTCGTAGACGCGCCCGGTCGACTTTTCGATCTGCTCGAAGACGATGTACTTGTAGTAGCCCGAGGTCATTCCCTCCGGCAGCTCCAGCCGCGCCGGGTGGAGCGGGTCGAGGTGCTCGCGGGCGTACTCGTTCTTCCAGGCGACGATCTCCTCCATCCGCTCGGCCTGGACCAGCGCCAGGGCGGCGGTGAACTCGCTCATGCGGAAGTTGAGGCCGTCGACCTCGTGCTCGAACTTGCCGTAGTTGCGGAACTTGGCGGCGAACTCGATCAGCTCCTCGTTGCCGGAGACCAGCACCCCGCCCTCGCCGGTCGAGACCGTCTTGGTCGCGTAGAGCGAGTAGACGCCGGCGTCGCCGAAGCCACCCGGCTTGCCGCCGTTCCAGTCGGCGCCATGGGCGTGGGCGCAGTCCTCGAGCAGGAAGATCCCGTGGTCGCGGCAGTAAGCGGCGATCCGCTCGGCGTCGAAGGCGATGTGACCGCCGATGTGGACGAGGATCGCGGCGCGCGGCTTATGGCGCTCGGCCTTGCGCTCGAAGTCGTCGAAGGACATGCAGAGGTCCTCGCGGTTGCAGTCGACGAACTCGACCTCGGCCCCGGCCCCGATCGCCGCCAGCGGCGTCGCCATGAAGGTGTTGGAGGGGCAGAGCACCGTCTCACCCTTGACCCCGGCGAACTCGAGCGCGGCGAGAGCGCCGCCGGCCCAGCTCGAGAGGCCGAGGCTAGGCAGCCCGTTCCATTGCGCCCAGCGCTCCTCGAACGCCTTCAGCTTCGCCCCCTCCGACCACTGCTCGGAGTCGAGCACCTCGGTCCAGAGCTCGAACAACCTGGCACGGTCGCGGTGGTCGAACCCGATCGCAAACTGGCTCGCGTCAGGTCGGGTTGTCTCTGCGGACCCCACGGTGGCTCCTTGCTGAGGGTGGCTGGTATCGCTCTAGGCGGGAAGTTGACGAGTTACCGGTGCCAGAGCGCGCGCAAGGCTACCAGCGAAATCGGATCAACAACCCCGACTGTGTCCATCAATCGTCCGCATGTGCGGACTCGAGCACCGCGCCGACCGCCTTCGAGCCGGCGAGCAGCATCGTCCCGGCCAGCGCGACCAGCATGAAGAAGACGAGAGCGACGCCGCCGAGCGGGGTCTCCGCCCAGCTCTCGCCGAAGATCAGCGGGGCGAGGATGACCGGGATCAGGACCTGGATCGCGAACATCACCGGGGCCACGTGGGTGGCGGGCCGGTGCTGCAGGGCGCTCATCTCGCTGAGCAGGGCGAGGCCCTCGGAGGCAAGCGCGGTGAGCAGCCAGGCGGCCGCGACCAGCAGCGCCCCCGCCGCCAGCTCGTCGGTCAGCAGCTTGCTGGTCACCGCCGTCCAGGCGTAGCCGAAGCCGGCGCTGAGCGTGGCCAGGAAACCGATCGCCGAAACCCGGTTGCGCATTACATAGGGAGCCGCGATCGGAATTGCCACCAACCCGAGAGCGAGCGCCAGCGCCGCCGTCCCGGCGTGGTCGGTGGTGCGCTCCGGCGCCGCCCAGGCGACCCCGGCAACCCCGGCGACGATCGCCGCCACCGCGAGGTACTCCCGCTTCCCCGGCGTCTCCCCCAGCCGCGTCACCCCGAGCCAGAGCAGCACGACCAGGCCGCTGACCAGACACGGCTGGACCACGGTCAGCGGCGCCAGCAGCAGCGCCACGATCTCCAGCGGCCAGCCGAGGAAGCCGAGCAGCGTCGCCCCCAGCCACTTGCGGTTGCGCAGCAGCTTGCCGATCAGCGAGACCCGCAGCGAGTGCTCGTGCGGGACGTCCCGCGCCTCCAGTGCCTGCAGCGCGATCGAGGTGTTGTAGAGAACCGAGGCCCCGACGGCCGCGGCTATTCCGAGGGCGAGCACGGCGCGACCTTATCCGCCGCGGGCGGAGGTTCAGCGCTGGGAGCGCTCGCCCTCGTCGACGTCGTCGCCGTAGTGCATGACGACCCGAGACAAGAGATGCGAGGCGATGCCCGCGACGGTGACCACCGCCAGTGCGATCGTCGCGCCATTCGCACCCAATGCCACGGCAATTATTGCAGACAAAACGACTACAAAGCCTCCGAGCGCCCGCCGGCCAATCCTCCGAGGACACCGGCCGAGCCTAAGAAGTAGAAGCGCACAGTTGGCGCGCGGATCGCGCCAACTGTGTCGCGTAAGGCTCAGGTCTCCTGGTACAGGGGCCCGTCGCCGCCCTCGGGCAGCGTCAGGCGGCCGCCCTTGGCGGTGATCGCGCCGCACTGGACGCAGTTGGAGGCGGTGACGTGGACGTCGACCTCCGCCGCCTGGCTCTCGAGCTGGTCCTCGGGGATCTCGTAGACCTGGGCCGGGCACATCGAGACCCAGGTCTGGGCGACCTCGAGCGGGACCCGGCTCTGGATCCGCACGTGGTTGGGCGCGTCGTCGCGGGTCGCGTTGCCGGAGAGGAAGACCGAGTCGAGCTTGTTGAAGGTCAGCTCGTTGTCGGCTTTGACGTAGGTGTCGCCGGCCTTGCCGAGGTTCATCTCGACCTCGGAGTCGTGCTCCTGCTTCCAGTGGCCGCCGGGGAAGTTGCCTTTGGTGATCGTCATCGCCGAGGCGATGCCGCCGCCGACGAAGAAGCCTTTGGAGAAGGGCTGGCGCATGTTGCGCGATTCGAACAGGTCCTTCTCGATCGCCGACTTGTGGACCTTTTCGTCGTAGGCCTCGAAGTTGACCGAGTCGATGTCCTGCTTGAGCGCGTCGACGATCGTCTCCGCCGCGTACATCCCGGCGTGCATCGCGTAGTGGACGCCCTTCAGGGTCGGCACGTTGACCATGCTGGCGGCGTCGCCGGCGACGACCATGCCGGGCACGGCGAGCCGCTTCGGCATCGCGAAGTAGCCGCCGGAGGGGATCGTCTTCGCGCCCCAGGCGACCCGCTTGCCGCCGTCGAGCAGCTTCCTGATGAAGGGGTGGGTCTTGAGCAGCTGCAGGGCGTCGTGGACGGAGAAGGTGGCGTCGGTGTAGTCGAGGCCGGCGACCAGGCCGATGCAGAGCTTGTCCTCGCCCATCGGGTAGATGAAGCTGCCGCCGAACTCGTTGAAGCGCGGCGATTTGCGCAGCGGCCAGCCCATCGTGTGGATCACGCGGTCGAGCGGCTGCTTGACCTCCCAGACCTCTTTGACCCCGAGCTCCCAGCGCATCGGGTCGGCGCCGTGCATGTCGAAGTAGTCGTAGGCCGCGTAGGTGAGGTGACCGACGGTGCCCTCGGCGAGCACGGTCGCCTTGGCGACGACGTCGGAGCCGGGCTCGAAGTTGCCGAGCTCTTCGCCCTCCTTGCCGCGGCCGCGGTCGCCGGAGCGCACGCCCTTGACCACGCGGTCCTCGACCAGGAGTTTGGTCGCGGCGGTCTCGGAGAGGATGTAGGCACCGCCCTCTTCGGCTTTCTCGGCGAGGAAGCGGCCCAGCTTCGAGACCGAGGTGACGTAGTTGCCGTGGTTCTTGAAGTTCGGCGGCATCGGTTTCAGGGGCAGTGCCGCCTTCGAGGTCAGCAGGTAGACCGCGTCCTTGGTCACCTCCTGGTAGACCGGCCACTCCTCCTTCGGCAGGTCGGGGAACAGCTCTTCCATCGCGGAGGGCTTCATGTTCGCCCCGGAGAGCAGGTGCGCCCCGGCGACTTTGCCCTTCTCGATCACCGCGACCGGCACTTCGCCCAGCTTCTCGTTCAGCTCCGGCTCCTTCTCGAGCAGCTGGAGCAGCTTGTTGGCACAGGCGAGACCGGCGGGCCCGCCGCCGACGATCGCGACCCCCACCTCGATCCGCTCGTCCGGCGCGTCGGTCGGCGGACCGATCACGTCGTTCGAGTCGAACGGCGGTGGGAACTCGCTGGGTGCGACGGCGGGCATTTGCTCAGCCGCCCTTCTTGGCCTTGATCGCCTCGGTCAGCTTGGGGACGATCTTGTGCAGATCGCCGACCACGCCGAGGTCCGAGAACTCGAAGATCGGCGCGTTCGGGTCCTTGTTGATCGCAAGGATGTTCTCCGAGTTCTGCATCCCGACCTTGTGCTGGATCGCCCCGGAGACGCCGGCGGCGAGGTACAGCTTCGGCGCCACGGTCTTGCCGGTCTGGCCGATCTGGGCCGCGTAGGGGTACCAACCGGCGTCGACGACCGCGCGGGTCGCGGCGACGGCGCCGCCCATCGACTCGGCGAGCTGCTCACAGAGCTCGAAGCCCTCTTTGGCCCCGAGGCCGCGGCCGCCGCCGACCAGGATCTCGGCGTCCTCGATGTTGACGTCGGCGCCACGCTGCTCGCCGCGCTGGACCAGGGTCGCCTTCGACGACCAGGGCGAGAGCTCGACCTCGACGTCGACGACCTCAGCCGAGCCACCGCTCTCCTTCGCGTCGAAGGCGTTGAGGCGGCCGATGATGATGCCGGGCTCGCTGACGTAGCCGACGTCGGCGACCTCGGAGTCCTGCAGGATCGGGCGCTCGACCACGAGCTTGCCGTCCTGGACCTTGACCGCGGTTACCTCCATCGTCACGCCGGCGTTGAGGCGGGCGGTCAGACCGGCGCCGATCTCGAAGCCGAGCAGGCCGCCGCCGAACAGGGCGTAGGAGATGCCGTTGTCCTGAATCACCTTGGCCATCGCGTCGATGATCGGCTGGGCCAGGCCCTCCGGCACGCTCTTGGCCCGGTAGACCTTGGCGGCGCCGTAG
>DASUNU010000122.1:0-9945 GCA_036276995.1 Solirubrobacterales bacterium
AACCACCGGCAGACGAGCTGGGCGAGGCGATCGGCCGGCTGCTGAGGCGACTCGGCTGGACCGATGAGGCCGGGAGCTGGACCGACGAGGGCCGCCAGGCGCGGGCCTTCGGGCTCAACTTCGGCGGTGTCGCCACCTACCTGCCGCTGCTGGCCCGCCTCCCCGAGCTCTACCGCGGCGAGCTGACCGTGGTCCCGGACCCAACTGCCGAGGAGCCGGAGTGGCACGTCCACCGCGCCCTCAACGTGCGCATCAGCGCCGCCGCCCACGATCGCTATTTCGCCGACAGCGAACCGCTCTTCCTCGAGATCTTCGATCGCGAGCCGCTCGGCGAGCAGCCCCGCTTCGTCGCCGACATGGGCTGCGGCGAGGGCAGCTGGCTGGCCCACCTGTATCGCGTGATCGAGCAGCGCAGCAGGCGCGGGGCGGCGCTCGCCGAGCAGCCGCTGACCATGGTCGGGATCGACCCCGACGCCGGCGCGCTCGAGCTGGCCCGGCGCCGACTGGAGAGCGCCGGCGTGCCGGCCCTGCTGATCCGCGGCGACGTCACCGATCCCGATGGCCTCGCCACCGAGCTGGCCAAGCACGGGCTGGCGATCGAGGACGGGCTGCACATCCGCTCCTTCATCGACCACGAGCGCAGCTACCGCGGCGGTGGCGACGTCGCCGGGCCGGGCTGGTCGAGCGGCGTCTACATGGACGTCGACGGCGCCCCTCTCTCCGGCGAGCAGGTCGAGCGCGACTTCATCGCCCACCTGCGGCGCTGGGCACGCCACACCGGCAAGCACGGAATGGTCGTGCTCGAGGCGCACTGCGCCGCGCCCGAGGTCGTCGCCAAGAACCTCGGCTCCCTGCACGGGATCGCTTTCGACGCCCACCAGGCCTACTCGAAGCAGTACCCGGTCGACCATCCCGCCTTCGTCGAGTGCTGCCGGCGGGCCGGTCTCCGCACCGCCGCCCACCGCGAACTGCGCTACCCGAACAACCGCCCTTTCGTCGCGGTCAGCCTGCACCGCTTGCTGCCCGCGGAGGAGGCGTCGCCGCTGCCGGCGCTGCGGCCGGGGGCGGAGCGGGCCGACAGCTGGACGCCGGACCCCGACCTAGACCTCGAAGACGGCCTCGCCCTGCACCGGATCCTCTTCCGCGAGGGCGACATCCGCTACCCGGCGACATGGGGCTCGGCGCCGACCGGCTACGTCGTCGCCCGCGCCCTGGCGGCCCTCATGACCCGCCTGGAGGCCGCGAAGCGCGGCGAGACGATCCGCGTGCTCGACTACGGCGCCGGCACCGGCACCGCGACGATCGTGCTGCTCGAGGCCTGCCGGGAAGCCGGCCTGGAGCAGCGTCTGCAGGAACGCGGCGTCGGGCTGGAGATCCACCTGGTCGACCTCCCGTCACCCTGGTACGCGCTCGGCCACCGGCTGCTGCGCGACTGCACCTGGACCCGCTTCCACTCGCTGCGCGACGAGAGCGGCTTCCGCCCGCTCGACCAGGTGCTGGGCGGCGAGGCGCTCGACCTGGCGATGGCCAACATGGTCTTCCACCTGATCCCGCCGCGCGCTCTGGACCGCACCTTCGCCGGCCTGGCGGAGGTCCTGGCGCCGGGCGCGCCACTGCTCTGGAGCGCGCCCGACCTCGGCCCCGCCAGCCCGGGATCGGTGCTCCTCCACGACCCGAACCGGGCTGCGCGCGAGCGCTGGCTGCAGCTGCACGGGCACGAGCTCGACCCCGAGCTCCGCCGGGCCGCCCAGGAACGCGCCGACCGGCGCATCCGGCCGCGGCCGCTGGCCAGCGAGGTCAGCGCCGCACTCGCCACCCGTTTCGAGGGCGAGACCGAGCTGGCCAGCTTCGAGATGCTCTCCGAGGACGTCATCCGCGGCCTGCTGGTCCCCTCCAACCAGGCTGAGTTCCTGCCGGAGATCACCGACCGGGCCGAGCGCGAAGCGACGATCCGCGAGCTGATGGAGGACGAGGTGCTGCCGCGGCTGCGAGCCGGCCAGGCGGGAACCAGCCTCGGCCTCAATCTGCACTGGACCCTGGGCGTCCACCGACGCCGCTCCTGAGGACCGCCTCAGGGCTTGAGCTTCCGCGACGGCAGCAGGCGGGCCCGGTGCAGGGCCAGCCGCACCGTCGCCCACAGCGTCTTCAGGCCGTAGACGGCGCCGGCCCGGAAACCGACCGAGGAGGCGTCGTCGAAGTAGCGCCCGCGGGCGGGCACCTCGGCGATCCCCATGCCGAAGGCGACCGCCTGGGTCAGCACCTCGGTGTCGAAGCTGAAGTCATTGGCGTTGCGAAGGAAGGGCACGGTCAGCAGGAAGTGGCGCGAGTAGGCCCGGTAGCCGGTGTGGGCCTCGCTCAGCGCCGTCCCCATGATCCGGTTCTCGACCGCGGTCAGGCCGCGGTTGACCAGGTACTTCCAGCGCGGCATCCCGTTTTCCAGCGCCATCCCGGGTTCGGCGAAGCGCGAGCCGAGGACCAGGTCGGCCTCGCCGGCGAGGATCGGTGCGCACAGCGCCGGGATCAGCTCCGGCTCGTACTGCCCGTCCGGGTGCAGCATCACGACGACGTCGGCCTCGCGCTGCAGCGCCTCGAGGTAACAGGTCTTCTGGTTCGCCCCGTAGCCGGCGTTGTGCGGGTGCCAGACGAGGTGGATCGGCAGCCGCCGGGCCAGCTCCAGGGTCTCGTCGGTGGAGTGGTCGTCGACCAGGATCACCTCGTCGACGAAGTCGCGCGGGATCGCCTCGACCGTGCGCTCCAGGGTCCGGGCCGCGTTCATCGCCGGCATCACCGCGATCACCTTGGGAGAGCGGGCACCCCCTTCGATCACGACCATCAGCCGCGCGCCTCGACGTAGACGGTGCCGCCGCGGCGGGCCAGCAGCTCGACCGCGGTGGCGGCCAGCGCCACCGGCAGCAGCAGCGCCCCGGCGAGCAGGGTGGCGGCGCGGCAGGCAGGTGGGAGCGGCAGGGCGCGCGCCGCGGGCCGGCGGATCGCCTCGTACAGCCGCGGCCGGCCCGGCAGCGACCCGACCAGCCCCTCGAGCCAGCCGAAGACGACCTGGCCGCCGCGCAGGTAGCCGACCCGCTCGACCCGCAGCCCGAGCTCCTGCAGACGCGCCCGCAGGGCGGCCTCGGTGAGATGGACCAGGTGCCGCGGGGGGTCGAGGGCGAGCCAGCGGTCGCCGAAGACGCGGGCCTGGAGGCTGGCGGAGTTGGGCACGGCGATCACGATGACACCCCCGGGGGCCAGCAGCTTCGCCGCGCGCGCGAGCGCCGACGCCGGCTCGGGCAGGTGCTCCAGCGAGTGCCAGAAGACGATCGCCGCCCAGCTCCCCTCGACCGCATCAATGCTCTCCGCCGCAGGGTCACCCGAGCCGTCGCGCTCCAGCCCGGTCGCGGCGCGCCCGCGGCGGCGCAGGGCGGCGAGCAGGGTGCCGTCGCCGGCGCCGACGTCGAGCACCGGACCGGGCGGCGCGATCCGGTCGAGGCGGCGCGCCAGCGAACCGCGGGTCAGCCGCAGCAGCGCGTCGCCGCGGCCGGAGAAGCGGCCGCTGCCGGGCCGGTACCACTCGCCGTAGGCGCGATCGAGCGCCGCCGCGGTCGGCCAGGGATCGGTGGTGGCGACGCCGCAGCCACGGCAGCGGGTGCGGCCGGCGAGCCGCTCACCGTCGCGCAGCGGCGCCCCGCACCACGCGCAAGCGGCGGGCGGGCTGCCGTCCCACATCGGGCGGGGGTCAGCCCTGACGCTCGGCCTCGTCGGCCGTCTCCGCCAGGCGCTCGACCAGGCGGGCGAACGCCTGAAAGCCGTCGTCGACCTTGCCGTAGCCACCGGCGGCATAGCGGGAGTAGACGCCCTCGAGGATGATCGCCAGCTTCCAGTAGCCGAGCGCCATGAAGAAGTTGAGGTCGGAGAGGTCGCGGCCGGAGCGTTCGGCGTAGCGGGCCGCCAGCTCCTCCCGGGTGGGGAAGCCGGGCGCCAGGTTGGCCGGCTGCCCGAGCGCGATCTCGCCCTGCTCGGGGGTGGGCCAGTAGACCATCAGCAAGCCGACGTCGGCGAGCGGGTCGCCGAGCGTGGAGAGCTCCCAGTCGACCACCGCCGCGACCTCGCCCTGCGGGGTGAGGATCATGTTGTCGAGCCGGTAGTCGCCGTGGACGATCGTCGCCGGCCCCTGCTCCGGGATGCGGGCGGCGAGGCGCTCGTGCACGGAGTCGACCAGCGGCAGCTCGCGCGTCTTCGACTTCTCGAACTGACCCTGCCAGCGGTGCAGCTGGCGGGCGACGTAGTCCTCCTTGCGGCCGAGGTCGCCGAGCCCGGCCGCGTCGGGGTCGACCGCGTGGATCGCGACCAGGGTGTCGGCGACGCGCTCGCCGATCGCGCGCCGGTCGCCTTCGTCGGGGAAGGCCTCGGTCTCGGCGAGGCCGCGCAGGATCGGTCCCTCGACGAACTCCATCACGTAGAAGGGGGCGCCGTTGACGCTCTCGTCGTCGCAGAAGCCGACCACCGGCGCCACCGGCACCGCGGTCGGGCCGAGCGCCGAGACGACCTTGTGCTCGCGGCCCATGTCGTGGGCGGAGCCGAGCCGCTTGCCGAGCGGCGGCCGGCGCAGCGCCCACTTGTTGCCGGCGGCGTCGCTGACCCGATAGGTGAGGTTGGAGTGACCGCCGGCGATCCGCTCGAAGCTGAACGGCGGGCTGCCGCTGGGGACGTTGAGCGCGAACCAAGCTTCGATCCCACCCGCGTCGATCCCGTCCGGGACCGCGGCCGCGCCTGTAGCCTCGTCAGCCATAGCCGCGCAAGCATATTCACGCAGAGGCCGCTTGAGTCCCTCGCTTGCCAACCGGCTGCGGATTGGCTTCGCGATCGGCTTTGCCGTGCTCACGGCGATGGCGGTGATCGGGGTCGGTCGCTTCATCCAGCAGCGCCAGGAGTTCGAGGACGCGATCGCCCGCTCCTACCAGGTCGAGATCGCTGCCCAGGTCAAAGCGGCGCGGAACCCCGGTGACGCGAACGCCCGCGAGACGATCGCCACCGAGACCGAACGCCGCAGCGAACTGCGCGACCAGATCGCCAGCGACAGCCGCGACACGACGCTGCTGGTCGCCGCCGGGCTGATCGCCGGACTGACCGGGGCCTTGCTCCTGTTCAGCGGCCTGATCGCCTCGATGCGGCGGCCGCTGGAGGAGCTGGTCGACGCGGCCGGCCGCCTCGCCGCCGGCGACCGCAGTGCCCGGGTCGAGGTCGGCGGGCTCTCGGAGACCGCGGCCCTCGGCGCCGCCTTCAACGAGATGGCCGACGAGCTCGAGCTGGAGGCGAGCCAGCGCGACCGCCTCGACCGGCTCAAAGACGAGTTCGTCCTCACCGCCTCACACGAGCTGCGCAGCCCGCTGACCTCGGTCCAGGGCTTCGCCGAGCTGCTGATGCTGGAGCGCGACTCGCTGACCCCGAAGCAGGTGGAGACGGTCGAGATCATCCTCGACAACTGCCGCCACCTGGTCCGCCTGCTCAACGACCTGCTCGACCTCGCCCGCAGCGACGCGGGCCGGCTCGGGATCACCCCCAAGCCGACCGAGCTGACGCCGCTGATCGAGGAGGCGGTGCGGACGATGCGGGCCCAGACCGACGCCAAGGCGCAGACGCTGGAGGAGCGAATCGAGCCCGGGTTGCCGCTGATCTACGCCGAGGCCGACCGGATACGCCAAATACTGGTGAATTTGCTTACCAACGCGCATGAGTACTCGCCCGAAGGGGCGTCTATCGAGGTAACGGCGCGGGTAGTCGGTGCCGAAGTGGAGATTGCGGTGAGCGACAACGGCCCGGGCATCCCGGAGAACCAGCTGGATCACATCTTCGAGCGCTTCGTGCGCGGCGATGCCGGCCTGACCCAGCGGGTCGGCGGCACCGGCCTCGGGCTGGCGATCTCGAAATCGCTGGTCGAGCTGCACGGCGGCACGATCGCGGTCGAGTCGGCCGAGGGCATCGGCTCCACCTTCAGCCTCCGCCTCCCGCTCGCCGGCCCCGCCGCCGCGGCGGCCCGGCCCGACCCGGCGACGGAGGCGAGCCGGTGACCCGCGTGCTCGTCGCCGACGACTCGGAGACGATCCTGCTGCTGATGCGGACGCGGCTGGAGCTGGCCGGCTACGAGGTCGAGACCGCCGCCGACGGGCAGGAGGTGACCGAGCGCTGGCAGGCGGGTGAGCCCGCCGACCTTCCCGACCTGCTCCTGCTCGACGCGATGATGCCGCGCAAATCCGGGCTCGACGCCCTGCGCGAGCTGCGCGCCGCCGGGGTCGACACGCCGGCCCTGATCGTCAGCGCCCACCAGGACGCGACCGATGCCAACGCCCCCAGCGACCTCGAAGTCAGCGGCTTCCTGCACAAGCCGATCGACTTCGACCGGCTGCTGGCCAGCATCGCCGAGCTGACCAACGGCGCCTAGCTAGGGATCCTGCCTAGCTCTTGGCGATCTCGAGGCGGATCTCTTTGCCCTTGAGCTTGGTGCCGTCGAGGTACTCGACCGCCTGCTCAGCCTGCTCGGGCGCGACCTCGACGAAAGAGAAGCGGTGCAGGACGCGGACGTCGTGGACCGCCTCGTCGGGCAGCACGGCGCCCTCGCGCAGGGCCCAGCGCAGGTCCTCCTCCTCGATCCCGCTGCGTTCGCCGCGGTTGACGAAGAGCTTGACGCTGTCGCGCTTCTCCTCGGAGTCGGCCTCGCCGTTGTCGCCGCTCGCGGCAGCCTCCTCGGGCTCACGGTCGCTCGTGGCCGGGCGCTCCGCTCGTGCCACCGCCTCGCGGCGCTCGCGGCGCTCGCGCCGGCGCGGCGGCGGCGCGTGCTCGAGCCGCTCCTCCGGGCTCTCCCACTCGCCGATTTTGGTGTGGACGTCGCGCTCGATGCGGCCGATCTCGTCGCGCTCGGCCGGGGTGACGAAGGTGATCGCGCGCCCGGTCCGCCCGACCCGGCCGGTCCGCCCGATGCGGTGGACGTAGGTCTCCGAGGAGTTCGGCACGTCGTAGTTGATCACGTGGGTGACGTGCTCGACGTCGAGCCCGCGGGCGGCGATGTCGGTCGCCACCAGCAGCCTCACGCGGTGGTCCTTGAAGGAGATCATCACCCCGTCGCGGACGCCCTGGCTGAGGTCGCCGTGCAGCGCCTTGACGTCGAGGCCTTTGTCCTTCAGCGTCTTCTCCAACTTCGAGGCGCCGATCTTGGTGCGGGTGAAGATGATCGCCTGCTCCGGTTCTTCGGTCTTCAGCAGCTCGACCAGGCGCGCCGCCTTGTCCTTGGCCGGGACCTCGATGTAGGCCTGCGCGATCGCGTCGACGGTCAGCGTCTTCGGGGTGATTTTGATCGTCGTCGGGTCGTACATGTAGCCCTCGGCGAGCTTTTGGATCGGCGGCGGCATCGTCGCCGAGAAGAGCGCCGTCTGGCGCCCGCTCGGGCACATGCGGAGGATTTTCTCGACGTCCTCGATGAAGCCGAGGTCGAGCATCTCGTCGGCCTCGTCAAGGACCACGAAGCGGGCCGCGGTGAGGACCAGCGAGCGCCGCGACATCAGGTCCTTCATGCGGCCGACGGTGGCGACTACGACGTGGGCGCCGGAGCGCAGCTGCGACTGCTGCGAGCGGATCGGGGCACCGCCGAAGACGGCGACGATCTCGATGTCCAGGTGCTCGGCGTAGGAGCGCAGCGCCTGGGTCACCTGGATGCAGAGCTCGCGGGTCGGGGTGAGGACGACCGCCTGCACCTCGTCGTTCTCGGGGTCGAGGTACTGCAGCAGCGGCAGCCCGAAGGCGGCGGTCTTGCCGGTCCCGGTCTGGGCCTGGCCGATCACGTCGTGGCCGCCGAGCAGCTCCGGGATCGCCTGCTCCTGGATCGGCGAGGGCTCGACGTAGCCGAGCTCGTCGATCGCCTGCTGAATCGGGGCCGAGAGGCCGAGGTCTTTGAAGTTGGTCATCGGGAGGGATCCAACAGCAACTTGCCGGTCGTGCGCCGTGCGATCAGGTCTTCGTGGGCGCGAGCGGCCTCCGAAAGCGGGTAAATGTCGCCGACCGTGACCTTCAGATCGCCGGCGGCGACCGCCCCGACCAGCTCGCCGATCATCGGCCCCAGCAGGTCGCGGCGGACCAGCAGGTGGGCGAGCCAGAACCCGACGACGCTCTTGGAGCCGCGCAGCAGCGCCGCGGTCGAGACCTCGCGCTGCTCGCGCGAGGCGATCCCGAAGACGACCATCCGCCCCAGCGGGGCCAGCACCCCCATCTCGGCGTCGAAGGCGGCACCGCCGCTCATGTGCAGGACCGCGTCGACGCGCTCGCCGCCGTTGGCCTCGCGGATCGCGGCGCCGAGGTCCTCGGCCCGCGAGTCGACGGTGGCGTCGGCGCCGAGCCCGGCGACCAGCTCGCGCTTCTCGGGACTGGAGGCGAGCCCGATCACCTTGGCCCCGGCCCGCTTGGCGACCTGCACCGCGAGGGTGCCGGTGCCGCCGGCAGCGGCCTCGACCACGATCGTCTCGCCCGGCTCGATCCGGGCGCAGCGGTGGACCAGCGCCTGCGCGGTCAGGCCCTGCAGCAGCAGCGCCGCCGCCTGGTCGTCGTCGACCTCGTCGGGCAGCGGGATCAGCATCGACTCCGGCACCGCGACCTTCTCGGCGTAGCCGCCGCTGCCGAGCAGCGCGACGACGCGGCGCCCGTCGGCGGTGCGGCCGCTGACCTCGGCGCCCGGGATCAGCGGCAGGGTCTGCTCGGCCAGGTAGTCGTTGCGGGTGGCGTGGGTGTCGGCGAAGTTGATCCCGCTGCGGGCGATCTCGACCACGACCTCACCTGCGCCGGGGGTCGGATCGGGGAGCTCGACCAGCTCGAGCTGCTCGGGACCGCCGAACTCCTGGATCTGGATCGCCTTCATCGCTCAGGGCCTCGGGGCGATGCGCAGCAGCCGGTTGCGGAACTGGGCTTCGCCGCCGCAGGAGCATTCCGAGTAGCGCAGTTCGTAGGTGTGCGGGCCGGGCGGGCGGCTGAGCAGGACCGGGGCGGGAGCGCCGGCGCTGGTGCAGCCCGGGAAGGACGGGGTCGGCGGCGTCGCGAAGGGGATGAACTCACCGGTCCCGCCGCCCTGCGCGTCGACCAGGGCGGAGTCGTCACCGCAGTATTCGGCGGCCGAGATGCCGGGGACCTTGGCGCCGTCCTCGTAGAGGCCGACCGCGCCGCCTTCGTCGTCTTTGATCTCGACCTGCGCCCAGACCTCGATCAGGCCCGAGTTGGGCACGGTGACCTGGACCGCGGGCCCGCCTTTCGCCTCGTATTCGCCGATCGGCGCGGTCGAGGTGACGAGCCCGGGCTCGCTCGCCGAGACGATGCCGTTGGCGGCGAGCTGGGCCTGGGTCGTCGTCGCAGCGCCCTTCGCCGCCGTTGCCTCGTCGCGGGCCGTGTCGGCGAGCGCCCTGGCCGCGGCCGCGTCGTTGCCGGCGACCAGCGCGGCGGTGCGGGCGATCGCGGCGCCTTCCTGCGCCTCGCGGGCGCTGCGGCGCGCCGCGCGGGCTAGGTCGAAGGCCCGTTTCGCCTTTGCCAGCGCGGCCGCCGAGCCGCGGCGGTCGAAGCTTGGAGCGACCGCGTCCCGCCCGATCGCGGGGATCGCGGTGGCCGCCAGCACGAGGATCGCGGTGGCGACGATGGCGAGGGGCAGGCGGCGCCAGTTCACGCTGGCGATCCTACGGATACTGTTTCGCCCATGTCGCTGACCGTGGTGGGATCGATCGCCTTCGACGCCGTCAAGACCCCGTTCGGGGAGCGCGAGCGCATGCTCGGCGGCGCCGCCGTTCACTTCTCGCTCGCCGCCAGCTTCTTCACCGAGGTGCGTCCGGTCGGGCCGGTCGGCGACGACTTCGGGGCCGAGCAGTTCGCCGTGCTGGAGAACCGCGGCGTCGTCACCGACGACATCGAGCGGGTCGCCGGCGG
>DASUNU010000123.1:0-2231 GCA_036276995.1 Solirubrobacterales bacterium
GTCACGCAGCGAACTCAGGAGATTCGGGGGAGGTTCCGAGAACGAATACCTCGCCCGCAGGAGCCTCCCCCGGATCTCCTGGCGACCCTTACGTAGAGATCGCCCGCGCCCACCACGGCTCCCTCTCCCACGAGGAGCGCACTCTGGTCGAGGAGATGCTCAAGTCCGGGGAGCTGCCTTGTCTGGTCGCAACGTCCTCCTTGGAGCTGGGTATCGATATGGGCGCCGTCGACCTGGTGATCCAGGTCGAGTCGCCGAAGTCGGTGACGCGGGGGCTGCAGCGGATCGGGCGCGCGGGGCACGGGCTCGGCGAGACCTCGAAGGGGCGGATCTTCCCCAAATACCGCGGCGACCTGCTCGAGTGCGCGGTCGTCGCCCGGCGGATGCGCGAAGGCGAGATCGAGGAGACGACGATCCCGCAGAACCCGCTCGACGTGCTCGCCCAGCATCTGGTCTCGATGGCCGCCCTCGACGAGTGGGAGGTCGACGCGGTCGAGCGCCTGGTCACCGCCACCGAGTCCTTCCGCGAGCTCTCGCGCGAGCAGCTCGAGAACGTGCTCGACATGCTCGACGGCCGCTACCCCTCCGACCGCTTCGCCGAGCTGCGGCCGCGGATCGTCTGGGACCGCACCGGTGGCACCATCCACGGCCGCAAAGGCGCCCGCACCCTGGTCGTCACCAACGCCGGCACGATCCCCGACCGCGGCCTCTACGGCGTCCATCTGCCGGACGGGCGCCGGGTCGGCGAGCTCGACGAGGAGATGGTCTACGAGGCCCGCCCCGGCCAGACCTTCCTGCTCGGCGCCAGCACCTGGCGGATCGAGGAAATCACCCGCGACCGGGTGATCGTCACCCCCGCCCCCGGCGCCCCCGGCGCCGTCCCCTTCTGGCGCGGCGACGGGATCGGCCGCCCGGCCGAGCTGGGTCGGGCGATCGGCGCCTTCTCGCGCGAGGCGGTCTCGCGTAAGCCGGAGGAGCTGGCAAAGGAGTACGACCTCGACCCGCGCGCCGCCAACAACCTGGTCAGCTACCTGCGCGAGCAGCAGGACGCGACCCGCGTCGTCCCCTCCGACGAGACGATCGTGGTCGAGCGCTTCCGCGACGAGATCGGCGACTGGCGGCTCTGCATCCTCTCCCCCTACGGCGGCCGCGTCCACTCCGCCTGGGGCCTCGCCCTCGCCGCCAAGATCCGCAACGAGCGCGACCTCGAGGCCGACGCGATCTGGTCCGACGACGGCATCGTCATCCACCTCCCCGACGCCGACGAGCCGCCGCCCGCCGACCTCGTCCTGATCGACCCCGAGGAGATCGAGGACCTGATCGTCGCTGAGCTCTCCGGCTCGGCCCTGTTCGGCGCCCGCTTCCGCGAGAACGCCGCCCGCTCGCTGCTGATCCCGCGCTCCTTCCCGGGCAAGCGCACGCCGCTCTGGCAGCAGCGGCTGAAGTCGCAGAGCCTGCTCGAAGTGGCGCGGGACTTCCCCCGCTTCCCGGTCATCCTCGAGACCTACCGCGAGTGCCTGCAGGACGTGCTCGACCTGCCCGGCCTCGCCGACCTGCTGGGCAAACTGCACGCGCGCCAGATCAGCCTGGTCGAGGTCGAGACCCCGACCGCCTCGCCCTTCGCCTCCTCGCTGCTATTCGACTACGTCGCCACCTACATGTACGAGGGGGACACCCCGAACGCGGAGCGGCGGGCGGCGGCGCTGGCGCTCGACCGCGACCTGCTGCGCGAGCTGCTCGGCCAGGAGGAGCTGCGCGAGCTGATCGACCCGGCGGCCCTGGACGAAGTCGAGGAACAGCTCCAGCACCGCACCGAGGCCGGCCGCGCCGGCGACCGCGACGCCCTGCAGCAGCTACTGCGCAACCTCGGCGACATGACCGCGGCCGAGTGCGACGAGCGTGTCAGCGAGGGCTACTCGGCTGCCTCGATGCTGCAGAAGCTGGAGAGCGAGCGCCGCGTCGCCAAGGTCCGGATCGCCGGCGAGGAGCGCTTCATCGCCGCCGAGGACGCCGGCCTCTACCGCGACGCGCTCGGGGTGCCGCCGCCGGCCGGGCTGCCCGAGACCTTCCTCGAGGACCACCCGGACGCGATGCGCGCCCTGGTCCGCCGCTGGGCCCGCACTCACGGCCCCTTCCCGACCGCCCGCCTGGCCGAGCGCTACGGCGTCGACCCGCTGCCCGCCCTGCGCGAGCTCGAGTCCGAAGGGGCGATGGTGCGCGGCGAGCTCCTG
>DASUNU010000124.1:0-15999 GCA_036276995.1 Solirubrobacterales bacterium
CGATGAGCTGATCGAGCTCGCGCAGCCGATCGATGTTGCGATCGTAGATGGAGACGTCGGCGCCCATCCCGATCGCGATCCGCGCCGCGTTGGTGCCGACCACGCCGCCGCCGATCACCATCACGTTGGCGGCGGCGACGCCGGGCACCCCACCGAGCAGGATCCCCCTCCCGCCCAACGGCTTCTCCAGCATGAAGGCGCCCGCCTGGGTGGCGATCTTGCCGGCGATCTCGCTCATCGGCGCCAGCAGCGGCAGCCGGCCGTGGGCGTCCTCGACCGTCTCGTAGGCGATGCAGGTGGCACCAGACCCGCAGAGGCCACTGGTCTGCTCAGGGTCCGGCGCAAGGTGGAGGTAGGTGAAGAGCAACTGCCCCGGCCGGAGCATCTCGATCTCCGGCGGCTGCAGCTCCTTGACGTGGAGGATCATCTCCGCCCGCTCGAAGACCTCGGCCGCCGCGGCGACGATCTCCGCCCCCTGCGCCGCGAACTCCTCGTCGGCGATCGCGCTGCCCATGCCGGCGCCGGCCTCGATCAAGACCTCGTGCCCGTGATCGCGCATTTCGCGCACCCCGGCCGGGGTCACCGCAACCCGGTACTCGTCCGGCTTGATCTCGGTCGGGACGCCGATCCTCATGCCGCCAGCTCCCGCGCCCGCAGGGCCAGCCAGAACTCGATCCGGTCGTGGGCGCGCGAGAGATCGCGCCCGGTCAGCTCTTCGACCTTGCGCATCCGGTAGCGCAGCGTGTGGCGGTGGCAGTAGACCTGGCGCGCGGCCTTCTCCCACTGCCCGTTCTGCTCGATGAAGGCCTCGAGCGAACGCAGCAGCTCGCCCCCGTACTCCTCGTCGCCCTCCTCGATCGGGCCGAGGACGCTGTCGCAGTAGAGGCTCAGCGCCTCGTCGTCCTGGATCGAGAGCAGCAGCGTGAAGGCGCCGAGGTCGCGCCAGGAGGCGACCTCCGGAGCGGAGCCGTTGTCGAGCGAGGTCGCCTCGAGCGCGCAACGCGCCTCGTGGAAGGAGTGGCGCAACTGGTCCGGCGGGGCGGGGCGGCTGGCGGCAGCGCGGACGCCGCCGCGTTCGGGGCTGAGCGCCTTGCGGGCGTCGCCGGCGACGTCGATCGGGTCGCGGTCGGCGGCGTCGATCACGGCGCAGAGCAGTTCCCGCCCGCCGACGCTGTGCGGCGCGACGACGGCAGGACAGGCGTCGGCGGCAAGGGCGCGTTCGAGCGCCCCGGCCGCGGCCGCCGGCTGCTCCAGTGAGAAGACCAGCACCGCCGCCTCGTCGCCGATCCCGAACGGCTCCAGGCGCCGGCGCAGCTCGGTCGCCTCCATGCGCCCGCCCAGCGCCCCGGCGAGGACGTCGCCGGCGAGGCGGCGCTCGGTCTCGCGGGCGACCCGGCGCCGCATCAGCTCGAGCGCGACAACCGCGACCGCCTGCTGCAGGATCAGCCGCTCGAAATCGCCGAGGCCGCCGGAGTCGCGGACGATCACGACCCAGGCCTGGGGTGGCCCACCCCCCGGCGAGATCACCGGGTGCGCCAGGGCGCGCCCGGCCACCGAGGGGTGGGAGGGGACAAAGGGATGGCCGTCGCCGGCGTGGGTCAGGGCCTCTTTGCGGATCGCCCCGATCGCGTCGGCCGAGAGCTGGCGGCGGAAGCCGCGCCCGGCGAGGCGCTCGCCGCGACCGTCGAGGACGGCGACGGTGCCGCCGACGGCGCTGGCGATCGTCGCCGCGATTTCCTCCAGGCCGCGCTCCTCGAGGACCAGCCGCTCGAGTCGCCGCTGCACCGCGATCCCGCGCTGCAGCACCTCGTACTGCTCGTTGACGAGGCGGGCGAAGGCCTTCTCGGTGATCGCGATGAACGGCGTCGAGTAGGGCACCTCGAACAGCGGGAAGTCGCGCTTCTCCGCCTCCTCGACCAGCGCTTTCGGCATTTTGCGGTGGCTGAAGCCGGTCCCGAAGCCGAGCCCGGCGAGGTTGCGGTCGGCCAGCAGGCGAACGAAGGAGCGCTGTTTGGCGGCGCTGTCGAGCGGGATCCCGGTGGTCAGCATCAGCTCGCCGCCGGAGAGCCACGGGGTCGGGTCCTCGAGCTCGGAGATGTGGACCCAGCGGACCGGTGCGGCGGCGGCGCCGTCGCCGGCGGCGAGGTCAAGGTCGAGTTCGTCGAGCAGGCTCTGGACCGTGAGCACCGTGCGCCCCTAGGCGACGACCTGCTCCCAGGCATCCGTGAGCACACCGCGGAGGACGTCGTGGATCTCTTCGAACTGCTCGCTGTCGGCGATCAGCGGCGGCGCCAGCTGCACCACCGGGTCACCGCGGTCATCAGCGCGGCAGATCAGCCCGCGCTTGTAAAGCTCGCCGGAGAGGAAGCCGCGCAGCAGTCGCTCGGACTCCTCGTCGTTGAAGCTCTCCTTGGTCTCCCTGTCTTTGACCAGCTCGACCGCGTGGAAGTAGCCGGCGCCGCGCACGTCGCCGACGATCGGCAGGTCGCGCAGGGTCTCCAGCATCTGGCGGAACTCGCCCTCCTTGGCCAGCACGTGGCCGCAGAGATCCTCGCGCTCGAAGACGTCGAGGTTGGCCATCGCCACCGCGGCGGCGAGCGGGTGCCCGGCGAAAGTGAAGCCGTGGGCGAAGGAGGCGTCGCCCTGCATGAACGGCTCGGCGACGGTGTCGGAGGCGATCACGGCGCCCATCGGCGCGTAGGCCGAGGTCAGGCCCTTGGCGACGGTGATCAGGTCGGGTTGGTAGCCGAAGCGTTCGCAGCCGAAGTAGTGGCCGAGCCGGCCCCAGGCGCAGATCACCTCGTCGGAGATCAGCAGCACGTCGTGGCGGTCGCAGATCTCGCGCACCTGCTGGAAGTAGCCGTCGGGCGGGACGAAGCAGCCGCCGGCGTTCTGGACCGGCTCGAGGATCACCGCGGCGACCGTCTCCGGCCCCTCGAAGACGATCCGCTCCTCGATCGCGTCCGCCGCCCAGGTTTCCTCGCGGTCCTCGGGCCAGCGATAGACGTTGGTGTTGGGAACGTGGCAGCCGCCCGGCGTCAGCGGTTCGAACTGGGTCCGCAGCTCGGTGATCCCGGTCGCCGAGAGCGCCCCCAGGGTGGTGCCGTGGTAGGCGACCTCGCGGGCGATCACCTTGTGCTTCTGGCCTTTGCCGTGCATGCGGTGGTAGTTGCGGGCCAGCTTCAGCGCCGACTCGACCGCCTCGCCGCCGCCGGAGGTGAAGAAGACGCGGTTGAGGTCGCCGGGAGCGAGACCGGCGATCCGCGCCGCCAGCTCGATCGCCCGCGGGTGTGCGTAGCTCCAGAGCGTGTAGAAGTCGAGCTCCTCGACCTGGCGCGCGACCGCCTCGCCGTACTCGCGCCGGCCGTGGCCGGCGTTGACGCAGAAGAGGCCGGAGAGGCCGTCGAGGTAGCGGTTGCCGTGCTCGTCGTAGACGTAACAGCCCTCGGCCCGGGTGATGATCGGGATCTCGTGGTCGGGGCCGTAGGAGCCCATGCGCGAGAAGTGCATCCAGAGATGCCGGCGGGCCAGTTGCTGGAGCTCGGTGTCGACTGCTGCCTGCGACGGCGCGGTGGCCATTCCACCCTCCTCTATTGCTACGACGTTATGGACAACGCTAGCCCCGGGATGGCCCAGACGCAAGTGGTCATTGGGTCAAGCTCCCGAGAAAGACTTGTACATCATGTACAACTCCTGGCTGTGCTTTTGGGACCTTTGCCACTTGTGTCGTGGTCCGCTGAGGCTTACGGTCGCTAGGTGGCTGCTACTGGGGACAAGGGCCTGAAGAAGGACGCGATCGGTTTTTCGGACGGTCTCACGATCGCCCTTGCGTCCACCGCCCCGGCCTACTCGCTGGCCGCGGTGATCGGCTCGATCGTCGTCATCGTCGGCTTCCAGGCGCCGGCGGCGCTGCTGCTCTCCTTCGTGCCGATGTTCTTCATCGCCGCGGCCTTCTATTACATGAACCGCGCCGACCAGGACTGCGGCACCAGCTTCTCCTGGGTGACGCGGGCGATCGGCCCGCAGTGGGGGTGGATGACCGGCTGGGCGATCTGCGTCACCGGCATCCTCGTGATCGGCTCGCTTGCCGACGTCGCCGCCTACTCGTTCTTCGAACTGATCGGAGCCGAATCGCTGGTCGAAAGCAAACTGGCGGTGACCCTGCTGGCGCTGGCGCTGATCGCCGCGATGACGACCGTCTGCGTGCTCGGCACTGAGCTCTCGGCCCGCCTGCAGAAGGGGCTGATGGTGCTGCAGATCGGGCCGCTGCTGCTGTTCGCCGCGGTCGCGATCTACAAGGTCTTCAGCGGCGATGCGCCGCCCGCCGCGATCGATCCCTCGCTCTCCTGGTTCAACCCGTTCGCGATCGGCAGCGGCGGCGCCCTCACCGGCGCGCTCCTGCTCGGCGTCTTCATCTACTGGGGCTGGGAGAGCGCGGTCAACCTCAACGAGGAGACCGAGGGGTCGGTGACGGCGCCGGGCCTGGCGGGTCTGGTCAGCACCGTGCTGCTGCTCGTCACCTACCTTGGGGTCGCCACCGCCCTGGTCGCCTGGAAGGGCGAGGCGGGTGCGGCCGCCTTCGACGACAACGAAGCGATCCTCGCCAGCTACGCGGCCGGGGTGCTGGGCAGCCCGCTCGACAACCTGGTCCTGCTGGCGGTGGTGGTCTCGGCCCTCGCCTCGACCCAGACCACGATCCTGCCGGCCTCGCGCACCTCGCTCTCGATGGCGCGGGCGGAGGCGATGCCGAGCGCGCTCGGCGAGGTCAGCCAGCGCTACTTCACCCCGGTTGTCTCAACCGTCGTGATCGGGGTACTGGCGGTTATCTGGTACCTGCCCTCCAAGCTCGTCAGCGAAAACTTCCTCTTCGACTCGCTCTCCGCGCTGGCGCTGATGATCGCCTTCTACTACGCCTTCACCGGGGTCGCCTGCGCCGTCTACTACCGGCGCGAGCTGCGCAAATCGGTGAGGAGCTTCTTCTTCGTCGGAGTCGCACCGGTGATCGGGTCGGTGCTGCTGGGCTTCCTCTTCTTCAAGGCGCTGATCGACTACGCCGACCCCGCCAACTCCTACAGCGGCTCCTCCTGGTTCGGGGTGGCGCCGCCGGCGGTGATCGGGGTCGGCTTCCTCGTCCTCGGCTTCCTCCTGCTGCTGGTCTGGCGGCGCCACCAGCGCGAACCGTTCTTCCTCCGCCGCCGCGAAGTTGCCCCGGCCGGGATGCTCGACAAGTCGGCACAGCCACCGCCCAAACCGGCGCTCGCAGAGGCGGACTGACGAAGGTGACTGGGGACGGCGCAATGAGAGCAGAGGGTCAGAGCTCCAGCGTCGAACTCAGAAACGTCAGCAAGCGCTTCGGCGAGCTGCTCGCCGTCGACGACCTCAGCCTCGACCTGGCCGGCGGCGAGTTCTTCACCATGCTCGGCCCGAGCGGCTGCGGCAAGACGACGACGCTGCGGATGATCGCCGGCTTCGAGCAACCGAGCGCGGGCGAGGTCCGGATCGCCGGTGAGGACGTTGCCGGACTGCCGCCCTACCGGCGCCCGACCAACACCGTGTTCCAGAGCTACGCGCTCTTCCCCCACCTCTCGGTCGAGGAGAACGTCGGCTTCGGCCTCAAGCGCAAGAAGGTGCCGAAGGGCGAGATCACGACCCGGGTCGGGGCCGAGCTCGAGCGGGTCGGGCTGAGCGCCGAGGCGAAGCGCAAGCCGGCGCAGCTCTCCGGCGGCATGCAGCAGCGGGTGGCGCTGGCCCGCGCCCTGGTCAACCTGCCCAAGGTGCTGCTGCTCGACGAGCCGCTCGGCGCCCTCGACCTGAAACTGCGCAAGGGCCTGCAGGTGGAGCTGAAACGGATCCAGCGCGAGGTCGGGATCACCTTCGTCTACGTCACCCACGATCAGGAGGAGGCGCTGACGATGAGCGACCGGATCGCGGTGATGAACCGCGGCAAGGTCGAGCAGGTCGGGGTCCCCGAGGACGTCTACGAGCGCCCCGAGACGACCTTCGTCGCCGGCTTCATCGGCGTCTCCAACCTGATGCCGGCGACCGTGTCCGGGCCCGGCCAAGTGCGGCTCGAAGACGGCCCGGAGGTGCCGGGCAACACCGCGGGCCTCAGCGCCGGCGAGGGCTGCTACGCGGTCGTGCGGCCGGAGAAGCTGCGGGTCGAACTGACTGGTGGCGGGAGCGCGAACGGCCTGCCGCAGGTCGAGGGCGTGGTCGAGAGCTCGCTCTACCTCGGCACCGCGACCCAGATCGTCGTCGGGCTCGGCGAGGACGTGCGGATGACGGTGCTGGTCCCGAACGCGAGCGAGGCCGAGCGCCAGCACCTGCCCGGCGGCGGCGCCCGGGTGACGCTGAGCTGGGAGCCCGAGCACATGCACATGGTCCGCGAATCAACCAATGGAGGTGAATGAGATGAGAGTCCACATTTCAACGGTGGTCGCGGTCCTCGTCCTGGCCCTGGGCCTCGCTGCCTGTGGTGGCGGCGACACGGTCGGCGGTGGCGGCAACAGCAGCGAAGCGACCGTGGCCAAAGGCGGGCCGGTCGAGGGCCAACTGACGATCTCCAACTGGCCCGGCTACATCGACCCCGGCGCGGACGGGACCGTCGCCGAGTTCGAAAAAGACTCCGGCGTCAGCGTCGACTACATCGAAGACGTCAACGACAACAACAGCTTCTTCGGGAAGATGCAGCCGCAGCTCGAAGGGGGCGAGTCGGGCGGACGCAGCATCTTCGTCGTCACCGACTGGATGGCGAAACAGATGTACGACCTCGGCTACCTGCAGGAGATCGACCCGAACGACCTGCCGACCGTGTTTGAAAACCTGGTGCCGAACCTGGAGAACCCATCCTTCGACCCCGGGCGCAAATTCTCGATCCCCTGGCAGAGCGGGATGACCGGGATCTGGGTCGACACCTCGAAGGCGCCGGAGATCAAATCGGTCAACGACCTCTTCGACCCGAAATACAAGGGCAAGGTCACCTTCCTCGAAGAGATGCGCGACAGCGTGCCGCTGGTGATGAAGGCGGAAGGGGTCGACCCCGAGGAGGCGACCGACGCCGACTGGGAAAAGGCGATCGAGAGGATCAAAGGCGCCGCCCAGTCCGGCCAGATCCGCGCCTTCACCGGTAACAACTACAACGAGGAACTGAACGCGGGCAACATCGTCGCCGCGGTCGGCTGGTCGGGTGATGCCTCGATCATCAGCAACCCGAACGCGGAATGGCGGATGCCGACCGAGGGCTGCGTGCTCTGGTCCGACAACATGGTGATCCCAGTCGGGGCACCGAACGTTGGTGCTGCCTTCGGCTGGATGGACTTCGTCTACCAGCCCGAGGTCGCGGCCGACCTGACCGAATACATCACCTACGTCTCGCCGGTCGACGGCGTCCAGGACGTACTGCAGAAAACGAACCCGAAACTGGCGAAAGACCCGCTGGTCTTCCCCAGTGCCGAGTTCCAGAAAAACTGTTCGACCCAGGACTCGCCACCCGATGTGGAAACGGTCTCCGGCGCCTGGGCCGACACGGTGGCCGGCTAGGGCCGAGCCATGAGCCTGAAGCAGCGCCTGGTCCCCTATTGGCTCCTCGGGCCAGGCCTGCTTTGGCTCCTGCTGTTTTTCGTCGTGCCGATGTACTTCATGGGCGAACTGGCCCTGCGCTCGGGCTCGCTGACCACCGGCTTCACCCTGACCTGGGAATGGGCCAACTTCCCGGACTCGCTCTCCGGGCACACCGAGCAGATCTACCGCTCCTTCCTCTACGCCGGCACGGCGACGCTGCTGGCGTTGCTGATCGGCTACCCGCTCGCCTACGCGATCGCCTTCCGCGCCGGCCGCTTCAAAACGCTGCTGCTGTTCGCGGTGGTCGCTCCCCTCTTCACCACCTACCTGATCCGCACGATCGCCTGGAAGACGATCCTCAGCGACGACAGCCCGGTGGTCAGCGTGCTGCAGACGCTGGCGCTGCTGCCTGAGGACGGGCGCATCCTGGCGACGCCGGCGGCGGTGATCGCCGGCCTCACCTACAACTTCCTGCCGTTCATGATCCTGCCGCTCTACGCCAACCTGGAGCGGCTCGACCTGCGCCTGGTCGAGGCGGCCAAGGACCTCTACGCCTCCTCGCGCACCGCCTTCCTCAAAGTGACGCTGCCGCTGACGATGCCGGGGATCGTCGCCGGCGTCCTGCTCACCTTCATCCCCGCTTTCGGCGACTACATCAACGCCCAGTTGCTGGGCGGGACCGGGCAGGCGATGGTCGGCAACGTGATCCAGTCGCTCTACCTGAACCAGCGCGACTATCCCGAGGCCGCAGCGCTCTCGTTCCTGATGATGGCCCTGATCCTCGCCGTGGTCACGGTCTACATCCGCTTCGCCGGGACCGGTGCCTTCATGGGCGACGAGGACGAGAGGGGGGCCTGAGGTGGCGGCACCGTCGCGAGCCTGGGGCTGGCTGCGCCACCACGCGCTGCCGATCTACGCCGGCCTCGCCGTCGCCTACATGCTGGTCCCGATCGCGGTGATCGCGATCTTCTCGTTCGGGGCGACGCCACAGGACAAACTCACCTTCACCCTCGACGACGGCTTCACCACCGAGTACTGGACCTCGATGTTCTCGCTGCCGGAACTGAACGAGGCGCTGCTGACCAGCGTCGAGCTGGCGGCGCTGGCGACCGTGATCTCGACCGCGATCGGGACCGCGATGGCGATCGCCCTGGTCCGCCACCGCTTCTTCGGCAAGCGCGCCGCCAACCTCCTGATCGTGATCCCGATGGCAACGCCGGAGGTGGTGATCGGCGCCTCGCTGCTCTCGATGTTCATCTACTACTCGTTCCAGCTCGGCTTCAGCACCCTGCTGATCGCCCACGTGATGTTCTCGATCAGCTTCGTGGTCGTGGTCGTGCGCTCCCGCCTGATCGGGTTCGACCGACACCTCGAGGAGGCCGCCGCAGACCTCGGCGCCGGCCCGCTCACGACCTTCCGCACCGTCACCCTGCCGCTGCTGGCGCCGGGAATCCTCGCCGCGGCGATGCTGGCGTTCGCCCTTTCGATCGACGACTTCGTAATCTCTAACTTCAATTCGGGAACGACCGTTACCTTCCCGCTCTACGTATATGGGGTGAGTCTGCGCGGGATCCCGGTCCAGGTCAACGCGCTAGCAACGCTGCTTTTCCTTGTCGCTGTCGTCGCCGCCGGGCTGGTGATCTGGCAACAGCGCCGGGCTGAGCGCATGGCCTCTGTCCGCCCCGACCCACAACCGAGTACCAAGACCGTCACCGCAGCATGAATAGGGAGGAGCAGAACATGGAGTCCGAGGGCGTGCCGCCGAGATCGATCAACGGGTCGCCGCGAGCCCCCGTGCTCCCCAACTACATCGCCGGAGCCTGGCGACAGGCGCAGGGGGTCGAGACGACCCCGGACGTCGATCCGGCCAACGGCGAGACGCTGGCCAAGGTGCCGCTTTCGGGTGCCGACGAGGTCGAGGCGGCGGTGGCGGCGGCACGGGAGGCGCTGCCGGAATGGCGGGAGCGCCCGCCGCAGCGTCGCGCCCGCGCGATCCTGGCTCTGCGCGAGGAGCTGCTCGCCCGGCGCGAGGAGCTGACCCGGCTGGTCAGCGTCGACATGGGCAAGACCATGGAGGACGCGGCCGGCGAGGTCGGGCGCGGGCTGGAGTCGGTCGAGTCGGCAGCGGCGATTCCGCATTTGATGAAGGGCGAGAACCTGGAAGGGGTCGCGGCCGGCGTCGACGTGGAAATGGTGCGGCAGCCGCTCGGGGTGGTCGCCGCGATCACCCCCTTCAACTTCCCGGCGATGATCCCGCTCTGGTTCCTCCCCTACGCGCTCGCCTGCGGCAACACCTTCATCCTCAAGCCGTCCGAGCTCGACCCGCGCCCGGCGGCGCTGATCTCCGCCGCGGTACACGCGGTCGAGGAGGAAATCCCGCCGGGGGTCTTCAACCTCGTGCACGGCGCGCACGACGCGGTCAACAGCCTGCTCGACCATCCCGGGGTCGACGCGATCTCCTTCGTCGGCCAGGCGAAGACGGCGCGGATGGTCGCCGAACGCGGTGCCGCCGCCGGCAAGCGGGTGCAGGCGCTGGGCGGGGCGAAGAACTCGCTGGTCGTGATGCCGGACGCCGATCTCGAGCAGGCGCTGCCGGCGATCATGGGCTCGGCTTTCGGCGCCGCCGGTCAGCGCTGCCTGGCCGGCTCGGTCTGCGTCAGCGTCGGCGACAGCGGGCGGCGCTCGGAGCTGCGCGAGGCGCTGGTCGCCGCTGCTTCCGAGCTGCGGGTCGGCCGCGGCACAGACGCGGAGACCGATGTCTGCCCGCTGGTCTCCGCCGCAGCGCGGGAACGGGTCGCGACGGCGATCGACCGGGCAGCGACCGACGGCGCCGAGCTGCTGCTCGATGGCCGCGGCGACGCCGGCCCGGCCGGCACCCTGCTCGGCCCGACGATCGCGGTCGCCACCGACCACGAGTCGGAGCTGGCCCGCGAGGAGCTGTTCGGGCCGCTGCTCTCCCTGGTCGAGGTCGACAACCTCGACCGGGCGATCGCCTTCGTCAACGGCTCCCGCTACGGCAACGCCGGCTCGATCTTCACCCGCTCGGGAGCGGCCGCGCGCCAGTACCGCCACCAGGTCGAGGCGGGCATGCTCGGCGTCAACGTCGGCGTCCCCGCCCCCGTCGCCTGGTTCCCATTCTCCGGCTGGGGCGACTCCCTCGACGGCGACCTCCACGCCAACGGCACCGACGCGGTCGACTTCTACACGCGCAAGAAGGTGGTCACCAGCCGCTGGTAGCTAGCGGCCGATGTGGAAGCCGAGCAGCTCGGGGACCTTCGCCAGGGCGGAGCTGACCGGGTGGGGACGGCGGCCCTCGCTCTCGGCGTTCTCCTTGCTCATGATCCCGGCCCGGATCACGCTGCCGCCGAGCCAGTGGAAGGGCTCGGGCGGGACGCGCTGGGGCGCGGGGTCGACGATCGGCAGGCGCGCGTGCTCGTCGCTGCGGTCGAGGGCGAGCGCGGCGAGGGTGCGGCCGACCATGTAGGAGGGGCCGACGCCGTTACCGGTGTAGCCGGCGGCGGCGAAGGCGCGGTCGCCGGGCAGCGGGACGACGACCGGGAGGTGGGTCGGGGAGACGTCGATCGGGCCGCCCCAGGCGTGGGTGATGCGGCGGCCCTCGAGACCGGGGAAGTAGGCGTGCAGGCGTTTCGCGGCCAGGGCGACGACAGCGGCGTCGAGCTCGACCTTGCCGCGCAGCCGCCCGCCCATCGAGATCCGGCCGCCGCCGAGGCCGAAGGCGATGCGCCCGTCCGGGGTGGTGCGGAAGTAGTGCAGCATCGTGCGACAGTCGGTGATGCACTCGCCCCCGGTCCAGCCGATCTCCTCCAGCAGCTCGGAGACCGGCTCGGTGAGGACGATGTGGGAAGAGGTGACGGTGAGCCGGTCCCGCAGCGGTCCCCGGCGAGCCTTGGCGGCGCCGCCGATCGCGAGCACGGCGCGGCCGGCCCGGACCGCGCCGCCGTCGGTGCGAGCCAGGACCCCGTCCGCAGCGGCGTGCAGCGCCCGCACCGGCGAGTGCTCGTGGACCTCGACCCCGGCGGCGCGCAGGCGCTCGCGCAGGCCAAGGGCAAGCCGGGCCGGGTGGACGGTGGCGGCGTCGGGGTAGAAGGCGCCGCCGCGGAAGGCGGGCGAGGCGCAGTGGGCGGCGGTCGCGGCGGGCGAGAGCAGCTCGACCGCGTCCGCGGCGCCGAGCTCGCGACAGGCTGCCGCCGCCTCGCTCCAAATCCCGTCCTGGGCCGGGGCCGCCGAGACCTGCAGGTAACCGCCGTGGCGGTACCAGGCGTCGACCCCCTGCTCGGCGCAGAAGGTGCCGATGCCGGCGACCGCGGCGGAGCTGGCGCGGGCGACCGCGAGCGCCGCCTCGTCGCCCCAGCGCCGCCGCATGTTCGGCAGCGAGAACCACATCACGTTGCAGAAGCCGCCGTTGCGCCCGCTCGGGCCGTGGCCGCAGAGCTCGGCCTCGAGCAGGACC
The DNA here is from genome assembly GCA_036276995.1 of Solirubrobacterales bacterium. Taxonomy (GTDB): domain Bacteria; phylum Actinomycetota; class Thermoleophilia; order Solirubrobacterales; family 70-9; genus VAYN01. The sequence goes on from DASUNU010000124.1 coordinate 12,032, forward strand.
ACCCGCGCCTCCGGCTCCAGGGCCTTGATCTGCCAGGCCGCCCACATCCCCGTGTAGCCGCCACCGACCACGACCACGTCGGCCGTTCGCTCGCCCGCCAGCGCCGCGGCCGGCGCGACCTCGCCCGCCTCCTCCAGCCAGTAGCCGTGCGGCGTGTGCTTCATCCCTGCCAGTCTCGCGCACCGGCCCGCCGGGGTCGAGCAGTTGCGGGCGTAGACTCGGCTCGATGCCCGATCGTCCCGATCAGGACTCGACTCCCTACGTCGACGCCCTGCTCGCTTACGCGGCGCTGGAGCCGGGGCGCTTCCAGGTCCCGGGCCACAAGGGCGGCGCCGGCGCCGACCCAGCGATGCGCGAGCTGGTCGGCGAGACCGGGCTGCGCAACGACATCCCCTCGGTCACCGAGGGAGTCGACATCGGCCCGGAACCGACGCCGTTCCAGCAGGCGCAGCTGCTCGCCGCCGCGGCCTGGGGGGCGCGGCGGACCTGGTTCCTCGTCAACGGGGCCTCGCAGGGCAACCACGCCACCTGCCTGGCGCTCGCCCACGGCGGCAACCGGGTCGTGGTCCAGCGCAACGTCCACTCCTCGGTGATCGACGGCCTCGTGCTCAGCGGGATGCGGCCGGCCTTCGTCTCGCCCGAGCTCGACCCGGAGCTGGGGATCGCGCACGGGCTGACGCCGGACTCGCTCGACGCGGCGCTGGCCGAGACGCCGGGCGCGGTGGCGGCGATGGTCGTCTCCCCCACCTACTTCGGCGCCTGCGCCGACGTCGCCGCGCTGGCCGCGGTGGCGCACGGGCACGGCGTGCCGCTGGTCGTCGACGAGGCCTGGGGCGCCCACCTCCACTTCCACCCCGAGCTGCCCGCCGATGCGCTGGCCGGCGGCGCCGACCTCGTCACCTCCTCAACCCACAAGATCGTCGGCAGCCTCACCCAGGCGGCGATGCTGCACCTCGGCGAGGGCGGCCGCATCGACCCGGCGGTGGTCGACCGCTGCGTCAGCCTGGTCGAGACGACCAGCCCCAGCGGCCTGCTCTCCGGCTCGCTCGACGCCGCCCGCCGCCAGGTCGTCGTGCACGGGCTCGAGCTGCTGGGCGAGACCCTGGCGGCGGTGGCGGAGACCCGCGCGGCGATCGCCGCGATCCCCGGCCTCGCGGTGCTCGACGAGAGCATGGTCGGGCGGCCCGGGATCGCCGGCTGGGACCCGCTGCGGCTGGCGATCGACGTCCGCGGCACCGGTTCCAACGGCTACCGCCTGGCCAAAGCGTCCTTCCAGAGCGGCCTCGACCTCGAGCTCTACACCGAGAACGTCGTCGTCGCGATCTTCGGGGTCGGGGAGCCCGCGGCGGCAGCCGGCGAACGCCTGGTCGCCGGCCTGCGCGAGGTGGTCGACACGCTCGAGGCCGAGCCGGGCGCGCCCGACGAGAAGCTGATGCCGCCGCCGCCCTGGGGCGAGCTGGTGATGACCCCGCGCGAAGCCTTCCTCGGCCCGCAGGAGGTGATCCCCTTCGACGCCGCCGCCGGCCGCGTCGCCGCCGAGGGCCTGGCCGCCTACCCGCCCGGGATCCCCAACGTGCTGCCGGGCGAGCGGCTGACCGCGGAGACCCTCGACTACATCAGGGAGAGCGTCGCCCACGGCGGCTATGTCCGCGGCGGCAGCGACCGCGAGCTGAAGACCTTGCGCGTCGCCCGTTAGGCTCCGCCGATGCCCAGCTTCGACGCGATCGCCGACCTGCCGCTTGAGATCGAGTCCTGCACGTTCGAGGGGCTCGAGATCACGCTCGGCAGCTTCGAACGGCTGACCACGATCGTCAGGTTCAGCGGCGGCGGCGAGGAGGGGATCGGCGAGGACGTCGTCTACGACGCGGTCGACCACATCGGCCAGCAGAGCGCCGGCCCGCCGCAGGGGCTGGCCTTCAAGGGCACCTTCGCCGAGTTCTCCGATCATCTCGACGGGATCGACCTGTTCCCGGCCGGGCCGCCGGTGCGCGACGACATCTCCCCCGCCTACCGGCGCTGGGCCTACGAGTCGGCGGCGCTCGACCTGGCACTGCGCCAGGCCGGGACCAACCTGGCGGAGGCGCTCGGCCGCGAGCCCAAGCCCGTCAACTTCGTCAACTCGATGCGGCTGGCCGGCTTCGGCGAGGACGAGAAGTCCTCGATCGAGCCGCTGCTGGCTCGGCTCGCCGCCTACCCCACCCTGCGCTTCAAGCTCGACCCCTTCAATGACTGGGACGACGAGCTGATCGCCGCCCTGGCGGAGACCGGCGCGGTCGACTCGCTCGACCTCAAGGGCTTCTACAAAGGCACCCCGGTCGACGTGATCACCGACCCCGAGCTCTACGCGAAGCTGATCGCGGCCTTCCCGGACGCCTGGCTGGAGGACCCTGACGTGACGGAGGAGACCAAGCCGCTCCTGGACCCGGTCTCGGAGCGGGTGACCTGGGACGCGCCGATCCACTCGATCGCCGACATCGAGACGATGCCGTGGTCGCCGCCAAAGACGGTCAACGTCAAGCCCTCGCGCTTCGGCCCGATCCGGGACCTCTTCGCCGCCTACGACTACTGCGAGGAGCGCGGGATCGGCGCCTACGGCGGCGGCCAGACCGAGCTCGGCCAGGGCCGCGGCCAGATCCAGTACCTGGCCTCGATCTTCCACCCCGACACCCCCAACGACGTCGCCCCCGGCGGCTACAACAACCCGGAGCTGGCGACCAAACCCGGCCTCCCCTCCAGCCCGCTGCAGCCGGCAATCGAGCCGACCGGCTTCCGTTGGGTCACCTAACTCTCTCTTCGGCCGACCGAATTCGGGGTTTCGGCTACGTTGGTCTCCCGCCCAGCCGACCAGGAGGATGAGATGGCAGAGAAGAGCTTCGCCGACGCGCTGAACGAGCAGATCGCCAACGAGTTCGCGGCCTCGCAGCAGTACGTCGCCGCCGCCGTCTACTACGACGCCGAGACCCTGCCCCGGCTCGCCGCCTTCTTCTACCGGCAGGCACTGGAGGAGCGCGAGCACGCGATGATGATGGTCCAGTACCTGCTCGACGTCGGCGAGGAAATCCACATCCCCGACATCAAGTCGCAGCAGACCCGCTTCGACGACGGCAGCGACCCGGTGCGGATGGCGCTCGAGCAGGAGAAACGGGTCAGCGAGGAGATCTTCGCCCTGTTCGAGCTGGCCCGCGACCTCAAGGACTACCGGGCCGAGCAGTTCCTGCAGTGGTTCGTCAAGGAGCAGGTCGAGGAGGTAGCGCTGATGGGCGACCTGCTCAACGTGGTCGAGCGCTCGCGCGACAACCTGCTGCTGGCCGAGGACTACATCGCCCGCGAGAACCTCGGCGAGGAGAGCTCGGACCCGACCGCACCGCCGGCCGCGGGCGAGTAGCTAGCCGAGCCAGCCGGCCCGCCGCCGCATCGTCTTGATGCGGCGGAACTCGGCGATGTCCTCGCGCAGGGCGGCGGGGGCGGGCGCCGGCAGGAAGCGGGCCGGCAGCGGCGACTCGGCGACGGTGTCGTCGCGGCTGCAGACGCGGTAGGCGCGGGCGCCGCGGCGGGCGGTGACGGCGGCCGGCGTGCCCTCGCCCTCCCAGAGCAGGCCGGCGTAGTCGTCGAGCCCGTAGCCGCCCGGCATCCCCGCGCCGACCGCCTCGAGGTAGGCGGCGCGGCGCTCGGGTTCGTTGTTGTAATGGACGCAGAGGCTGCCGCCGAGCATCCCCAGGCCCGCCGCCGCCAGCGGCTTGCCCGAGGACTTGGTGATGCCGGCCTCGAACCAGCACATCGCGCCGGCGCTCTGGCCGGCGAGGACGATGCCGCGGCGCCAGGCGAGGCTGAGGATCGAGGCGATGTCATGCGCCTCCCAGACCGCCAGCAGGTTGACCAGGGAGCCGCCGCCGACGTAGATCAGGTCCTGGTTCAGGAGGTGGTCGCGCAGCGCCATCGGCCGCCGCCCAAGCCGGAACAGGGAGACG
>DASUNU010000125.1:0-20893 GCA_036276995.1 Solirubrobacterales bacterium
CGGTTTCGCACCGGACTTCCCTTGACCACCGACCGTATTTACAGCGGCGAGTCTATCCGCCGCCCCCGCAGGCTGATTTTCGTCTGAGGCCCGCTTGCCGGGGCTAAGCTTGAGCAAAGCGAAGAACCTCAATGTTTACAGGGGGAAAGATCATGGGCAAGGGGATCCGCCGGCAGGCGCCGGCGCTGCTGGTCGCCTGCATCGCGCTCGTCGCCGCGCTGGGCGGCACCGTGGTCGCGGCGGCGAAGATCGACGGCAAGACGATCCGGGTGAAGTCGCTGCCGGGCAACCGGGTTGCCCCCGCCTCGCTGCCCGGCGACCGGATCAAGCCGGGGACGATCGGCGGCGACCGGCTCGCGCCGGGCTCGGTCGGCGGCGCCCAGATCGACGCCGCCAGCATTGCCCAGGTGCCGAGCGCGGCCCACGCCGACGAGGCCACCAGCGCCGACGACGCCCGCACCGCCCTGCACGCGGTCAGCGCCCTCGACGCCGACCGGGTCAACGGCCACAGCGCCGGCTGCATGCCGCCGTCGCAGCTCTTCGCCGGCGCCTGCTGGGGCGCCGTCAGCGCCGTCGCGGTCCCGGCCCCGGCGGCGGCCGGCGCCTGCGCCACCCAGGGCGGCGAACTGCCGGGCGCCCTGGCCCTGGCGGCCTACTCGCAGCAGCCGGGGGTGACGCTGGCGGTTGGGGATGAGTGGACGAGTGACGTCACCAACGTGTCTGGTCCCAATCTCTATGCGGTGGTGACTGTGGCCGCCAATGCCACCGTCAGCTCCGAGATCTCCACCGCCGCGCGAAAGTACCGCTGCGTGATCCCGCTGGTCAGTTAGGTCCTCCAGTACGAAATTCGCCCAGGCACGGGTGGCGGGCAACTATCCTCGGCGGCCGATGCGCTGGCGCCCGCTCCGTGCCGACACCCGCGTCGCGGGCCCGCTCGCGATCCTCCTCGCCTTGCTCGCGATCGCCCTCGCCTGGCCCGGCGACGCCCTCGCCGGCGCCCGCGCCCATCCCCCCGGCGCAGCCATCGCCACGACCAGCGCCGAACGGGCCGCCGCCGCCCGGGTGCTGCGCTTCTGGACCCCGCAGAGGATGCGCGAGGCCCGCCCGCTCGGCCTCGTCCGCAATGCCGGCGGCGAGGCCCGGCTGCGAATCGGCTCCCCCACCCCTGACCCCGGCGCCAGCGCCAGCTTCCTCGCGATCTCCGAGCCGGACCTGCTGCCCTACGCGGTCAACGGCCGCATCTTCGTCCGCCGCGGCGAGCTCGAGGGCTACTGCTCGGGGACGGCGATCGACAGCCCGACGCGGCGCCTCGTCCTCACCGCCGGGCACTGCCTCAACAGCGGCCGCGAAGACGGCAAAGCCAGCGTCTGGTCCGACTACGTGCAGTTCGTCCCCGCCTTCCACGGCGGCGTCTCCCCCTTCGGCGCCTTCGTCGCCCGCCGCGGGGCGATGTTCGCGCCGCAGCAGTGGACCAAGCAGGGCAACCCCGACTTCGACCTCGGCGCCTTCCTCACCCTGCCCAACAACCGCGGCGAAAACGTCGCCGACGCGGTCGGAGGCGGCGCCACGATCGCCCTCAACCAGAGCCGCTACCAGGACTTCCAGACCTTCGGCTACCCCGGCAAAGCGACCCGCCTGCAGGGCTGCCGCTCCCCCTACGTCGGCAGCGACCGCTTCACCAACCGCTTCCCCGGCCCGCCGACCTCGGGGATCCGCTGCCGCTGGGCGCCCGGCGCCAGCGGCGGTGGCTGGCTGATCGGCGACGGCAGCGAAATCAACGGCATCAACGCCTACCTCCACCTCGACGACAAGTCGCGCACCTACGGCCCTTATTTCTCCCGCGAAACCGTCGGCAAGTTAGTCCGGGGCCTCTGAGCCCGATCAGGGCTCGACCAAGCGGCGGTAATAGCGGTAGTCGTCCCGGTCGGGACGCAGGTTGGCAGCCAGCGCCAGGTGGTGGCGGGCGCGGGTCACCTCGCCGGTCTTGCTGAGCGCGCGGCCGAGGCAGAAGTGGGCGTAGTCGTCGACCGGGTGGACCTCGACCACCGCCGCGAACTCGGTCGCGGCCTGGACGAAGCGTCCGGAGCGGTAGTAGGCGCGCCCCAGCGCCTCCCGCACCGAGGTCTTCTCCGGCGCCCGCCGCGCCGCCTCGGCCAGCGGCTCGGCCGCGTCGCGGAAGTCGCCGTCTTCGAGCAGCTCGAGCCCGCGCCTATAGAGCGTGTAAGTCGGCACGGTCGAAGCCTGCGAAGCCATCGCACAAGTGTAGGAGGCCGCCCGCACCGGCTTTTCGGCCGGCGCTAGCGGGCGAGGTCGAGGCGGAAGACGAGGCGGCGGCCGTCGGGGCCGTCGCTGTCGCGCCCGGGCACGCGCTCATAGCCGAGCGACTCGTAGAGCCGGTGCGCCTGCACCTGGTAGGGCCGGCTCCAGAGGGCGATCCCGTCGGCGCCCGCCTGCCGCGCCCCCTCGCCGCAGCGCAGGGCCAGCGCCCGGCCGATGCCGCGGCCGCGCGCCGCCGCGGTCACCGCGAGCCGGCCCAGCTCCGCCTCCGCGCCCTCGGCGACCGCCCGTTCCGGCGCCCCGGGCGGGCGCATCAGCACCGCCCCGACCGCGGCGCCGTCGAGCTCGGCAACCGAGAGCTCACCCGCCGCCAGCGCCGCGGTGAACTCGTGCTCCTCGTAGGGCTCGATCCGGCCTTCGCCCAGAGCCCGGCCGCTGTAGGCCTCGGTCCAGAGCGCGGTCAGGGCGGCGGCGTCGGCCGCGGTTGCCGGGCGAATTCGCATCGCCCGCACCCTAGCCTCTCCGAACTGCCGGCGAGATCGCCGAAAAGTGCCTGAAAGCAGGCCAAAAGTGGTCGCCTGCTACGGTAGTCAGGTCGGGTTCGGCCCCTGTCGCCACCCGAGAGGTTCCGTTTCCTCTGTGCGCCTTGGCGTCTTGGGGCTGCTGGATCTCCCCCGAATCGCCACACATAAGGAGCACATCACTTGAAGTCCTTTGCCGACCTCGGCATTTCTAACGACGTGGTCAGCGCGCTCGCCGCGCGCAAGATCACCGAGCCCTTCCCGGTCCAGCAGCTCGTCATCGAGGACGCTCTCGACGGTCACGACCTGCTGGTCCAGTCCCCGACCGGCTCCGGCAAGACCCTCGCCTTCGGGATCCCCCTGGTCGACCTGATCGAACCGGGCGAGGGCGCCGCCGCCCTGGTCCTGGCCCCGACCCGCGAGCTGGCGAGCCAGATCGTCGACGAGCTGAGCTCGATCGCCGCCACCCGGGACCTCCGCGTCGCAGCCGTCTACGGCGGCGTCGGCTTCGGGCCGCAGAGCGCCGCCGCCCGCCGCGCCGACATCATCGTCGCCTGCCCCGGCCGGCTCGAGGACCTGCTCGCCCGCAACACGATCTCCCTCGACCAGATCGAGATCCTCGTCCTCGACGAGGCCGACCGGATGCTCGACATGGGCTTCCAGCCCGCCGTCAACCGGATCGTCGCCCAGACCCCGGACGACCGCCAGACCCTGTTCTTCTCCGCCACCCTGGAGGGCGCGACCGGCAAGCTCGCCGCCGCCTACACCCACAAGGCCCGCCGCCACACCCAGGACCCGCCCGACCAGGGCGAGCGCGAGATCGAGCACAGCTTCGTCCACGTCGAGTCCCAGGGCTCCAAGCTCGACCACCTGACCGCGCGCCTGGAAGACGCCGAGCGCGGCCGCACGCTCGTCTTCGTCCGCACCAAGCGCGGCGCCGACCGCCTGGTCAAGCGCCTGCGCAGCCGCGAGTTCGAAGCGGTGGCGATGCACGGCGACAAGAGCCAGGGCCAGCGCGAACGGGCGCTGGCGCGCTTCGAGCGCGGCGACGTCGACACCCTGATTGCCACCGACGTCGCCGCCCGCGGGATCGACGTCGCCGACGTCACCCACGTGATCAACTTCGACATCCCGGGCGACCAGGATGCCTACGTGCACCGGGTCGGCCGCACCGGCCGGGCCGGCAACCGCGGCACCGGGATCAGCTTCGTGCTCGCCGACCAGGCCGGCGAGATGGGCAAGATCGCCCGCGACCTCGGCCTCAGCCGCGAGTTCGATCTGGGCCGGCCGGGCGGCTCCGGCCAGACCCTGACGGCAGCGACGCCCCGGGCCAAGTCCGGCCAGGGCAGCAGCCAGGGCGCCGGCGCCCCGAAGCGGCGGCGCCGGCGGCGCAGGCGTCCCAAGGCGGCCGCGTGAGCAGCGCCGCCGACACCGCGAAGAAGTGGACCTGCGGCGAGTGCGGGGTCTCGGTCAGCCGCGCCGGCGGCGAGCGGGTGGAGCTACCCGAGGCCTGGGTCGTCACCGACGAAGGCATCTTCTGCCTGCTCTGCCGGCGCGAGCGGGCCGCCCGGGCAGCGCTCGACGATGCGCCCGAGAACTGCTCGATCGACGAGCGCGCGAAGCTGCGCCGCGCCGCCCTGATCGAGTTCGAGGTCAGCCGCCGGCCCGACCACGGCGACGGGGTGATCGCCAAAGCCTGCCGCTCCTCGGTCTCCGCCGTGGCGGCCGCCCGGCGCCGCCTCAACCTGCCGGCGCCGACGCTCAAGTAGCGCGCGAGCGCTCGGCCAGGTAGCCGAGCAGGGCGGGAATCCCGCCGACCGCGTGCACGCGCCGCTGCTGGTCGGCGCCGTTGCCCTCGCGGACGATCCGCTCGATCGCCGCCAGCGCCTCCTCGCCGCGCAGCTGTTCGGCGTAGGGCCGGACTTCGTCGAGCACCCGGCCCGCCACCTCACGCGCCGGCTCGGCGATCTCGTCGTCGACCATCAGCCGCGCCTCGAGCCCGTGGCGACCCGCCTGGTAGTAGGACTCCTCCAGCGCCTCGCGGCAGAGGCCGATGTCGGTCGGGCGGTCGATCTCCTTCGCCGCCAGCGCCTGCACGAAGGCGGCGACCGCGGCGTTGTCGCCGACCTCGGTCTGCACGTCCATCGCCCGCACCTCGACCGTGCCCAGTTGCGGATGCGGCCGCACGTCCCACCAGAGGTAGGTGTAGTCGTCGACGCCGGCGGCGGCGATCAGCTGGTCGGCGACCCGGACGAAATCGTCGTAGTCGCGGAAGGCGCGCGGCATTTCGAAGCGCGGGTAGGTGGCGACGACCGCCGCCCGGGCGCTGGCCAGGCCGGAGTCCTCGCCCTGGCGGAAGGGCGAGTTGACGGTCAGCGCCTGCAGCAGCGGCAGGTGGTAGCGCAGCGAGTTGGCGACCCGGATCGCGGTCTCCGGGTCGGGCATGCCGACGTGGATGTGGAGGCCGCAGGGCGGCGTCGCCAGCAGGCTCGCCAGGTCCTCCTTGACCACGTCGTAGCGCGGTTTGTCGACCAGCTCGGCGCGCTCGTCGTCATCGGGGTGGATGCCGGCCCCGAGCAGCGTCGCCCCGGTCGCGCGCACCGCCTGGCGCAACGCTTCCAGCTCCGCCGCCGCCCCCGCGGCGTCGTCGCAGATCCCGGTCTTCAGCTCGATCTGGGTGGCGAAGATCTCGGTGCTGACCCGCTCGCGCGTCGCTGGGTCGAGGGCGCCGAGGACGCGCTCGGCTGCCGCCGTCAGCCGCAGCCCTTGGTCGACCAGCAGCAGCTCTTCCTCGACCCCGATCGAGAGCGGCGCCGACTTGCCGAAGCGGTGCTCCTCGGTCTGCTGTGGAGAGCGATCCATTCGTTCGAGATCCCTGTGCAACAGACTCGGAATACCCGCCCGGCCGAGACGCTAACCCGCGCTAGGCTCGCCCCGTGCCCGAGTGGCCGCCGATCGACGAGCCGGAGCTGCTCGAGCGCCTCGGGCTGGACGACGCCGGGTTCGGCGAGTACCTGCGCGCGCTGGCCGAGCGCCTGCCGGCGCGCCCCTACGAGCCGGAGCTGCTGGCGCGGGCGCTCGAATACCCCTGGGCGCGGCCGCCGGGCTCCTACCTACTGAGCGGCGAGGGGGCGGAGCTGCTGGCGGCGATGGAGCCGGAGCGGCACGAGCGGACGGTCGCCGAATACAGCGGCGCCGCAAGCGGCCGGCTGCCGCTGCTGGCGATCGGCTCGAACGCGGCGCCGGCGGTGCTGGCCCGCAAGTTCGCCCACTTCGGGGCCGCGGCCGACCGGGCGTTGCTGGCCCTGAGCGGGCGCCTGCACGAGTTCGACGTCGGCGCCGCGGCGCAGCCGGCGCTCTACGGGGCGCTGCCGGCGACCCTCTTCCCCAGCCCCGGCACCGCGGTGGCGGCGACGCTGCTCTGGGTCACCCCGGCCCAGTTCACGCAGCTGACCTGGTCGGAGCTGAGCTACCGGCTCGGGCGCCTGCGCACCCGCTTCGCGGCCGACGAGGGTGGGGGCGATTTCGGGGCGGTGCTCGTCTTCGTCTCCCGCTTCGGCAGCCTCTGCCTCGACGGCGAGCCGGTGGCGATGGCCGCGGTCCCCGCCAGCGGGCGCAGCGCGCCGGCACTGACCCAGGAGCAGTTGCTCGACGCCGTCGCCGCCCGCGCCCTCGGGCCGGGGGCCGACGCGGAAGCGCTGGTGCGAGCTGTCCACGAGGACCTCGGCGGCCTCGTCCCCAGGCTCGCCGCCACCGTCCACGGCGAGGCCCAGCGCTTCGAGTCCGAGCGCTGGGCCCCGTTCCGCCGCGAGTGACTCAGCCCTGGGCGAGCAACTGGTCGAGCCGGTCGTAGGTCTCGTTCATGCCCTTTTCCATCCCCGACTCGATCATCCCGTCGCGTTCCTCGGCGGTGTAGAAGATCGAGGTGGTGACGATCCGGGTCTGCCCCTCGCCGAACGGCTCGAAGACGGCGGTGTCGACCGAGACGTAGCCCGGCATCCCGTCCCATTCGAACGTCTGCGAGATCCGGGTCGGCGCCTCGACCTCGCGGAAGTAGCCGCGGAAGACGATCTCGCCGCCGTCCGAGTCCCGGGAGCGGAACTGCCAGCGGCCGCCGGTCCTCGGCTCGAACTCCTCGACGATCGTGGTCGTGCCGTGCGGCCCCCACCACTGCGGGATCTGCTCGGGGTCGGTGTAGGCGGCGAAGACCCGCTCCGGCGGCGCGTCGAAAACGCGCTCGACCCGGATTTCACGCTCGTTCGGCAGGGTCAGGTTCGACCGCCCCACCACGCTCTGCTCACTCATGACGCATCTCCTTTCGTGCGCTCGAGGAAGTCCCCGAGCCGATCGAGCCGCTCCTCCACCATCGTCCGGTAGGAGTCGATCCACGCCTGCAGGTCCTCCAGCCGCTGCGGGCCGAGCTTGCAATGACGCGTCCTCCCCACCTTCTCGGTGCTGACCAACCCGGCCTCCTCGAGGATCCCGAGGTGCTTCCTCATCCCGGTCAGCGTGATGCCGGCCGGCTCGGCCAGCTCGCTGACCGTGGCGGTGCCCGCGCGGCCGAGCCGCTCCAGCACCCCCCTCCGGGTCGGATCCGCCAGGGCGGCGAGGGTCCGATCTACGTTTTGATACTGAACCATATAGTTCAGTATAGCGAGAGGCCCACCCCTGTCAACCGGACTCGCATTCCTCCGCGTAGGCGCGGCGCAGGGTCTCGTCGAAGGAATCGGGCTCGATCCCGAAGGGCGCGGCGCCGCTGGGGTCGGTGACCACGGTCTCGGTGGTCAGGCCCTCGACCAGGGGGCGGGCGACGTTGGTGTCGACCGGGGTGACCAGGCCGAGCCAGAGCGAGGAGAGCTGGGGCGTCAGCAGGGGGACGGCGAGCTTGCGGCGCGGCTGCTTGCCCATCGTCACCGCCATCCGGTCCAGCATGTCCGCGTAGGTGAGGACGTCGGGGCCGCCGATCTGGACCTCGTTGCCGAGCGACTCGGGGACCGCGGGGGCGCGGCGCAGGTACTCGACGGCGGCGTCGATCCCGATCGGTTGGGTGTCGGTGCGCAGCCAGCTCGGCGCCACCATCACCGGCAGCCGGCCGACCAGGTAGCGCAGGGTGCGGTAGGACTCGCCGCCGACCCCGACCACCATCGCCGCCCGGAAGTAGGTCAGCGGCGGTCCCTCGAGGGCGAGCGCGCGGGCGGTCTCGTGGCGGCTCCAGAGGTGCTCGGAGGCGCGCGGGTCGCCGAGGCCGCCGAGGTAGATGACCCGCGCGACGCCCTCGCGCTTCGCCATGCGGGCGAAGTTGATCGCGCCGGCACGCTCGCGCTCGGCGTAGTCGCCGCCGCCGCCCATCGCGTGGACGAGGAAGTAGGCGACCTCGATCCCCTCCCCCGCCCCGTCGAGGCTGGCGGCGTCGGTGATGTCGCCCTCGTGCAGCTCGTGCCCCGCCTCCGCCAGCGGCGCGGCGCGCGAGCGGTCGCGGACCAGGCAGCGGGCCGGTTCGCCGTCCTCGGCGAGGGTGGCGGCGAGGCGGCCGCCGACGAAGCCGGTGGCGCCGGCGATGAGGGTGCGCGGGGCGATGCCCCTCCGGGTACCCCACCGGCCGTCGCCCTAAGCGAGCCGGCGTGGCCGGCCTGCGAAGCTACGCCGGTGCCAGGCAAGGTCCATCTGCTCGAGCGCAGTCAGCGGGTCGGGCTGTCGCCGTCGCAGGCGTTCGGGCTCTACGCCGACGCCCTCAACCTCGAGCCGCTGACCCCGCCCTGGCTGCACTTCCAGGTGACGACGCCGATGCCGATCACGATGGAAGCCGAGACCCTGCTCGACTACACCCTGCGCCTGCACGGGGTCCCGATCCGCTGGCAGACCCGGATCGTTAGCTGGGACCCGCCGCACGGCTTCGTCGACGTCCAGGCCAAGGGCCCCTACGCGCTCTGGGAGCACACCCACGTCTTCGAGCCGGACGGGGCCGGCGCCACCGTGATCCACGACCGGGTCCGCTACGCGATCCCCTTCGGCCCGCTCGGCGCCATCGCCCACCGGCTGTTCGTGCGCCGCGACCTCGAGCGGATCTTCGACTTCCGCCGCGACGCCGTCGCCCGGCTCACCGCCACCTAGGCCGACCGCCCGGGACGGGCTTAAGATCGGCGCATGATCAGCGCCGCCTCGATCGTCACCGATTTCTGGGACAACCTCGAAAGCCACCACGAGCAGGCGGTCTTCCTCGTCCTCGTCGGCTTCCTCGTCTCCTTCGCCTTCATCCGCATGAGCACGCGGATCATCCGCAGCGAAAGCATCTCCTGGTGGCCGGGCAACATCGAAAGCGAGAGCGGCCTGCACCTGCACCACCTCGTCTTCGGGATCGTGACGATGATGGTCGCCGGCACGCTCGGCTTCTTCGCCGACGGACGCACGCCGCTGACCGAGATCTGCGCCCTCGCCTTCGGCATCGGGGTCGGGCTGACGATCGACGAGTTCGCACTCTGGGTCCACCTCGAGGACGTCTACTGGGCCGACCAGGGCCGCAGCTCGATCGACGCCACCGTGATCGCCGCGGCGCTGATGATGCTGGTCGTGCTTGGGGTCAGCCCCTTCGCCTTCGACGACACCTCGACCGAGGCGATCATCAGCAGCATCGCCGGCATCCTCCTGGTCTTCCTCTGCGTCGCGATCTGCTTCGCCAAGGGCCGGATCCTGCACGGCATCATCGGCTTCTTCATCAGCCCGATCGCGATCTACGGCGCCTGCCGTGTCGGCAAGCCGAACTCGGCCTGGGCCCGCTACCGCTACGGCGAGCGCCGGCCCAAGAAGCAGGCCAAGTCCGAGGGCCGCTTCCCCCCCGACCGCCGCACCGAACGCTTCAAGGAAGCCTTCCGCGACGTCGTCGGCGGCAAGCCCAGCGAGGGCCTGGCCACGATCGGCGAAGAGGCGGTCGGCGCGGCCCGCGAGGCCGGCGACGAAGTCCGCGAACAGGCCGAACGGCTCTCGCACGTTGGCGACCCCGATCAGCGCGATCGACAGCGCGATAGAGACTGAGCCGGGCGGTCCATAGACTGCGCCGATGCCAACCCTCCGCGCACTCACCGCCGCCCTCGCCCTGACCGCCTTCACCGCCGTCGTTGCCGCTCCCGCGTCGGCCGCGACCACCCCCGCCGACGTCCAGCGCGGCCTCGAGCGGCTGGTCGCCGCCCCCGGCGGACCTCCCGGGGCGATCGCGACGATCTACCGCGACGGGAAGCTGACCGTGTTGCGGGCGGGGCGGGCCGACGTCAGGCGTAAGGGCGCGCCACGGCCGACCGACCACATGCGGATCGCCAGCATCGCCAAGGCGTTCAGCGGCGCGGTCGCGCTCAACCTGGTCCGCGCCGGCAAGCTCGGACTCGACGACACGATCGCGCAGCGGCTGCCGGGGATGCCGGCGGCCTGGGGCCCGGTGACGATCCGCCAGCTGCTCAACCACAGCAGCGGCGTGCCCGACTACACCAAGTCAAAGGGCTTCGCCAAGCAGGCGCAGCAGGACCCGCGCGGCTACGTCTCGCCCAAGGGGATCGTCGACTGGGTCCGCGCCGACCCGCTCGAGTTCGCCCCCGGCTCGCGCTACGAGTACTCGAACACCGACAACATCCTGGTCGGCCTGATCGCCGAAGCGGTCACCGGCACCCCCTACGGAGACCTGCTCGACCAGATCGTCTTCGGCCCGGCGCGGCTCAGCCAGACCTCCTTCCCGACCAAGCCGGCGCTGCCGAACCCGTTCATCCACGGCTACCAGATCGGTGACGAGGGCGAAGCGGTCGACGTCACCACCGCGCTCAGCCCGAGCGGCGCCTGGGCCTCCGGCGCGATCGTCTCGACGCCGCGCGACCTCAACGCCTTCATCCGCGCCGACCTCGGCCTCGAGTTCTTCGACCGCGCCCAGCAGGCCGAGCAGATGACCTTCGTCCCCGGTGGCGAATCGAGCCCGCCCGGCCCCGGCAAGAACTCCGCCGGCCTCGCCCTCTTCCGCTACCAGAGCAAATGCGGCACGGTCTTCGGCCACACCGGCAACTTCCCTGGCTACGTCCAGTGGGCCGCCGCCAGCGCCGACGGCACCCGCGCCGTGACCACCTCGCTCAACATCCCCGCCCCGACCGGGAAGCTGCTGAGCCAGCTGCGCGCGGTGCAGGCGACCGCGGTCTGCGCGCTGCTCGGGGGGTAGTCCGCGGCCGCCCGTAGGCCGCGCCAGCCATGAACCTGCGACTCGTCTGGCGGGCGCTGCTCGTACTCGGGCTCGATGCGCTGACCCTGCTCCTGCTCTCGGAGCTGCTCAGCGGCTTCGTCCTCGACGGCGCCGGCACGGCGCTGGCGGCGGCGGCGCTGATCGGCCTGCTCAACGCACTGCTCTGGCCGTTGCTGGCACGGCTGGCGCTGCCGCTGACCGTGCTCAGCCTCGGCACCGGCGCGCTGCTGCTGAACGGGCTGCTGGTCGCCTTCGCGATCGACGTCCTGCCCGGCGGGCAGATCGGCGGGGTACTCGAGGGCGTGGTCGTGGCGGTGACGATGACCGCGGTCACGGCCACGGTCTACGCGCTGCTGGCGATCGACGAAGACGACTTCTGGTACCGCCAGGTGGTGCGCCGGCAGCAGCGGCGGCGCAAGCAGGCGGTCGCGAGCGAGGTGCCCGGCATCCTCTTCCTCGAGATCGACGGCCTCGCCCACGACGTCCTGCACCGGGCGCTCAGCGACGGCAGCGCCCCGAACCTCGCCGCCTGGCTGCGCGAGGGCTCGCACCGGCTGCGGCGCTGGGAGACCGACTGGTCCTCCCAGACCGGCTCCTGCCAGGCCGGGCTGCTGCACGGCGACAACGAGGACATGCCGGCCTTCCGCTGGTGGGAGAAGGAGCGCGGCGCGGCGATCGTCACCAACCACCCCCGCGACGCGGAAGAGCTCGAGCGGCGCCACTCCGACGGGCGCGGGCTGCTGCACGCCGACGGCGCCAGCCGCGCCAACATCCTCTCCGGCGACGCGCCCCACTCGATGCTGACGATGAGCACGGCGCTGCGCCGGCGGCGGCCGATCGGGCGCGACTACGCCGCCTACTTCGCCCGCCCCTACGCGGTCGCCCGCACCCTGGTCCTGGTCGCCGCCGACCTGGCGCGGGAGCGGCGCGCCGCCCGTGCCCAGGTCCGCGACGACGTCCGCCCGCGCATCCCCCGCAGCCGCTCCTACGCGCTGGTCCGGGCCTGGGCGACGGTGGTCCAGCGCGACCTCCAGGTCGCCGCCGTGATCGGCGACGTGCTCGCCGGGCGGCCGGCGATCTACACCACCTTCCTCGCCTACGACGAGGTCGCCCACCACTCCGGGATCGAGCGCCACGACGCGCTCGCGGTCCTGCGCGACCTCGACCGCCAGATCGCCCGCATCGCCACCGCCTGCCCCGAGGCGCCGCGCCCCTATCGCCTCGTCGTCCTCTCCGACCACGGCCAGTCGCAGGGCGAGACCTTCCGCGACCGCTTCGGCGAGACCCTGGAGCAGGTGGTCCGCGCCGCCGCCGAGCCCGACAGCACGGTCGCGGTCGAAAGCGGCGAGGACGACTCGCTCGCCTACCTCAGCGCCGGCCTGACCGAGGTCGCCCGCGACGACACCGCGGCGGCCGGGGCGGTGCGGCTCGCGACCCGCGGCCGCCGCTCCAACGGCGCCGTCACCCTGGAGGGAGAGGCCCGCCACGACATCCAGCAGGCGCACGGCAAGGAGGTGCCGGAGCTCTCGGTGATGGCCTCCGGCTGCCTCGGGCTGATCAGCTTCCCGCGCGAGCCGGGGCGGGTCAGCCTGGAGCGGATCGAGGCGCTCTACCCGCGCCTCCTCCCCGCCCTCCGCGACCACCCCGGCATCGGCTTCCTGCTGGTCCGCTCCGAGCGCCACGGCGCGACCGTGATCGGGCGCGGCGGGACGCACTTCCTCGACCAGGGGCGGGTCGAGGGCGAGGACCCGCTCGCCCCCTTCGGGCCCAACGCGGCCGCCCACGTGAAGCGCACCGACGGCTTCGCCCACTGCGCCGACCTGATGCTCAACAGCGCGCTCTGGCCGGAGTTCGGCGAGGTCGCCGCCTTCGAGGAGCTGGTCGGCTCGCACGGCGGGCTGGGCGGCACGCAGTGCTTCCCCTTCGTCCTCCACCCCGCCGAGCTGGAGTGGCCGGCGGAGGAGGTGGTCGGGGCGGAACGGGTCCACCGGATCTTCCGCGGCTGGCTCGCCCAGCTCGGCCACGACGCCTACGAGGACGAGAGCCGCTCCGCGGGGTAGCTAGGGCTCGCTCGCGGTCGGCAGCTCGTCGAAGCGCCGGTTCGGCAGGTTGCGGGTGGCGAGCAGCGAGGCGACGACGAGCAGGGCGGCGAAGAGGAAGGCGGTCTTCAGGGCTTCGAGCTGGGCCCCTTCGTAGTCGGCGACCAGCTCCGCGGTGGTCTCCTCGTCGATCCCGGCCTGGGTCGCGGCCGCCTCGACCTGGGAGGAGGCGACGAAGCTGCCGCCGGCGCTGAGCCGCTGCTCGACCTGGGCGTTGACCTCGGCGGAGATCCGTGGGTTGGCGGCGATGTTGGCCGTGAAGGAGGAGATCAGCCCGGTCAGGACGACGGCGCCGAGGAAGGCGGTGCCGAGCGAGGAGCCGAGCTGCTGGGCGGTGTTCTGCAGGCCGCCCGCCTCGCTGCGGTCGCGGTCGCCGACCGAGGACTGGACGACGTTGCCGAGCTGGGAGACGATCAGCCCCATGCCGACCCCGAGCACGCCCATCGCGACCAGGAAGGCGGTGTTGTCGAGCTCGGGCTCGATCGTGTCGAGCAGGAGCAGGACGGAGACGAGGGCGATCAGCAGGCCGATCCGGACCAGGGTCCGGGCCGGGAAGCGCTTGGCCAGGGCCGAGCCGGCGAGGGCGCTGACGAAGAGGCCGACCGAGGCGGGCAGCATCCGCACTCCCGTTTCCAGCGCGTCGAGGCCCTGGACGATCTGCAGGAAGAGCGGCACGGTGAAGAAGACCCCCATCAGGATCAGGTTCTGGGCGAGCAGCATCGAGACGCCGCCGCGCAGGCTGGGGATCCGCAGCAGGCGCAGGTGCAGCAGCGGCTCCTCCCCGCGCTCCTCGCGGCGGCGCTCCCAGGCGACGAAGGCGGCGAGCAGGACGCCGCCGGCCGCGATCACGAACGGCGTCAGGGCGAAGCCGAACGGCTCGAGCGGCGAGCTGCGCGGGTGCAGCCAGCCCCAGTTGCTGGCCTGGAGCACGCCGAGCACGACCAGGCCGAGGCCGAGGGCGGAGAGCACGCCGCCGAACCAGTCGAGGCGCGGGGCCTCCGCCGCCGGCGCGTCGCGGAGCGAGCGGGTGCCGATCAGGATGCCGATCGCGACGACGACCTCGCCGGCGAACACGACCCGCCAGCTCAGCTCGGTCGTCGCCCAGCCGCCGAGGATCGGGCCGACCGCGATCCCGGCCCCCGCGACGCCGCCCAGCACCCCGTAGGCGAGCGCCCGGTCGCGGTCGGCGAAGTTGGCCGCGACCAGGGCCACCATCGCCGGCATCACCAGGGCGGCGCCGATCCCCTCGAGGATCGACCAGCCGAACATCAGCGAGGGGACGTTCCAGGAGGCGGCGGTCAGCGCCGAGCCGCTGCCGTAGATGCAGAGGCCGATCGCGAAGGCGCGGCGCCGCCCCCAGAGGTCGCCGAGCTTGCCGCCGGTCATCATCAGGCCGGCCATGACCAGCGCGTAGAGCGCGATCACGGTCTGGATCGTGGTCACGGTGGTGTCGAAGTCGGCGACCAGCTGCGAGATCGCGACGTTCATCACCGCCTGGTCGAGGACCATCAGGAACTGCGCGGCCGCCAGGACGACGAGGACTCCCCACTTGGACACGGCGGCCAGCCTAGTGAAGCGAGCGGGCGCAGCTATGCGAGCGCGGTCGCCGCGCCCGGCTGCAGCACGCGGACCTCGATGCCCGGAGCGAGGTCGCGGAGGCGGGCGACGAACTCGCGCGGTGGCGAGCGCAGCGGTTCGGGGCGCAGGCGCCGCAGCCCCCAGGGGTAGAGCGTGCCCCAGTGGATCGGCACCACCAGCCGGGGCGAGAGCAGGGCGGCGGCCGCGGCGGCGCGCTCGGGGTCGAGGTGACCGGGGCCGAGACTCGGGCCCCAGCCCCAGATCGGCAGCAGCGCCAGGTCGAGGTCGCCCAGCTGCGCCATGCCGTCGAAGATGTCGGTGTCGCCGGCGAAGTAGACCCGCTGCCGGCCCTCGAGCAGGTAGCCGACCGCGGCAGCGCTGCCGAAACCCCGGCGCTCGCCGGAGTGGCTCGCCTCGACCGCGGTGACCGTGACCTCGCCCAGCTTGGTCGAGTCGCCGGGCGCCAGCTCCGCGACCCGGGCGAAGCCGCGCCGCTCGAACAGCGCCGCCGCGCCCGCCGGGACCAGCAGCGGCACCTCGTGGCCGAGCCGGCGCAGCGAGGGCAGATCGGCGTGGTCGTGGTGCAGGTGGGAGATCAGCACCGCGTCGAGGTTCGAGGCGACCCCGGCCGGCGGCGCGGCTCCGTGCCGGCGCAGCGGCCCGACCCGCGAGCGCAGCACCGGGTCGGTCAGCAGCCGCGCCCCGTCGAGCTCGGCGAGCACGGTCGCGTGGCCGACGTAGGTGATGCGGTTGGCCGGGGTCATGGTCACGAGCCGGTAACTGTGTCAGGAGCGCCGCGTATCGTCGGCCGCACGATGAGCGAGCGGCGAGCGATCTTCCTCGGGCGACTGCGCCGCAGCGGCCGTGAGGCCGGCGGCGAAGAGGAAGTGATCGAGATCGAGCCCGGCGCCCTCAGCGGCATCTTCGCCGCCCCCAAGTGGATGCGCGACCTCGGCTTCTCGGCCTGGCTCCTGGTCGGGGTCGGCGCCGCGCTGGTCGGCCTGATCTGGCTCCTCGCCCTGACCCAGACGATCGTGATGCCGGTGATCACGGCCGGCATCATCGCCTCGGTCGCCTCCCCCGCGGTCGACCGGCTGCAGCGGCGCGGGGTGCCGCGCAGCGTCGGCGCCGTGCTCGTCTTCCTCGCGATCGCCCTGGTCGCGGTCGGGATCGGCCTGATGGTGATGGGCGGCATCGCCAGCCAGGCCGAGGCACTCTCGGCGCGACTGGGCGAAGGCGCCGACGAGATCGAAGCGCTGCTGCGCGACCTCGGCATCCAGGCCGGCACGGCGGCGAACGCCAACGCCGACACCAGCGCCGCGGTCAGCGCCGGCTTCGAAGCGCTCACCCACGGGCTCTTCGGCGGCATCGAGAAGCTGGCCTCGCTTGCCGTCTTCCTCTCCTTCACCGCACTCAGCCTCTTCTTCCTGCTCAAGGACGCGCCGACGATCGGCGGCTTCGTCGAGCGCCACCTCGGGGTCCCGGTCCCGCTCGCCCACTCGATCCTGGGCAGGGTGGCGAGCAGCCTGCGCGGCTACTTCCTCGGGGTCACCATCGTGGCGGCCTGGAGCGCCCTGATCGTCGGTGCCGGCGCCCTGCTCCTCGACGTGCCGCTGGCCGGCACGATCACCGTGGTCACCTTCGTCGGCGGCTACATCCCCTACCTCGGCGCCTGGGCGGCGGGCATCTTCGCCGTCCTCATCGCCCTCGGCGGCCAGGGACCGGAAGCGGCCCTCGCAGTCGGCGTCCTCGTCCTGCTCGCCAACGGCCTCCTGCAGCAGCTGGTCCAGCCGATCGCCTACGGCGCCGTCCTCAACCTCCACCCCCTGGCCGTCCTGATCGCCACCGTCGCCGGCGGCTGCCTGTTCGGCACCGTCGGCCTCGTCCTCGCCGCCCCCCTGCTCTCCGCCGGCGTCCGCATCGCCGCCGAGATCAAGGCGGCCGAGGAGCCGCCTCCCGCGCCGTCTTAGCTCCAGGGTCCCCCGAGGGACGCCGCGACGCCCTCAGCGTCACCACCGCAGCGAGCGCAAACAGCGCGGCGCTGGCCGCATTGAGCAGTCTCCCGTCGGACGACAGAACCGCCTCAATCGCATCACCAAGAGCCAACAGCAGGCTGAATGAAGCGGCCCAAAGCGCCTGCCTCGGCGAGAGCGATGAGATCGGTGCCCATCAACGCACCATACCGGCGTAATACTCAGCACCTATTGGCCGTCCTTGCCACTCGGGCACGTCCGGCTGCACCGATGCCCCGTCGGGTCAGCCGAGCACAGTCGCGCTGTCGCAGGTTGGAAGCCGAAGCACGAATCCGCGGCCGTCCGAGGGGTAGTAGACGGTGACCTGCGAGTAAAACGTGCGGCCATCGCCGCAGGCGACTGGCCGAAAGGCGATTACCCGAATGGGGGCTCCGTCGCGCGTGTCGGATCCGTAGGCAGCACGAGTCGGGTTGAACCCCCAGTGTCCCCATCTCATCCCATCCACCGAAACCTGCGAATACTTCTTTCCACGGTGTCCGCGGAGGATGCAGCGGCGGGGATGAGGGAGGGCGGTGTAGCGCCGGGCCTTTTTGTGGAAGCAGGAGATCACGCTGTCCGGGGTCGCGGTCCTGAAGAAGGTTTTGAACGTCTTGTCAGCGCCGAAAGCCTTACCACCGTCGCTGATCGCAACGATTCGATAGTGGTAGAGGATCCTGGGACGAAGATTGAAAGCAACCGCTCCGACCTCGCGTGGCCGGTTGCCCTCATAGGTCCCCCTCGTCCCAGTGACGATCCGCCCATAGGACTTCGTCGGGCCGAGTTGGAAGTGGTAGGTGGTGGGGACGCCTCGTGGGTCGATAACGCCGTGGAGGCCCGCATCGGTGGCTTCGAGGCTTTCGGCCTCGGTCGTCCACGCCCGCGGAGGCGGAAGCTTCGCCGCCCCAGCGGGGTCGACCATCGGCGTAGGTACGCCCGAAAATACGGCTGCGCCGAGAGAGGTGACCACGAGTGACGCAGTAACCCAAGCCATAGGGGCGAATCTCATCATCTGCTCGCAAAACCTATGGGGTCGTCTCGGTTGCGGAGTGGGAGCCCCCGAGCAAGCCCGGCGAACGAAAAAGCCGCCCCTCGGGCGCGATTTGGCTCTGCGTATGGAGTACCCCCAGCGGCAAACAAGACGAACCACGCGGCGCGGATCGCAGGTGAGTCGACCTCACTCGCGCGCTAGCTCCGCGCGAGGCGTCGTCAGCCGAGTCAGGCCACTCCGTCTTACCCGTAACCTCCCAGCCACAGCTCAAGGTCGATCGGGAGCCGGCCGATGGGAGGTGGCCCACACCTCTACAGGAGCCACCAGCCATGAAGCTGCGCCGCCCTCGCCTCACCTACGCCAATGTCGTTGCCACGATCGCCCTGTTCGCGGCGCTCGGAGGGGTCAGCTATGCCGCCACGGCCCTACCGAAGAACAGCGTCGGAGCCAGCCAGATCCAGGCCGAAGCGATCCGCACCGGCAAGATCGCCGACGACGCGGTGACCGGCGCGAAACTGGCCCAGGGGGTCCGCGAACGCCTGGCACCTTTCGGCGTCGCGCCAACGATCACCTCGACGCCGACGACCGCCTCGACGCCGTCGAGCGTCAAGCACGCCGAAACCGCGGACAAGGCAACCACGGCGTCGACGGCCGCCTTCGCCGCCCGTGCCGATTCGGCTGCCGCCGCGACCCATGCCGACTCGGCCGACACCGCGACCCACGCCGATACCGCCAAAAACGCCGAAACCCTGGGCGGGCAGCCAGCCGACCACTACCTGACCGCCGACTCCGTCCTGCAGCCAGGACAGACCGAGGCGGGCGACTTCATCGCCGCCGCCGGCAACGGCGAAGCCGGCACGGTATTGGTCCAGTTCTGGCCACACCTCCCGGAATCACTGCAAGAAGGACACATCAAAGTGATCGCCGAAGGCGCCCCGGGCACGTCTGAATGCCCGGGTCCCGGCGAAGCGGCGCCCAGCTACCTGTGCGTGTATCAGTCCTTCAACGAAGGCATGAGCTTCGAATCGTTCATCTCAAGCATGCCCGGCTCGATCTACGCCGGCCCGCAGAGCGGAGTAATGACCTGGCGGAGCAACCAGTTCAACGGCCTACTGCGCGGTACCTGGGCCTACACCGCACCGTAGAGGGCCATACCGCTACGGGGATTCGAACCCCGGTTTCCGGACTGAGAATCCGGCGTCCTAGTCCCCTAGACGATAGCGGCGAGGGACGAGCAGTTTAGCGATTGGCGGCGGCGGGTCGTTGCCGGGGCGGGAACCGGCCGAGAGGGCGTAGGCGGTAGATTGCCTCGTCCCGCGGCTGTGGCGGAACTGGTAGACGCGCACGGTTCAGGTCCGTGTGGGCGAGAGCCCGTGGAGGTTCGACTCCTCTCAGCCGCATCTCTCCTGGGCAGTAGGTGGTGCTCAGGCGGCAGCCGTCTGGGGTTGCTGGGCGCGGGCCGCGTTGGCGGCGATCTCCTCGGCGAAGACGGGCCAGAGCTGGCGCGGCAGGTCGTGGCCCATGCCGTCGATCATCTTGAGGCGGGCGTTGGGGATGGCGCGCGCGGTGGCGCGGCCGCCGGCGGGCCGGACGAGGACGTCGCGGTTGCCGTGGATCACGGTGGCCGGGACGCTGGCCTGGCGCAGGGCCTGGGTGCGGTCGCCGGAGGCGGTGACCGCGTGCAGCTGGCGGACGACACCGGCCGCTCCGTGGCCGCGGTCGTAGGAGCGGCCGGCGATGCGGCGCACGCGCTCCTCGTCGAAGGGGAAGCCGGGCGAGCCGATCACGCTGAAGGTGCGCACCGCGCGCTCGATCGCCGCCTCGCGGCCTTTGGGCGGGCGACCGAGCAGGATCGCCATCGCTTTGCGGCTCGGCAAGCCGGTCCAGCGGCTGCCGGTGTTGGACATGATCGAGACCAGGGAGCGCACCCGCTCGGGGTGCTCGATCGCCAGGGTCTGGGCGATCATCCCGCCCATCGAGGCGCCGGCCACGTGGGCGGACTCGATCCCGAGGTGGTCCATCAGCCCAACCGTGTCGGTCGCCATGTCGGGCAGCAGGTAGGCAGCGCTGCCGCGGCGGCCGAGGATCAGGTCGGACCGAGGCGGCACCCCGGCCGACTCGATCCGGGTCGAGCGGCCGATGTCGCGGTTGTCGAAGCGAATGACGCGGAAGCCACGCTCGGCCAGGAGCTCACAGAAGCTCTCGTCCCAGGCGATCATCTGCGTCGCCAGCCCCATGATCAGCAGCAGCGGCTCGCCGTCGGCCGGGCCCATCTCCTGATAGCAGAGCTCGAGGCCGTTGGCCGGTGCCATCAGCTCGTCGCCGAAGGAAGGCATGAGAGAAGCTTAGGGAGTGCGGACCGCGATCCTCTCCGACCTGCACCTCGGCGTCGCCAGCGGCGAGGACGTGCTGCGCCTGCCGGAGATCCGCCGCCTGCTGCTGGCGGAGATCGCCGGCGCCGACCGCGTCGTCCTGCTCGGCGACGTGGTCGAGCTGCGCGACCTGGCGCTCGGCGCCGCGCTCGACTCGGCCCGCCCCTTCTTTGAAGAGCTGGGGGCAGCGCTGGGCGAGCGCGAGGTGACGATCGTCCCCGGCAACCACGACCACCGCCTCGCCGAGCCGCTGCTCGACCGGCTCTCACTGGAGGGCGTCACCGAGCTCGGGCTCGAGCAGCTCGACGGGCCCGGGACCAGCGGCGCCGGCGCCGCGATCGCCGAGTGGCTGGGGCCGGCGCGGCTGCGGATCGCCTACCCCGGGATCTGGCTGCGCGAGGACGTCTACGCCACCCACGGCCATTACATGGACGCCCACCTGCGCCTGCCGCGGCCCGAGTGCCTGGCGACGGCGGCGCTGATCCGCGCCCGCGGCGCCCTGCCGCTGCAGGCGGCGCCGGCCGACTACGAGCGCGTGCTGCGCCCGATCTACGGCTTCAGCTTCGGGATCGCCCAGGCCCGGGTCCAGATCCCCGACCCGCACCGGCCGCCCGGCGTCGCCGCCTGGAACGCGCTCGGCAACGGCGCCGGCCGGGTCGGGGTCGGCCGGCGGGCGCGCGCCGCCACCCTGCGCGCCGCCTTCCCGGCCACGATCTGGGCGCTCAACCGGGCGCTGCGCTCCGAGTTCCAGACCGACATCTCGGCCGAGGGAATCTTCCGCAGCGGGCTCGAGGCCGCGGCCGAGCTGGCCGCCCGGCTCGGGGTCGACGGCGGCCA
>DASUNU010000126.1:0-13833 GCA_036276995.1 Solirubrobacterales bacterium
GGCGGGGTCCTCGACCACGGCATCGGTCTGGACGAAGCAGAGCATCGTCGCCATCTTCGGCTCGATCATCCCGGCGCCCTTGGCCTGGGCCGAGAGGGTGACGCCTTCGATCTCCAGAGTGCAGCGCTTGGACCAGCGGTCGGTGGTGACGATCGCGTCGGAAAAGGCGCCGCCGCCGTCAGCGGTGAGCTGTCCCGACGCCTCGCCGATCCCGGCGAGCACGGCGCTGACCGGCAGCGGCACGCCGATCGTCCCGGTCTCGGCCACGGCAACCTGCTCGGTCCGCAGGTCGAGCTCGTCGGCGGTCCGTTCGCACATCGCCAGCGCGTCGGCGTAGCCCTTCTCCCCCGTCTCGGCGTTGGCGTTGCCGGAGTTGACCACCGCCGCCCGCACGTGGGCGAGGTCGATCCGCTCGCGGCAGACCCGGATCGGCGCCGCGGCCGAGGCGTTGCGGGTGAGGACCATCGCCGAGCGCACCTCAGCGTCATCGCAGACGACGATGCCGACGTCGGTGCGGCCGCCGCCCTTCAGCCCGCAGTGCACGCCACCGGCCCGGAAGCCCGGCGCGAGCTGGTTCGGGTCGAGCTCCTCGACCCCGGCCGGCGCCTGCACCCAGCGCGAGCGGAAAAAGCCGTCGTCGCCCGGCGCGCTCACAGCAGGCCCTCCGTCTCATCGAGGCCGAGCATCAGATTGAGGTTCTGCACGCCCTGGCCGGAGGCGCCCTTCCAGAGGTTGTCGATCGCGGAGAAGGCCAGCACCCGGCCCCGCTCCTCGACCGTCACATATATGTGGCACTCGTTCGAGTCACGCAGGTCGCGCAGGCCGGGCGGCCGCTCGACCACGCGGACGAACGGCTCGCCCTCGTAGCGCTCGCGGTAGAGCGCCTGGACCTCGTCCTTCGCGATCGGCTCGGTCGTCTGTGCGTAACAGGTCGCCAGCTCGCCCTGGTCGAGCGGCAGCAGGTGCGGGACGAAGACGACCGGGGCGGGGCTGCCGAGCGCCGCCAGCTCCTGTTCGATCTCCGGCCGGTGGCGGTGGCCCTCGGTCTTGTAGGCGTAGGCGTTCTCGTCCATCGCGGCATAGTGCATCGCGTCGCCGCCGCCCCGCCCGGCGCCGGAGACGCCCTGCATCGCGTTGACGACGACGTCGGCCAGCAGCCCCTTCTCGGCCAGCGGCGCCAGCCCGAGCACGCTCGCGGTCGGGTAGCAGCCCGGCGTCGCGACCAGCTTCGCTCCGCGCAGCTCGTCGCGGTAGAGCTCGGTGAGGCCGTAGACGCCGGTCCCGAACAGGTCGGGGGCGCCGTGCTCGCCGTACCAGCGCTCGTAGGTATCGGCGTCGCGGAGGCGGAAGTCGGCCGAGAGATCGACCACCAGCACCCCGGCGGCACGTAGAGCGGCGACGGTCGGGGCGGCCGCCCCGTGCGGGTAGGCGACGATCGCGGCGTCGATGCCGGAGAGGTCGCCGAGGTCGAGCTCGGTCAGCACCAGCGGCACCCGGTAGCGCGGGTAGAGCGCGTCGAGCCGGGTGCCGGCGTCGCTGCGCGAGGTCGCCGCGACCAGTTGCAGGCGCGGGTGGCGCCAGACGATCTGCGCCGCCAGGGCGCCGGTGAAGCCGGAGGCGCCGGCGACCAGAACCCGCGCCGCGGGCTCGCCGGCAAGCGTCTGCCCCTCAATGGCAGTTGCGTTGACGACCTGTTCGCTGAACTCACTCACGGAGGCTGCCCCCGATCTCGCCCAGCTTGGTGGCGATCGCCTCGCGTCGGCCGGCGACCTCCTCGTCGGTGAGGGTGCGGTCGGGCGCCCGGAACTCGAGCCGCAGCGCCAGGCTCTTCCGATCCGCACCGAGCTGCTCGCCTTCGAAGACGTCGAAGACCTCCGCCGCCTGCAGCAGCACTCCCCCGCCCGCCAGCACCGCCGCCCGCACGTCGGCAGCTGCGACCCCCTTCGGTAGGACGACCGCGAGGTCCTGGTGCACGGCCGGGTAGGTGGTGACGTCCTCGTAGGTCTCCTCGCCGACCGTGGCCGCGCCGAGCAGAGCCGCGGTGCCGAGTTCAAACCCGGCGGCGCCCTCGACGTCCCACTCGCGGCAGACCAGCGGGTGGACCTCGCCGAGCCAGCCGATCGGCTCGCCACCAACCAGCACTGCAGCGGCGCGCCCAGGGTGCAGGAACGGCTCCGGCGCCTCGGCGTAGTTGAGCGCGACGCCGAGCTGGCCGGCGAGCGCCTCGAGGATCGCCTTGAGGGCGAAGAAGTCGGCCGGCTCGCCGCCGCCGCGCCAGGACTTCGCGGTCAGCGGCCCGGAGGCGAGGCAGGCAACTCGGTGGGGCTCGGCGAACGGCGCCGCGCGCTCGCCGGCAAAGGCACCCGCCAGCGGCCCGCCGCCCTGGGCCTCCAGCTGCAGGTAGACCGAGCCGGACTCGAACAGGGCGACGCCCTCGGCGTCGCGGGCGAGGTTGCGGGCGGCGACGTCGAGCAGCGAACCGAGCAGCGTCGTCCGCATTACCGACTGGTCCTCGGAGAGCGGGTTGGCGAGCACGACCGGGTTCGCCCGCGGGTCCCCCGCCGGAATCCGCAGCCGCCCGACCTCGCCGGGGTCGGTGAAGCTCCAACCGACGACTTGGTCGCAGCCGAGGTCGCGCAGGGCGTCCTCGGCCCGGCGCCGCAGGCCCTGCTGGCGGCTGAGGCCGCCGACGCTGGAGACCGCCGGCAGCGTCGTCGGCAGGTGCTCGTCGAAGCCGTGGACACGGCCGACCTCCTCGATCAGGTCGACCTCGCGGGTGACGTCGTAGTGGCGCTCGGGGGGCACCTCGACCTCGAGGTCATCGCCGTCGACCTCGACCCCGAAGCCAAGCCGCTCCAGGTAGGCGACCTGGTCGGCCTGGGGAATCGCCATCCCGAGCAGGCCCTCGACCCGGGCGGCGCGCAGCCGCAGCCCGGTCGGCGCCGGGACATCGGCGGCGACGTCGATCGTCCCCGGCACCAGCTTGGCCCCGCAGAGCTCGACCAGGAGCCGCGAGGCGAGCGCCTGCGCGCGCTCGCAGAGCGCCGGGTGGAGCTGTTTCTCGAAGCGGGCCGAGGCCTCCGAGCGCAGCCCGAGGAAGCGCGAGGTGCGGAGGATGTTGGTCCCGTTCCAGTTGGCGACCTCGAGCAGCACCCGGGTGGTCGAGTCGGAGACCTCGGAGCTCTGACCGCCCATGATCCCGGCGATCCCGCTCGGCCCGTTGGCGTCGCAGACCAGCACCGTCTCCGCGTCGAGCTCGCGCTCGACGTCGTCGAGCGTGGTCATCTTCTCCCCGGCGCTCGCCGCCCGCACGGTCAGCGCCCCGTTCGGGACCTGGTCGAGGTCGAAGGCGTGCAGCGGCTGCGCGGTCAGCAGCATCACGTAGTTGGTGATGTCGACGACGTTGTTGATCGGGCGCTGGCCGGCGGCGCTGAGCCGCGCCTGCAGCCAGAGCGGCGAGGGAGCGATCGTGACGTCGGTGAAGACGCGGGCGGTGAAGCGCGGGCAGAGCTCCGGCACCTCGACCGTGACCGAGGCGTAGTCGCCGACCTCCCCCTCACCCTCGGCGGGCGCGTCCTCGGCCCAGGGCTCGGGCGCCAGGGGCGCCCCGCTGACAGCGTGGGCCTCGCGGGCGACACCCCAGACGCCGAAGCAGTCGGAGCGATTCGGGGTCACCTCCAGCTCCAGCACCGACTCGGCCAGCGGCAGCACCTCGGCCAGTGGCGTGCCGGGAGCCGGGCCGTCGTCGAGCACGAGGATGCCGTCGGCATCGGCGCCAAGCTCCAGCTCGGGCGCGGAGAGGATCATCCCTTCCGAGCCGACCCCCCGCAGCTTCGCCTTGCGCAGCTTCTCGCCGCCCGGCATCCGCGCCCCGGGCAGGGCGACGGCGACGGTCTGGCCGGCGGCGACGTTGGGGGCGCCGCAGACGATCGTGCGGCCGCCGTCGCCGTCGTCGACCGCGCAGACCCGCAGCCGGTCGGCGTTGGGGTGCTGCTCGGCGCTGGTCACCTTGCCGACGATGAAACCGTCGGCCGCCGGCGGGCCGACCGCGCCGATCCGCTCGACCTCGGTCCCGGTCATCACCAGGCGCTCGGCGAGCTCCTCGACGGAGACGCCCGGGTCGCAGTACTCGCGCAGCCAGCCGTAGGGGACCTTCATCTCGGGCTCCTCATCCGAACTGCTCCAGCATCCGCACGTC
This sequence comes from Solirubrobacterales bacterium, assembly GCA_036276995.1. Lineage (GTDB taxonomy): Bacteria > Actinomycetota > Thermoleophilia > Solirubrobacterales > 70-9 > VAYN01. The sequence continues at coordinate 4,199 of DASUNU010000126.1, forward strand.
GTTGTCGAAGAAGCGCCGCAGATCGGGGACGGCGTGGCGCAGCATCGCCACCCGCTCGATCCCGATCCCGAAGGCGAAGCCCTGGACCCGCTCGGGGTCATAGCCGTGCTCGGCGACGAAGCCGAGCACGTTGGGGTCGACCATGCCGGCGCCGAGGATCTCGATCCAGCCCTGGCCCTTGCAGAGGTTGCAGCGCTCGCCCCCGGCGAGGGCGCCGCTGCCGCCGCACTGGAAGCAGGAGACGTCGACCTCGACGCTGGGCTCGGTGAAGGGGAAGAAGTGGGGCCGCAGCCGCAGCTCCCGCTCGGCCCCGAAGATCGCCCGGCAGAGCTCCAGCAGCGTCCCTTTGAGGTCGGCGAGGGTGATTCCCTCGGCGATCGCCAGGCCCTCGATCTGGTGGAACATCGGGCTGTGGGTGGCGTCGGAGTCGCGCCGGTAGACCTTGCCCGGGACGATGATGAAGATCGGCGGCGGCTGTGCCTCCATCGAGCGCACCTGCACCGGCGAGGTGTGGGTGCGCAGCAGCACCTCCGGGTGCGACTGGACGTAGAAGGTGTCCTGGAGCATCCGCGCCGGGTGCCCGGGCGGGTGGTTGAGGGCGGTGAAGTTGTAGTAGTCGTGCTCGACCTCCGGCCCCTCCATCACCCGGTAGCCGAGGCCGACCATCACGTCCTCGATCAGCCGCGTGGTGCGGGCGATCAGGTGGGCGTGGCCGACCGGCCGCGGCGGCGCCCCGGGCAGGGTGACGTCGATTCGGTCCCCGGCCAACCGGCTCTCCAGCTCGCTGGCGTCGAGCCGCGCGGCGCTCTCCTCCAGCAGCGCCTCCAGCTCCTTGCGCGCCTTGTTGGCGGCGCCGCCGACGGCGCCCCTTTCCTCCTGGGGCAGCTCGGCGATCCCGCGCAGGATCTGGGTCAGCTCGGCTTTGCGGCCGAGATAGCCGACCCGCAGCTCCTCCAGCTCAGCGCTGGAGCCGGCAGTGGCGATCGCAGTGGCGCCCTCGCCCCTGATCTCCTCGATCCGCTCAAGCATCGGGCTGGGCCTCCGGCATGGCGAGCGACGATAGCCGCTCACAGGCGATCGCCGCCGCGGCGGCGACGTTGAGCGACTCGGCCCCGGGCCGCAGGGGAATCGTCACCTCGGCCTCGCACTCGGCCAGGACCTCCGCCGGCAGCCCCTCGCGCTCGGCGCCAAGGCAGAGCGTCGCCGCCCCGACCAGCGCCTCAGGCGCGCTGCCCCCGCGGGCCACGAGGGCCGCGCGCGGTTCCCTGGTCGCCTCAATCCCCGCCCGCACCGGGGCCTGCGCGAAGACCGACCCCATACTGGCCCGCACCGCCTTCGGCGAGAAGGGATCGGCGCAGCCCGGTCCGAGGACCACCGGGCTGCCGATCAGAGCGTCGGCGCTGCGGATGATCGTGCCGACGTTGCCGGGGTCGCCCACCCCGTGCAGGTAGAGAGAGATCGTCGCCGGCTGCTCTGACCAGCCCAGCGGCCAGACGGCGATCACCCGCGTGCCAGACCCAAGTGCCGAGGCCGCGGCCAGCAGCTCCGGCTCGACCTCCTCGCCACCCCACCGCTCCGCCAGCCCGGAGCCGGCTGCGGTCAGCAGGAACTGCGGCTCCGCCCCGGCTGCCAAGCCGGCCTCGACCAAGTCCTCGCCCTCGCTGGTGAACAGGCCCTCGCGCTCGCGTCCCTTGCGCTCGCGCAGCTTGCGGGCCAGCTTCAGCTTCTGGTTGTCGGGGCTGGTGATCGTCATCGGATGTGAATTCGGCTTCTGGGCTGGGACTTCCTGGTTGTCCTTGTTTCTCTCCTGGAACGACAAAGCGGGCCGTTCTCACGGCCCGCCCGGGAAAGTGGAGTGTCGGTGTGCCGCTAGGCGGCCGCACCCTCCCGGGCTAGCTCCACAAATCGGCGGAAGGCCTCACGGTCGGAGACCGCGATCTCGGCCAGCATCTTGCGGTTCACCTCGACCTCGGCTTTGTTCAGGCCGTGCATCAGTTCCGAGTAGCTCATGCCCTCGAGCCGCGCGGCGGCGTTGATGCGGGTGATCCAGAGGCGCCGGAAGGTGCGCTTTTTGTTGCGACGGTCGCGGTAGGCGTACATCCCCGACCGCTGCACCTGCTCTTTGGCGAAACGGTAAGAGGAATGCTTGCGGCCGAAGTAGCCCTTCGCTTCCTTCAGGACCTTGCGGCGCTTCTTGCGCGCGTGGACGGAGCGCTTGACCCGGGCCATCTACTTGCCCCCCAGCAGCTTCCGCACCTTCGGCGCGTCGTTCGGGGAGATGTCCACCGGCTTCGCCATCTTGCGCTTCCGCTTCGGCGACTTTTTCTCCAGGATGTGGCTGGAGTAGGCGCGACGGCCCCGGAGCTTGCCGGTGGCGGTCTTTTTGAAGCGCTTCTTGGCGCCGGAATGGGTTTTCATCTTCGGCATCGGGTCCGCTATTGAAGCAGAAGGCGACGCCTGAGCGGTCCCAGCGTCCCTGCACAGGGGTGCAATCCCCCGTCGCGAGTACGCTGGCGCCGCGATGCGGATCCTCTACGTGGTCGGGACGCGGCCGAATTTCGTCAAGACCGCCCCGGTTATCGGGGCCCTGCGCGAGCGCCTGCCCGAGGGCCGGCACACGATCGTCCACACCGGCCAGCACTACGACCGGCTGATGTCCGAGGTCTTCCTCGAGCAGCTCGGCGTGCCCGCCCCCGACCACATGCTCGAGGTCGGCTCCGGCAGCCACGCGGAGATGACGGCGCGGACGATGGAGCGGCTGGAGCCGGTGCTGCTGGCCGAGCAGCCGGACCTGGTGATCGTCCCCGGCGACGTTAACTCGACCCTGGCCGCCGTTCTCGTCGCGGTCAAGCTGGGGATCCCGGTCGCCCACCTCGAGTCCGGCCTGCGCAGCTTCGACCTGACGATGCCGGAGGAGGTGAACCGGATCGTCGCCGACCGCTTCTCCGAGCTGCTCTTCCTACACAGCACGGAGGCGGTCGACAACCTGCGTGCCGAAGGGATCCCCGAGGAGCGCACCCACATGGTCGGCAACACGATGATCGACACCCTGGTCGCGCTCGAAGACCGCTTCCGGGCCGAGGGGACGGCGGCCCGACTCGGGGTCGAGCCCGGCGCCTACGCGCTCGTCACCCTGCACCGCCCGGCCCTGGTCGACGGCCCGCTGCTGCCGGAGACGGTCGCCCAGCTCGCCGCCCTGGCCCGCGAGATGCCGGTCGTCTTCCCGGTCCACCCGCGCACCCGCAAGATGATGGAGAGCGTCGATGCCGAGCACCCCGGCCTGCTGCTGAGCGAGCCGCTCGGCTACCTCGAGTTCCTCTCGCTGCTGGCCGACGCCGGCGCCGTGCTGACCGACTCAGGCGGGATCCAGGAGGAGACGACCTACCTCGGTATCCCCTGCTTCACCCTGCGCGCCAACACCGAGCGCCCGGTCACCCTGCGGGCCGGCACCAACACCCTGCTCGGGCTCGACCCGGCGGCGATCGCCGGGATTCCGGCGGCGCTGGCGGAGCGCCCGGGCGCCGCCCCGGAGCCGCCGCCGCTCTGGGACGGGCACGCGGCCGAGCGGGTCGCCGATGTGGTCCTCCGCTGGGGCTAGGATCTCCCCGAAATTAGGTATGAGTTCCGTATGAACCGCAGGAGCGACCCACTTGCCCGCCGCGCCGACGCCGCCTGAAGAGGAGCGGCGGATCGCGGCGCTGCACGCGCTGCGCATCCTCGACACCGAACCGGAAGAGCGCTTCGACCGCATCACCCGCCTCGCCCAGCGCCTCTTCGGGACCACGATGGCCTCGGTCACCCTGATCGACTCCGAGCGCCAGTGGTTCAAGTCGATGCAGGGCATGGAGGGCGAGGAGAACTCGCGCGACGTCTCCTTCTGCGCCCACACGATCCTCGACCGCGAGACGCTGGTGGTCGAAGACGCCTCGCTCGACCAGCGTTTCGCCGACAACCCGCTGGTCGCCGGCGACCCCAACATCCGCTTCTACGCCGGCCATCCAGTCGCGGCGCCGGGCGGCGAGCACCTCGGCACGCTCTGCGTCTTCGACACGGAGCCGCGCGCCGCGGCCGAGTTCGAAGCCGAGGCGCTGGAGGAACTGGCGGCGATGGTCGAGGCCGAGATCGCCTCGCTCTCGCTGGCGATCGGGGACGAGCTGACCGGCCTCTCCAACCGCCGCGGCTTCGAGATGCTCGGCCCGCGCCTGCTGGCGGCTGCGCGGCGGCTGCGGCTGCCGGTGACCGCGATCTACGCCGACCTCGATTTCATGAAGCCGATCAACGACGAGCACGGCCATGAGGCTGGCGACCGCGCGATCGCCGAGGTCGGCGCGCTGCTGGAGCAGAGCCTGCGTGGCTCCGACCTGATCGCCCGGCTCGGCGGCGACGAGTTCTGCGCAATCCTGGTCGGCGCCGCGAGCGAAGCCGAGACGCCGCCGCTGGACCGGGTCGAGGCGGCGCTGGCGGAGCGCAACGCCCGGACCGGGGAGCCGTTCGCGCTCTCGCTCAGCCTCGGCACGGCGACGGCGCTGCCGGGCGAGGAGGAGATCACGCTCGACGAACTGGTCGCCACGGCGGACCTGCGGATGCTGGAGGCGAAGCGGGAGAAGAAGGCCGGCCGCTAGGCCTCGGCGGGCGCGTCGGTCGCGGGCGTCGCGGGCGCGTCGGTCGCGGGCGTCGCGGGCGCGTCAGCGCCATCGCCTGCGGAATCCTCGCTGGCGATCTTGTCGACCTCTTTGCTCGGGGCCAGCAGCATGCTCATGTTGCGGCCTTCCTGCAGCGGCGCCGACTCGATCACGGCGATGCCGCCGAGGTCGTCGAAGAGTTTCTGCAGCAGCGCCCGGCCGCGCTCCGGGTGGGCCTGCTCGCGACCGCGGAACATGATCGTGATCTTGACCTTGTCGTGGTGCTTGAGGAAGCGCTCGACGTGACCCTTCTTGGTCTCGTAGTCGTGGGTCGCGATCTTCGGCCGCAGCTTGATTTCGCGGATGTTGACCTGCTGCTGGTGCTTGCGCGCCTGCTTCTGCTTCTGCTCCTGCTCGTACTTGTACTTCGAGTAGTCGAGCAGGCGGGTCACCGGCGGCTTCGAGCCGGGCGCAACCTCGACCAGGTCAAGGTCGGCCTCCTGGGCACGCTTCAGCGCGTCGTTGATCTCGACGATGCCGAGCTGCTCGCCGTCGGCGCCGATCAGGCGCACCTGCGGCACGCGGATGCGCTCGTTGATCCGAGTCGTGTCGCGCTCTGGTGGGCGCCGGTCGAACCTGCGAGGAACCGGCACTAGATAGAGAGGCGGTGGAGCTTCAAGAGGACGAGGTTTCGGGACGCAGGCACGGAGCGCTCAGCGGCGGCGGTCTTTTTTGGTGCCAGCAGTCAAGTCAGCCGGAGTATAGGGGGTCAGCGCCAAGACGTACCTAGTTTGTGCCGGTCTCGGCCTTGACCCGATCGGCGAAGGCGCCCAGCGACATCTCCCCCAGCTCACCCTCCTCGTGCGATCGCACCGAGACCGCGCCTGCCTCCTGCTCGCGATCGCCGACCACCAGCATGTAGGGGTAGCGGCCGATCGCGGCGTCGCGGACCTTCTTGCCGATCGACTCGGAGCGGTCGTCGAGGGCTACCCGGACGCCGAGTTCGCGCAGTTGCTCGAAGGCGGTTTCGCCGTAGGGGTTGTGGCGGTCGGAGATCGGCAGCACGATCGCCTGCACCGGCGCCAGCCAGACCGGGAAGCGGCCGGCGTAGTGCTCGATCAGGATCCCGGCGAAGCGCTCCATCGAGCCAAGCAGCGCGCGGTGGATCATCACCGGGCGGTAGGGCGCGTCGTCAGGCCCCGTGTAATAGAGGTCGAAGCGCTCCGGCATCTGGAAGTCGAGCTGGCAGGTGCCGCACTGCCAGGAGCGGCCGAGCGCGTCGGTGACGTGGAAGTCGATCTTCGGACCGTAGAAGGCTCCGTCGCCGGGGTTGAGCTCGTATTCACGCCCCTGGCGGTCGAGCGCCTCCTGTAGCGCCGCCTCCGCCTTCGCCCACTGCTCCTCGGAGCCCATCGACTTCTCGGGCCGGGTCGAGAGCTCGACTTTGACGTCCTCGAAGCCGAAGCGGCCGTAGAGCTCATCGATCGCCTCGCAGATGCTCGCCACCTCGTCGGTGATCTGATCCTCGGTGCAGTAGACGTGGGCGTCGTCCTGGGTGAAGGCGCGCACCCGCAGCAGCCCGTGCAGCACTCCCTCCCGCTCGTTGCGGGAGACGCGGCCGAACTCGGCCAGGCGCAGCGGCAGCTCGCGGTAGGAGTGGCGGTCGGAGGAGTAGACGAGGCAGGCGCCGGGGCAGTTCATCGGCCGCAGCGCGAAGCGGCGCTCGCCGTCGTCCATGAAGTACATCTCGTCGCGGTAGTTGTCCCAGTGCCCGGAGCGATGCCAGAGCTGCTCGTCGAGCACCTGCGGGGTGGCGATCTCCTGGTAGCCGCGCTTGCGCAGCTGATCCTGGACCTCGTCCTCGATCAGGTGCAGCAACGTCGTCCCGTTGGGCAGCCAGAACGGCATTCCGGGCGCCTCGTCGCGCAGCATGAAGAGGCCGAGCTGGGGGCCGAGGCGCCGGTGGTCACGGGCTTTCGCTTCCTCGATCCGCTCCAGGTGCTGCTCGAGGTCGGCCTTGGAGAAGAAGGCGGTGCCGTAGATCCGGGTCAGGCTCTCGCGGTTCTCGTCACCGCGCCAGTAGGCGCCGGCGACCGAGCTCAGCTTGACCGCCTTGATCCGCCCGGTCGAGGGACCGTGGGGGCCGCGACAGAGGTCCTCGAACTCGCCGTTGCGGTACAGCGAGACGGTCTCGACCCCTTCGTCGCGAATCAGGTCCTCGATCAGCTCGACCTTGTAGCCCTGGTCCTGGGCCTTGAAGATCTCAATCGCCTCGGCGACCGGAACGTCGCGGCGACCGAACTCCTCGTCGGCCTTGATGTGGGCGAGCATCGCCTTCTCGATCTTCGGCAGATCGTCTTCGGTGATCCTTGTATCGGCCGGGAACTCGAAGTCGTAGTAGAAGCCGGACTCGATCGGGGGGCCGATCGTCACCTTGGTCCCGGGGTAGAGCTCCATCACCGCCTCCGCCATCACGTGGGCGGCGTCATGGCGGATCAGCTCCAGCGCCTCGGGGTCGCGGTCGGTGAGGATCGCCACCTCCGCCCCGCCCTGTGGCAGCGGCGCCGCCAGATCGCGCAGCTCGCCGTCGACCTTGATCGCCAGAGCGGCCTTGGCCAGCCCCGGGCCGATCGCCGCGGCGGCGTCGGCGCCGGTCGCGCCCGCGGCCAGCTCCAGCGGCTTGCCGTCGGGCAGGGTGACGATCAGTTTCTCGGTCGCGGCCTCCATCCCGAGCAATCGTACGCACCAAAGCCCATACGCAGTTTGTCGCCCAGAAGGCGACAAAAGGAGTACGGCCGCTAGGCAGAACCCTGGCGCGCCTGGCGTTCGGCGATCAGCGGGCAGGGACTGCGGCCGGCAACCGGGTCGGTGACTTCCCAGAGCACGTAGGGCGAGGAGACGCGCCGCACCCGCAGGCCTTGGAAGGGCGGCGAGTCGCCGTCGCCGCGGCCGACGACGAAGCGGACGCCGCGCGGCGGCTCCTCCCCCACCTCACTCGCTGCGAGGATGCAGACGCGGCCGCCGCGCAGTTCCCAGGCGAGGAACGGCCCGCCGTGCTGGTCGGCCAGCAGCTCGTCGGAGCCGATCGCCAGCGTCGGCCCTTCCCCGACCTGCGCCCGAAACTCGTGCAGCGCCGGCGAGAACGAGGTCGGCCCGACCGGTGCGTTGGCCAGCGCCAACAGCGAACACACTCCGGCGGCGGCGAGGAACACCGCCGCCGCGGCGCTTCCCACCGGTCGAGCCAAGCCTTTGGGTTGCGTGGGAACCCCAATGCTTGGCTCGATCTTGCTGAGCAGCGGCAGCAGGATCGTCAGCGCGGTCAGCGGAGCGGCGATCTCGATCGCCTTGGCGCTGGCGTAGGCGGTACCGCCGAGCCGGCCCGCCGCATAGGCCAGCGCGGCGGCGGCGAGGCCGGCGAGGATCGCGTGCTCGCGCCCGCGCCAGCAGCGGGCGACGCCGTAGAGCAGGAGGACGAGGCCGAAGGCGGCGCCGAGGTAGTAGCCGAACGCGGGCACGGCACCGTCGCCGGGGGCGAGCCGGAAGTCGCCCGAGGGCCAGATGCCAAGGGCCTCGAAGGGCGAGATCTGGCCGAAGAGGTTGCCGAGGCCGGGGCCGTTGGGGTCGAAGGTCTCGAACTGTTGGAAGTCGATCATGCGGGAGAGCTCGGGGGCGGCCAGGACGAGAAAGGTGAGGGACGCCAGAAGGACGGGGCGGACAGCCAGAGGGGAGTGGCCGAGTCGGCTGACGACTAGCTCCAGGAGCACCCAAATCACGAAGGTGGCGCCGAGCCAGATCAGGGCGGGGAAGCTGTAGGCATAGACGCTTCCGACGGCGATTAGGGCGGCGGGGACGAAGCGGAGGGGGAGGTTGCGCCAGTCGCGGCCGGACTCGCGGAGGGCGAGGACGAAGGCTAGGAGGAAGAGGGCCTGGACGGTCTCCTTGAAGGCGCCTTGGGCGAAGTAGGAGGCGACGACGTAGGCGAGGCCGACGACGAGGGCGGCGGCGGTGCGCGGCAGGGGCCTCAGCTCGCGGAAGGCGGCCAGCGCGGTCAGCGGGGCCAGCACCGCGATCGCGATCGTGAGGCCGCTGAAGCCCTGGACCAGGCCGATCCCCAGCCCCTTGTTCAGGGCAACCACCACCGCGTGCGGGCCGAGCGGGTAGCCCTGGCTCAGCAGCTCTCCCGGGGCGCCGCGGGTGAGCTGATCAGCGGCCAGCAAGTGCTGGGACATGTCGGGGTTGAAGCTGGTGCCGAGGATCCCGAAGTGGCCCTCGACCGCGAACGGCAGCGAGGCCGCGAGCAAGGCGAGCAGGGCAACCGGCCAGCCGGCCCGCAGCGCCTCCGCCCCGCCCTCCAGCCGCCCCCAGAGGTATACGACCGCAGCGAGCGTGACCAGGACGACGACAATCGGCGCCACCACCCCGTCCCCACCCAGCCGCACCGTGCCCCAGCAGAGCGCACAGAGCAGCGCCAGTCCCACCGCCGGCGCCAGCCACGACCAGCGCCGCGCCCCGCAGAGCGCGATCGCCGCCTGCCCGATCGCCAGCGAGGCCGCGCAGATCGCCAGCACCGCTGCATAGGTCCCGATCACAAGGCCGCGAGCCTAGACGGCGGCGAGGAAGAGATGGGCGTTACTGGGCTCGAACCAGTGACCTCCAGCTTGTCGAGCTGGCGCTCTCCCAACTGAGCTAAACGCCCCGGGGCTCGGCAATCTAGCAGCGTGCCGGGGCCGCGACGGGGGCATTAGGCTGGGTGCATGGAGGGCAAGGAGCTCGACGTCGTCGTCCTCGGAGCCACCGGTGTCACGGGCCGCCGCGTGGCGGCCTACGTGGCCGAGCGGGCCGCCGAGGAAGGGCTGCGCTGGGGCGCCGCGGCCCGGGACGCGACGAAGCTCGAGCGGACCCTCGGCGAGGTCGGCGCGACTGGCGGCGAGACGATCGCCGTTGACACCGGCGATCCCGAGGCGCTCGCCGCCATGGCGCTGCGCGCCAAGGTGGTGCTGAACCTCGTCGGCC
>DASUNU010000127.1:0-17008 GCA_036276995.1 Solirubrobacterales bacterium
ATGGAGGCGGCGCGCTCGCTCGGCATGAGCCACCGGCAGGCGATGCGCAACGTGATCCTCCCGCAGGCGATCCGCAAGGTCTTCGCGCCGCTGCTGAACGACTTCATCGCCCTGATGAAGGACACCACCCTGGTCAGCGCGATCGCGCTCAGCGAGGTCGCCCTGGTCGGGCGCGACCTCCAGTCCGACTTCTTCAACAGCTCGGCCCTGACCCTCGGCGCGATCCTCTTCCTCGTCGTCACCCTGCCGCTGGCCCGCCTGGTGGACAAGTTGATCGCGCGCGAGCAGGGTCGCTTCACCAGGGGCGCGCCGCGAGTGGAGGCGCTCTGATGGAGACCGCCACCGCCGGCGGCGCGATGCTGCGGCTGGAGAACATCCACAAGCGCTTCGGTCAGCTCGAGGTGCTGAAGGGAGTCGACCTGGAGCTGAAGCGCGGCGAGGTCGTCTGCGTGCTCGGCCCCAGCGGCTCCGGCAAGAGCACGCTGCTGCGCTGCGTCAACCTGCTCGAGCCTCCCGAGCAGGGCGAGATCTTCATCGAAGGCCACGACATCTGCAAGGGACCGGGGTCGGCCGCGGGCGAAGCCGGCTGGGAGCTCGACTTCGTCCGTCAGCGGGTCGGGATCGTCTTCCAGCAGTTCAACCTCTTCCCGCACAAGACGGCCCTGCAGAACGTGACGATGGCGCCGGAAAAGGTGCTCGACAAACCGAGCGCGGAGGCGCGCGCGAAGGCGGCCCAGCTACTGGAACGGGTCGGCCTCGCCGACAAGCTCGACGAGTACCCCGAGCGACTCTCCGGCGGCCAGCAGCAGCGGGTGGCGATCGCCCGGGCGCTGGCGATGGACCCGCACGTGATGCTTTTCGACGAGGTCACCAGCGCGCTCGACCCGGAGCTGGTCAAGGAGGTGCTCGACGCGATGCGAGAGCTGGCCGAAGAAGGGATGACGATGATGGTCGTCACCCACGAGATCGGCTTCGCCCGCGAGGTCGCCGACCGGGTCGTCTTCATGGACGGCGGCGTGATCGTCGAGCAGGGCCCGCCGGCACAGGTGCTCGACAGCCCGCGCGAGGAGCGGACGAAGCGGTTCCTCGGGCTGGTGCTGGAGCGCTAGGAGGCGCCGCCGGCCATCGCCGGCAGGATGACCACGGTGTCGCCGTCTTTGACGGCGGTCTCGAGACCGTCCAGCACCCGCACGTCCTCGTCGTTGAGGTAGACGTTGACGTAGCGGTTGAGCTCGCCGTCCTCGCCGAATAGCTGCTCGGAGGTCTGCGGGTGGTCGGCGATCAGCGCCCGCAGGACCTCGCCGACGTTGCCGCCCGCGGCCTCGACCTCGGCCTGGCCACCCGTTTTCGGGCGCAGCACTGGGGGAATGCGAACGGTCGCCATGAGAGCGGTGATCCTAGCCTAGGTCGGCGGCCTTAGCGGTCGCCGCCGGCGCCGGCGCAGAACAGGTCGTAATCCGGGAACTGGCCCATCTCGGACTCGGGGATCTCGGGGGCGTTCTCGCCGCAGATCGGGCACTCGGGATCGCGCCGGACTTTGAGCTCGGTGAAGGTGGTGCCGAGCGCCTCGTAGAGCAGCAGGCGCCCGATCAGCGGCTGGCCGGCGCCGAGCACCAGCTTGATCACCTCGTTCGCCTGCAGCGTCCCCATCGTCCCGGCCATCACCCCGAGCACCCCGTTGGCGGAGCAGCTCGGCGCCAGCTCGGCCGGCGGCGGGGTCGGGTAGAGGCAGCGGTAGCAGGGACCCTCGAAGGGGGCGAAGGTCGAGATCTGCCCGTCGAAGCCGAGGATCGAGGCCGAGACGACCGGCTTGCGCAGCCGCACCGAGGCGTCGTTGAGCAGGTAGCGGGTGGGGAAGTTGTCGGCGCCGTCGACGATGATGTCGTAGTCCTCGATCACGCCGAGGATGTTGCTCGCGTCGAGCCGCCCGTTGTGCTCGACCACGTTGACGTCGGGGTTGAGTTGTTCGATGAAGATCCGGGCCGAGGCGGTCTTCGCCATCCCGATCCGCTCGGTGTTGTGGATCACCTGGCGCTGGAGGTTCGAGGCGTCGACGACGTCGTCGTCGACGAGGCCGATCGTGCCGACCCCTGCCGCCGCCAGGTAGAGCGCCGTCGGCGCACCGAGCCCGCCGGCGCCGAGCAGCAGCACCTTCGCGTTCAGCAGCTTCAGCTGGCCGTCGACCCCGACCTCGGGCAGCAGCGTGTGGCGCGAGTAGCGGTCGCGCTGCTCGGCGGTCATGCCGCTGGTCGAGACGACCGGCAGCCCCTGCTCCTGCCAGGCGAGGATCCCGCCGGCCATCGAGGCGACGTTGTCGTAGCCGAGCTCCTGCATCTGCGCGGCAGCGATCGCGGAGCGGTTACCGGAGCGGCAGTAGAGGATCGTGCGGGCCGACTTGTCGGGAGCTGCCGCGGCAATCTCGTCGGCGAGCAGTCCGGGTGGGACCAGCTTGCCGTTCTCCAGATGGGCGTCCTGAAACTCGTGCGGCTCGCGCGTGTCGACCAGGACGACGTCGCCGCCCTCGATCTCCTCAGCCGCCTCGAACGGCTGAATCTCCTCGATCACCTGCGTCGCGCCACTAGCCATCGCTTGAATCTCCTAAATCCGGATCAGCATTACTTCAAAAAGTATAGCGGGCCGCAAACAACCGCCCAATCCCGTCTTCCCGGTTTAGGTACTACTAGAGTCTTATTTAGTACTCGACCAAAGGAAGGCATGAAGAAACGTCTCTCCATGGTGGCTCTGGGCGCCATCGCCGCCCTCGCCCTGACCTCCTCCCCGGCCTCGGCGGCCGACAAGGATTGCGCCGACTTCAACACCTGGAGGCAGGCGCAGAACTTCTACAAGAAGCACGGCGGCCCCCGTTACGATCCGCACCGGCTCGATGCTGACCGCGACGGCATCGCCTGCGAGGACCTGCGCGGCTACTAGCTAAACGCCACGCGTCTGCTCCTGCACCCCTATATGGGACACCAGAGCAGACGCGTGGGTGCAATCCCTCTCCTAGCTGAAGCTGGGGCGCATCTGGCGCAGGCGCTTGACCCGCTCCTCGATCGGGGGGTGGGTCGAGAAGAGGCCCGCGATGCCCTTGCCCGAGAAGGGCTTGACGATGTAGAGCGGCTCGGCGGCCTGGTTGACCTGCATCGGCATCGCCGCCGCCCCCTGCTCGAGCCGCAGCAGGGCGCTCGCCAGCGACTCCGGGTTGCCGCAGATTTCGGCGCCGCCGGCGTCAGCCGCGTACTCGCGCTGGCGCGAGATCGAGAGCTGGATGATGCTGGCCGCGATCGGCGCCAGCAGGACCATCGCCAGCGAGGCGACGATGCTGAGCGGCGACTCGTCGTCGTTGCCGAACCACATGAACATGTAGGCGAGGTAGGTGATCGCGGCGCCGATCGCCGAGGCCACCGACTGGATCAGGATGTCGCGATTGCGGATGTGTGCGAGCTCGTGCGCGAGCACGCCGCGCAGCTCGTCCTCGGAGAGCAGCTTGGTGATCCCCTGGGTCACCGCCACGGCCGAGTGCTTGGGGTTGCGGCCGGTGGCGAAAGCGTTCGGCTGCTCCTGGGGGATCATGTAGAGGCGCGGCATCGGCAGCTCCGCGCGGGTCGTCAGTTCGCGCACGATCTGGTAGAGCCGCGGCGCTTCCGACTCCTCGATCGGCTTGGCACCGCTCATTTTCAGCGCCAATTTGTCGCTGAAGAAGTAGGAGCCAAGGTTGATCAGCAGGGCGATGCCGAGGAAGAGGCCGGCGGTGCTGGGGCCGCCGATCAGGGCGCCGATCACGACCAGCAGGCCCGAGAGGGTCGCCAGCAGGATCGTCGTCCTCAGGGTGGCGCCAAAGGTGGACTGCTTGGTGGTCTTCATGAAGAGGTCGCTGCTCCTAAGGTCGAAATTGGAGCCATGAAGTATTCCCCCGGCGAGGGCGCTTGACCATAGGGACCAACCCCCATCTGTCCCGGTCCACCACCCAGGGGCTTCTAGGCTTGGCCGATGACCCTGGTCGTGATCGTCGCGCTGGCGCTGGCCGTGGTCGCGCTCGGGCTCGCCCTCTGGCGGCTCAACAGCCGCTTCGGGCCGCTGGAGCGGCTGATCGAGGAGATGGAGAAGGTCGACCTCGCCCGCCCCGGCGCCCTGCCCTCCTCGATCGACGGGATCGGCGAGACCGAGGAGGTGGAGCGGCTCGAGCTCGCCTTCCTGCGAATGATGCGGCGGCTGGAAGCGGAGCGGCGGCGGGCCGGGTCGGCCGCCCTGCAGGCCCAGGAGCAGGAGCGGGCGCGGGTCGCCCGCGACCTCCACGACGAGGTCAACCAGTCGCTGACCGGGCTGCTGCTGCGCCTGGAGGCGGCGCGCGAGGCGGCACCGCCGGCGCTGGAGGCGGAACTGGCCGAGACCAAGGCGCTCGCCAACCAGGCGATGCGCGAGCTGCTCTCGCTGGCCCGCCAGCTGCGGCCGACCGCGCTCGACGACCTCGGCCTGGCGGCGGCGGTCGCGGGCCAGGTGGAGCAGCTGGCGCGGGGCGAGATCGCAGCCGAGTTCGAGGCCGATGGGGACTTCTCGGGGCTCGGCGACGACGCTCAACTGGTCGTCTACCGGGTCGCCCAGGAGGCGCTTTCCAACGCCGCCCGCCACAGCGGCGCCGGCCGCATCGAGGTGCGGCTGCGCCGGCTCGATGGCGGTGGCGTCGAGCTAACCGCCGCCGATGACGGGCGCGGCTTCGCCTTCGACGAGGCCGAGGGCGGGCTTGGGATCGCCGGGATGCGCGAGCGGGCGCTGCTGATCGGGGCCGAACTGACGATCGAGTCGCGGCCCGAGCGCGGCACCACGGTGCGACTGACGGTGCCGGGAGAATCACCGCAATGAGGGTGCTGATCGCCGACGACCACGGGATCGTCCGCTCCGGGATCCGGCTGCTGCTGGAGCGCCAGCCCGACATCGAGGTCGTGGCCGAGGCTGCCGACGGCGCCGCGGCGCGCGAGCTGGCGGTGCGCGAGCGGCCCGACCTGGCGATCCTCGACGTGAAAATGCCGAAGCTGACCGGGCTGCAGGCGACGCGCGAGATCAAGCAGCAGGCGCCCGAGGTCGCGGTCCTGATCCTCTCCATGCACGACGACGAGCGCTACCTGTTCGAGGCGCTGAAAGCGGGCGCCTCCGGCTACGTGCTGAAGGCCCAGGCCGACACCGACCTGCTGGCCGCGATCCGCGCGGTCGAGCGCGGCGAGCCGTTCCTGACTCCGGAGGCGCAGCGGACGCTGATCAAGGACGTGCTCGAGCGCGGCTCCAGCGGCGAGGAGGAGCTGACCCCGCGCGAGGAGGAGATCGTCAAGCTGGTCGCCGAGGCGAACACGACCAAGGAGATCGCCGCGGTCCTCCACCTCTCTGAGAAGACGGTCGAGAACCACCGGGCCAACGCGATGCGCAAGCTCGGCATGCGCGACCGGGTCGAGCTGGTCCGCTACGCGATTCGGCGCGGATTGATTGAGCCATAGGCGGCGCGACCGGTTTGATTGACTGGCAAACCAGTTATGACCAGCACCACTGAGTTCCAAGAGAAACGCTGGCTGGCGCTGGTCCTGCTCTGCTCGGCCCAGTTCGTCGTCGTCCTCGACGCCTCGATCGTCAACGTCGCCCTACCCTCGATCGGCGACGCGCTCGACTTTTCGCAGGAGAACCTGCCCTGGGTCGTCAACGCCTACGTGCTCACCTTCGGCGGCTTCCTCCTGCTCGGCGGCCGCACCGCCGACCTGCTGGGCCGGCGGCGGGTCTTCATGGCGGGGCTGATGCTGGTCGCGGTCGCCTCGCTGGCGGCCGGCTTCGCCGCCACCGAGGGCCAGCTGATCGCTGCCCGCGCCGCCCAGGGCCTCGGCGCCGCGATCATCTCCCCCGCGGCGCTCTCGATCGTGACCGCGATCTTCAGCGACGGCGCCGAGCGCAATAAGGCGCTCGGGGTCTGGGGCGCGGTCGCGGGGTCTGGAGGCGCCGCCGGCGTCCTGCTCGGCGGCATCCTCACCGACGGCCTCGGCTGGGAGTGGGTGCTCTGGGTCAACGTCCCGGTCGCCCTCGCCGCCTTCGCCCTCGCCCCGCGGCTGATCCCGGAGAGCCGGGCGGAGGCGGAGACCCGCGCCTTCGACGTCGCCGGCGCGGTCACCGTCACCGCCGCGCTCTCGATCCTCGTCTACGCCGTCGTCGATGCCAGCGATAAGGGTTGGGGCTCGACCCGGACGCTGGGGCTGATCGCCGTCGCACTCGTCCTGTTCGCCGCCTTCATCGCGATCGAGCTGCGGGCGCGCAAACCGCTCGTCCCCTTCTCGATCTTCCGCCTTCGCACCCTGACCGGCGCCAACGTGGTCGGGGTCCTGGTCGGCGCCTCGCTGTTCTCGATGTTCTTTTTCATCTCGCTCTACATGCAGCAGGTGCTCGGCTACAGCGCGATCAAGACCGGCCTCTCCTACCTGCCGCTGGCGGTGACGATCATCATCTCGGCCGGGCTCGGCTCTCAGCTAGTGACCAAATTCGGCTACAAGCCGGTACTCGCGGTCGGGCTGCTCTGCATCTTCGCCGGGTTGACCTGGTTCAGCCAGATCTCGGTCAGCGGCGGCTTTACCGCCGACATCCTCGGCCCCTCCCTGCTCGCCGCGGTCGGCCTCGGCTTTTCCTTCGTGACCACGACGATCGCCGCTGTCGCCGGGGTGCAGGAGCACGAGATGGGTCTAGCCAGCGGCCTGATCAACACCTCGCAGCAGGTCGGCGGCGCGCTCGGGCTGGCGGTGCTCTCGACGATCGCCACCTCGCGCACCGAGAACCTGCTCGAGTCCGGCAACGGGCTGCCGCAGGCGCTCACCGACGGCTTCCAGGTCGCCTTCCTCGGCGGCGCCGCGATCGCCGCGGTCGGATTCGTCCTCACCCTCGTCCTGATCAAGAGCAGCGACAGCCGCGCCCACGTCGAGCTCGGCCGGGCCGAAGCGGAGGCCGCAGCAGAGGGCGCGGAGGCATAACCGACCGCTTCAGTAGGATTTAGGACCCGATGTTGTTCTCGACCAAAGCCGAGTACGGAGTGCGCCTGATGGTGGAGCTGGGCCGACAGCCCAGCTCGACCCCGATCTCGCTCAACACCGTCGCCGAAGCCGAGCGGCTGCCGCTCTCCTACCTCGAGCACCTGGTCGCGAAACTGCGTAAGGCGGACCTGGTCACCTCGACCCGCGGTGCCCACGGCGGCTACCGCCTGGCAAAGCCGGCCGAGGAGATCACGATGGACGCGGTGGTCGAGGCGCTGGAAGGGCAGATCGCCCCGATGGAGTGCTTCCACGAGACCCCGGAGGGCAAAGTCCTCTGCTCGCATGAAAGCGACGGCGACCGCGCCTGTTCGACCAAGCTGCTGTGGACGCGCGTGCAGGGCGGCGTGACCAAGGCGCTGGCCGGCACCACCCTGGCCGAGCTGGTCGAGTTCTCGCAGCCCGGCGGCCGCAGCGAGGCGGACATCGTCCGCGCCGCCTGATTCACCGGACTTTTCGAAAAACCAGAAACGGAGTGAAGATTGGCTGAGCTGGAGATACGCAACCTGCACGTCAAGGTCGAGGACAAGCAGATCCTCAAAGGCCTCGATCTCGACGTCGAGAAGGGCAGGGTCCACGCCCTGATGGGGCCGAACGGGTCCGGCAAGTCGACGCTCGCCAACGTGATCATGGGTCACCCGGCGCTGGAGGTGACCGAGGGCTCGATCGTCTTCAAAGGCGAGGACATCACCGAGGCCGCCCCGGACGAGCGCTCGCAGGCAGGTCTCTTCATGGCCTTCCAGTACCCGGTCGCGATCCCCGGCGTCTCGGTCAGCAAGTACCTGCGGATGATCATCAACGCCCAGCGCGAGGCGCGCGGCGAAGACGCGATCAAGATCAAAGACTTCGCCAAGACCGCCCAGGAGGCGATGGCGCTCGCCAACATCCCCAAAGACTTCTCCAGCCGCTACCTCAACGACGGTTTCTCCGGCGGTGAGAAGAAGCGGATGGAGCTGCTGCAGCTGGCCCTGCTGCGGCCGGAGATCGCCGTCCTCGACGAGACCGACTCGGGCCTCGACATCGATGCACTGCGCACCGTCGCCGAGGGCGTCAACCAGTTCGCCGGCCCCGACATGGGC
This sequence comes from Solirubrobacterales bacterium, assembly GCA_036276995.1. Taxonomy (GTDB): domain Bacteria; phylum Actinomycetota; class Thermoleophilia; order Solirubrobacterales; family 70-9; genus VAYN01. The sequence goes on from DASUNU010000127.1 coordinate 8,129, forward strand.
GTGCTGATCATCACCCACTACCAGCGCATCCTGCACATGGTCAAACCCGACTCCGTCCACGTCATGTTCGAGGGCCGGATCGTCAAAGAAGGCGGCCCGGAGCTGGTCGGCGTGCTGGAGGAGAAGGGCTACGGCTGGATCCGTGAGGAGGTCGAGGCGGGCGCCGCTGCCTAGCCTCATGGGGAGATGGAGCCGGTGAGCACGAAGAGCCCCTCCCCCGCCACCGAGCTCCCGATCGCGAAGGTGCGGGCAGCGTTCCCGGCGCTGGAGCGGGAGGTCAACGGCAAGCCGGTCGCCTACCTCGACAGCGGTGCCAGCTCGCAGCGGGTGCTGGCCTCGATCCAGGCGGTCGACCGCTACGAGCGCCGCCACCACTCCAACGTCCACCGCGGCTCGCACACGCTCTCGGCCGAGGCGACCGAAGCCTACGAGGGGGCACGGGCCACGGTCGCCGACCACCTCGGCGCCGCCGACCGGCGCGAGGTCCTCTTTGTCCGCAACGCGACCGAGGCGATCAATCTCGTCGCCCGCGCCTGGGGCGAGGCCAACGTCGGGGCGGGCGACCGCATCCTGCTGACCGAGATGGAGCACCACTCGAACATCGTCCCCTGGCAGCAGCTGGCGGGGCGGGTCGGGGCGGAGATCGACTGGGCCCCGATCGACGACGAGGGGCTGCTCGACATGGCGGCCTTCGCGGCGCTGCTGGAGCGCGGCCCGAAGCTGGTCGCGGTCACCCACGTCTCGAACGTGCTCGGGACCGAGAACCCGCTGGCCGAGATCGCCCGCCAGGCACATGCAGCCGGCGCCCTGGTCCTCGCCGATGGCGCCCAGTCGGCGCCGAAGCTGCCGCTCGACGTGGCCGAGCTGGGGGTCGACTTCTACGCGGTCACCGGCCACAAGCTCTACGGCCCGACCGGAATCGGAGCACTCTGGGGGCGGCTGGAGCTGCTGCGCGAGATGCCGCCCTTCCTCGGCGGCGGCTCGATGATCCGCAAGGTGACCCGCGAGGGCACCACCTTTGCTGACGTCCCCGCCCGCTTCGAGGCCGGTACGCCGGCGATTACGCAGGCGATCGGGATGGCCTCGGCGCTGCGCTGGCTCGACGGCCTCGGGATGGAGGCGGTGCGGGCGCACGAGCGCGAGGTCACCGACTACGCCCTGGAGCGGCTGACGGAGGTCCCGGGCCTGCGCATCTTCGGCCCGCCGCGCGGGCCCGAGCGGCTCGGTCCGGTCTCCTTCGAGATCGATGGCATCCACGCCCACGACGTCTCCGAGATCCTCGACCGCCACGGCGTCGCCGTCCGCGCCGGCCACCACTGCGCCCAGATCCTGATGGAGCGACTGGGCGTCGCCGCCACCGCCCGGGCCAGCTTCGGCATCTACACGACGCGCGAGGAGATCGACCGTCTGATCGACGGCCTGCTCGACGCGCGCCGCGTGTTCGGCCTCTAGCGCCTCCCGATCAGTCGATCGCGAGGATCTGCGATTTGCCGGACTTGCAGTTGCCCTTCTTGCTGACCTTGGCAAAGTAGGCGCCGGAGGAGAGCGGTTTGACCGGGATCGACCACTTGCCCTTGGCGTTCGTCGTGTCCTGACCGAGCTGCGTGGTCGAGCCGCTGTAGGAGCGATAGAGCTTCACCTTGCGACCGCCGAGGCAGCTTCCACGCTTCGAGGTCACGTTGCCGTGGAAGGCGGGCACTTTGAGGCTGACGACGACCCCGGTCTTGTAGGTCTTGGCCGAGGCCGAGGCGGCGGGCAGCAGAGCGAGCGCCAAAGCGGCGGCAAGCGCGGTGAGCAGGACTGAACGGCGAACTGACATGGACCCCTCCCGGTCGAAGTTTGCTGAGCCACTTTAAAGCTCTTCAGCGTTAAGAGGGATCGCGCGGTTCCTAAACCACGCATATGGTGGAAAAGGAACCGCGGAACGGCTGCGCTAGCCTCGACGCCATGGACGAGCTCTACCGCGACCAGATCCTCGAGCACTACAAGCGGCCGCACAACTTCGGCCATCTCGACAGCCCCGACCTCGAGTTCGAGGACACCAACCCGTTCTGCGGCGACGAACAGCGGGTGACGATCCGGCTCGACGAGGACGACCGGGTGGCGGAGATCGCCTTCGACGGCAAAGGCTGCGCGATCTCGACCGCGGCGACCTCGCTGCTGACCGACGAGCTGGTCGGTAAATCGCGCGAGGAGCTGCTGAAGCTGCCGAAGGAGTACGTGCTGGAGCTGCTCGGGATCGAGATCTCGGCGACGCGGATGAAGTGCGCGATGCTCGGCCTCAAGGTGGTGAAGAGCGCCAGTCTCGGCCAGATCGCCGAATGGGAGGACGAGGGCGAAGCCGGCGACCCCACGGAAGCGGCGGCGATCTAGCGCCGCCACCGACCTTTGCCCCACCCTGGTGTGGCGAAAAGTCGGCAGCGGCACCCCGGCGACTACGGCATGTTCGCCAGCGTCTCCTCACTCGGCTGCATTACCGCGAAGACGGCGCCGAAGGGATCGCCGACTACGGCGAAGCGACCGATCGGCGTCTCCATCGGACCGAATTTGACGTCGCCACCTCCCGCCTTGACCGTCTCCAGGGCGGCGTCGGTGTTCTCAACTGAGAAGTAGACGAGCCAGTGCGCCGGGATCTCGTCCGGCAGCATGCCGGCGATGTCGAGCATGCCTCCGACCAGCGAGTCGCCGACTTTCCAGACCGAGTAGGTACCGCCTCGCTCGGACTCCTCGTCCTCCCAGCTCCAGCCGAAAACAGCGCCGTAGAACTCCTTCGCCTGTGCCGGGTCACGGGTGCCGAGCTCGTTCCAGCCGAAGCATCCGTACTCGTTGACCAGCTCGGCGCCAGCGAAGGCGACCGGCTCCCAGGCCCCGCAGACGGCGCCGGTCGGGTCGACGAAGACGCTCATCTTGCCGTAGTCGGCGACCTGCATCGGCTCGACCAGGACCTGGCCCCCGGCCGCACGGACCGCGTCCAGGGTCGCCGCGGCATCGGTGACGGAAACATGGGTACCCCAGGCCGGCGGCTGGCCCTCCTGCATCAGCGAGTAGACGCCGGCGACGTCCCTGCCGTTCTTTTTCGCCCGCCGGTATCCGCCCATTTCCGCCGAGTTGGGCAGCTCCGGCACCTCCCAGCCGAAGAGCTCGCCATAGAAGGAGGCGGCGGCCTCGATATCCGGGGTCGCCAGGTCGACCCAGCACGGGGTGCCGGGGGTGTAGCTGGTCCTCTCACTCATCTCTTCTCCTAACCTCGAAAGTGGCTTACGCAGATAAGACCACCCCAGCGCCGCAAAGTCATCGCGATCCGGTGAAGAGGCCGACCGGGGCCGGCCGCTAAAATCCGACCACGGAAGTAGGATTACGTCTCGATCCGCACTAATTGGCGCCCCAAGCGCGCCGGGAGCAACCACCCTCTTGACCGAAACCGCTGGAACGACCATCGCCGTATGCCCTGCCGCCGAGCTGCAGCCCGGGCAGATGCGCCTGGTCGAACACGACGGGGTCAAGATCGGCGTCTTCAACTGCGAGGGCGCGCTTTACGCGATCGAGGACCGCTGCTCCCACGACGATGGGCCGCTCGCCGAGGGCGAGTTCGACCAGGCGGCGTGCACGGTCGAGTGCCCCCGCCACGGCTCCCTCTTCGACCTGACCACCGGCAGGCCGAAGACGCTCCCAGCCTTCCGCCCGGTGCAAACGTTCCCGATAGCCATCGAGGACGACACCATCACCCTGGAGGTCTCCTGACATGGCAACGCCCGAGGTAGTCGCAGAGAAAAGAGAACTGGCCGGCCTCAACGCCGACTACAAAGAGAAGTTCGGCTTCAACGACCCGGAGTCGGGCTACGCCTACAAAGCTCCGAAGGGTCTCTCGCGCGAGATCGTCGAAACGATCTCCGACTTCAAGGAAGAGCCGCAGTGGATGCGTGACTTCCGGCTCAAATCGCTGGAACATTTCGAACAGCGCCCGACCCCGAAATGGGGCGGCGACCTCGACCAGATCGACTTCGAAGACATCCACTACTTCGTCCGCGCCTCGGAGAAGAACAGCCGCGACTGGAGCGAGGTCCCGGACGACATCAAAAACACCTTCGACCGGCTCGGCATCCCCGAGGCGGAGCGCAAATTCCTCGCCGGCGTCGGCGCCCAGTACGAGTCCGAGGTCGTCTACCACCAGGTCAACGAGAAGCTCGAGGCCCAGGGCGTGATCTTCACCGACATGGACACGGCCCTGCGCGAGCACGAGGACCTGGTGCGCCAGTACTGGGCGACGGTGATCCCCCCCAACGACAACAAACTGGCGGCGCTGAACTCGGCCGTGTGGTCGGGTGGCTCCTTCGTCTACGTCCCCGCCGGGGTCAAGGTCGAGATGCCGCTGCAGGCCTACTTCCGGATCAACACCGAGAACATGGGCCAGTTCGAGCGGACGCTGATCATCTGCGAGGAGGGCGCCGACGTCCACTACATCGAGGGCTGCACGGCGCCGGTCTACTCCAGCGACTCGCTGCACTCGGCCGTGGTCGAGATCGTCTGCCAGCCGAGCTCTCGGGTCCGTTACACGACCGTGCAGAACTGGTCGCAGAACGTCTTCAACCTCGTCACCAAGCGCGCGGTCGCGCACGAAAAGGCGACGATGGAGTGGGTCGACTGCAACCTCGGCTCGAAGCTGACGATGAAGTACCCGTCGATCTACCTGCTCGGGCCCGAAGCCCACGGCGAGATCCTCTCGATCGCCTTCGCCGGCAACGGCCAGCACCAGGACGCCGGCGGCAAGATCATCCACGGGGCGCCGAAGACCTCGTCTTCGATCTTCTCCAAGTCGATCTCCAAGGACGGGGGCCGCTCGACCTACCGCGGCCTGCTCGAGGTCGCCGACGGGGCGACCGAGTCGCGCTCGAAGGTGGTCTGCGACGCGCTCCTACTGGACGAAGACTCGCGCTCGGACACCTACCCGACGATCCGGATCGACGAGAACGACGCCGACGTCGGCCACGAGGCGACCGTCTCCAAGATCGGCGACGAGCAGCTCTTCTACCTGCAGACCCGCGGGCTCGATGAGGAGGAGGCCTCGAAGATGATCGTCAACGGCTTCATCGAGCCGGTTACGAAGGAGCTGCCGATGGAGTACGCGGTCGAGCTGAACCGGCTGATCGAGCTGCAGATGGAGGGCTCAATTGGCTGAGCTGGCGACCGAACCCGCTTGGCTTTCGGAGAGGCGCCAGCAGGGCGCCTCTCTCACGGAGAGCCTCCCCCTGCCCGATCAGAAGTCGAAGGGCTGGGAATTCACCGACCTCTCGGGGCTGGAGCTCGACTCCTACGAGCCAAGCGGCGCCGAGGCGGAGATCGCCGGCGCCGAGGGCGCGACGGTGCTGCCGCTGGCCGAGGCGCTCGGCTCCCACGCTGCGCTGCTCGAGCAGCATCTCGGCTCCCTGGTCCCCGCCGAGGATCCCTTCGTCGCCCGCAACGAGGCGAGCTGGCGCGACGGCGTCCTGGTCTACGTGCCGCGCGGCGTGATCGTCGCCGAGCCGATCCGGATCGAGGTCCCGGTCGAGCGCGACGGCGCCGCGGTCGGCTGGCGCACCCTGGTCGTGCTCGAGGAGGGCGCCGAGGCGGAGGTCTGGGAGCACTGGTCCTCACCCGGCGACGAGGTCGACGGGCTGCTCAACTCGGTGGTCGAGCTGAGCGTCGGCCAGGCGGCGACGCTGCGCTACGTCAACACCCAGGACATCTCCGAGCGGGCCTGGATCTTCGCCACTCAGCGCGCCCAGGTGGAGCGCGACGGCCAGCTCGACTGGGCGGCGCTCGGCTTCGGCTCGGCCCGCGGCAAGGTGCGGATGGAGACGAAGCTGGCCGGCCCGGGCTCCGAAGCCCGCGTCACCGGTGGCTACGCCGGCGGCCCCGGCCAGCACCTCGACTACGACACCACCCAGGAGCACGCGGCGCCCAACACCAACTCCGACCTCGCCTTCCGTGGCGTGCTCGCGGCCGGCTCGACCGCGGTCTGGCGCGGGATGATCAAGGTCGACCCCGGCGCCCAGAACACCGACGCCTTCCAGGAGAGCCGCAACCTGCTGCTCTCGACCGAGGCCCACGCCGACGCGATCCCGGGCCTGGAGATCCTCGCCGACGACGTCCGCTGCACCCACGCGGCGGCGATCGCCCAGGTCGACAAGGAGCAGCTCTTCTACCTGACCTCGCGCGGGCTCGACTCGGCGGCGGGCAAGGCGCTGATCATCGAAGGATTCCTCGAGTCGCTGGTCGAACGGTTGGCCGAGGGGCCGGTGCGGGACGAGATCTCGGCGCGGCTCGAGCAGCGGCTGGCCGAGATTCTTTAGGGACTGAGGTTTGCGGCCCGGCGGGGCCTGACCCCAGGGGAGGAACCTGCGGGCGAGGTATTCGTTCTCGGTCCCTCCCCTGGGGTCACCCACCGGGTGGGTCGTCTCTTTTCCTACGCCTCTCAGCGAGCGTGGTCTTGATGATCGCTAAGACCACGAAGACGACCGGGAGCAGGTAGAAAACCCAGAGGTAGTGGCCGACGTGGGCGAGGGGCAGGGTCATGCATTTGCCACGGACAAAAGGTAGAGGCCGAAGCAGGTGAAGGCGACCATCACGGCGAGCATCCAGTACTGGGAGCGGGTCGCCTGACGGTAGTCGCGCCAGTAGACGAGGGCGCGGTCGTGGGCGAGGACGAGGCCGAGCACGTGGCCGACGATCAGCGCGCCGACCTGGACGTACCAGATCGCGTTGGCGCTGAGGACCTTGTAGTCGACTCCGGCCGAGGCGGTGCCGAAGAGGTCAGTGGAGGCGGTGCCGAGCGGGTCGGAGAGCAGGTAGGTGAACTGGGCCTGCTCCTGGAAGACGAAGAAGCTGAAGTAGTGGGCGACGAGGTAGGCGAGCGCGATCGGGATCAGGGTGTGGGCGAAGCCGACGCGGAGCTGGGTCAGCGAGGGGGCGCCGCGCACGGTTCTCATCCCCCGCACCCCGAGCATGTAGACGAGGGCGACGCCGGCGAAGCAAGCGAGCATGAAGATCGTGTCGGTGATGCGCTGGGCGGCGAGCAGGCCGGCGCCGCGATCCACGAACCACTCGAAGGTGCTGTCGATCGCCGATTTGAAGGCCCCCTCGGAGGCGCCGTCGTAGCTGGTCGTGGCGATCGAGGCGATCACCACCGCGGCCGAGCCCGGCAGGGTCGCCCAGTGCGTGGCGGCGGCCAGGGGGCGGCGGCGGCCGAGTCTCCCGTCCTCGACCGCGAAGCTGCCGAGCTGGGAGAACATGCCGAAGTAGACGGAGAAGATCTCGCCCCGTTCGCACCACTCCTCGACCCCGAACAGAGCCATCATCGCCAGCGTGTAGGCGCTGTAGAAGAGGGCGGCGTGGGCGACGGTCGCGGGTTCGAGGCCGACCGCGACCCCGTTGCTGCCGCCGTAGACCACCTCCAGCCAGACGAAGGCGACGAGGCCAATGGCGGCCGGCCAGCGGCCCAGCTTCTCCGGGTAGGCGAGGTGCGCGGAGCGCTGGCCGGCGACCAGCCGGAAGCCGGCGCCGGCGGCGCGGCCGACCGCGCGCCAGGGGTTGAAGGGGCGGAAGACGTCGCCCAGCAGGGCCGAGAAGAGCGGAAAACCGAGCCAGCAGGTGACGAAGAGGAAGGTGAGGATGAAGTTGCGGTCCGGGGCTTCGGTGCCGCGCAGGCCGGCGTAGATCGCAACCCCGAAGAGGAAGACGCCGATGAGGCCACAGAGGACCTGGACCGGGAGGCTGACCAGGGCGTATGCGGCGCCCCCCCCGAAGGGGCGCCAGCCGTCCTGCTCGAAGCGCGGCTTACGCCAGGCCGCCGAGAGCGCAAAGAAAGAGACGATGAGGACGATCGAGGCCCCCCAGGCGAAGAGCCAGGCGGGTATCGGCAGGTCCTCCCTGACGACCAGCGCGTGCGCTGACGGCAGCCAGCTCATGGGTTGACCCGCAGCTCGGCGATCTGCACCCCGCGCTGCTCGAGCTCGACCTCGAAGATGCCTTCGATATCGGCCGGGAAGTCGAAGCTGACCTTGCCCCCGGCGGCGACGTTCTGGGAGAGGTCGTACCCGTGGACGTGGATCTCGTCGGCGACGTCGGACTCGACGTTGAACTGGATCCGCTCGCCGGCGCTGAACTCGAGTTCCTCGACCCCGCCTGCAGGCTCGCCGTTGCGGACGACCACGGTCGGGGCGTCAGCGGTGGCGCCAGCGCCGGGGGTGCCTTCAAGTTCCGCACAGGCAATCTTCGCCGGGGCACTCGCCTCCTCACCCCCGCCCTCGTGTGAGTCCGAGCCCTCGGAATGGTCCTCCCCTTCGTGGACCAGCAGAGCCTCGCCGGTCACCACCGCGCCCGCGGTCGTCTGGTCGTGCTCTTCGCCGGCTTCGTGGAGGACGACCGAGCCGGCTTCGCCGGGCGGGACTTCGCGCGTGCTCTTGGCGCTCGCCTCGCCGGCGCCGGCGGCGTCGGAGCTGAACTCGAGGTGGATCTCGTTCGGCGGCTCGACGCCGCCGCCGAGGTCGAACCGGAAGTGCGGCCCGCCTGGGTCGGGCTGGTCGCAGCCCTGCGTGTGCAGGTGGGCGACGTAGGCGGTCTTCGGCTCCAGGCCGGTGAGGCTGAGCGAGGCGGTGCTCCTGCCGTCGGCTCGCTCCAGGCTGGCCTCGCCCGCTAGCCCCTTGTAGGCGGCGGGGGCGCCCGGCACGAGCTCGAACTGGCCGCTGACGACGTCGCTGCTCTCGCCGTCGCCGCCGCAGGCCGCCAGGGCCGCGGCTGCGACCAGCGCGGCCGCCAGGACTATCGCCTTCCTCGGGTGCTTCATCGATCTCTCCTCAGGTCTGGGTGTGCGCGGCGCCGATCGGGGCCAGCCGCGTAAAGCCG
>DASUNU010000128.1:0-24079 GCA_036276995.1 Solirubrobacterales bacterium
TCCTTCCGTACTACGGGCCGTTCGGCGACATCAAGGACGTGATCGCCTGCGAGGATCAGTTCCGCAATGCCTTCCTGCTCGGCTGCGTCGGCGCCTGGTCGCTGCACCCGGTCCAGATCGACATCGCCAAGAAGGTCTTCAGCCCGCCGGTCGACGAGGTCAAGTTCGCCAAGAAAGTGCTGGAGGCGATCCCCGACGGCCGCGGCGTCCACATGATCGACGGCAAGATGCAGGACGACGCGACCTGGAAGCAGTGCAAGGTGATGGTCGAGCTGGCCGAGATGCTGGCCGCCAAGGACCCGGAGTTGGCCGCCGCCTACGAGCTGTAGGCGGGCGACCGCCGGTCTCGCCGGCTGTCGGATAACTCGATTTTTCCAGTGCACATGCCGTAATCTCAGACGGCGTCTGGGATTTTTTGCCCTGACTAACGTGATCCCAAACCGTTGCCGATAGGGAGTCCAGTTCAGCGCAACTCCTATCCACCGCACGCCTTTAGAAAACAGGGCCCACTGAAAGAAAATGCGAACTCCCAGCGACCTTCCCCTTAGTGCTCCATTCCCGGCCCGGCTCTCTCGTCAGGAAGCCGTCGTCCAGGACCGGCCCACCCTGGGCGCGATGCCGATGGCCCGCCGCGGCGCCGCCTGGTGGCTACTTCCCGTCATCGACTTCGCCTCCTCCTCGGTCGCCCTGGCCGCGATCGCGCTGCTCGGCGGTGCCGCCGTCTTCCCCGCCCTGCCGGTTGCCCCGCTGGTCCTGGTCCTCGTCTACGGCGCCCTCGGTGTCTACGGCTCCGCCCCGAGCAAGGGCGCGCTGGGCCGCGAGGACGGTGCCGGCTGGCCGGTGATCCGCCTCGTCGTCGCCGCCCTCTTCGCCTGGGCCGCCTCGCTGATGACCTCGATCAGCGCCCCCGAGCAGCTCGCCCTCTGGGCCGGTTTCGTCGCCATCGACACCGCCTCGCGTGCCCTGATCGGCCCCTACCTGCAGCGGTTCGACCGGCCCGAGCGCTGGGTCCTGGTCGGCGACGAGTCGACCAGCGAGCGTCTCCGCGCCTACGCCCCGCTGGCCGAGTACGCGACCGTCGTCGGCACCGTGCCGCCAAGCGAGCGCGACGCCGGCGACGCCGGCCGGGTCGACGCGCTCGAGGTGGTCGAGCGCTACCACGCCGACCGCGTCGTCATCTCCAGCCAGCACGCCGACGACGAGGGCCTGCTGCAACTGGTCCGCGCCTTCAAGTCGATCGGCGTCCCGGTCAGCCTTCTCCCCCGCCCGCTCGACCTGCTCGAGGCGCAGGCGGTGACCCCGAACCGGGTCGGCGGCGTGCCGCTGATCGAGGTCGACGCGCTCGCCGCCCGCAACACGACTCCTTACAACGGCCCCGACCGCCGCGCCACCCGCAGCACCAAGATCAGCGTCGTCGTCCCGGCGATGAACGAGGGCAAGAACATCGGCCAGGTGCTGGAGCGGCTGCCCGAGGGCCTGCACGAGGTGATCCTGGTCGACGGCAACTCCAAGGACGACACCGTCGAGGCCGCCCGCCGCGCCTACCCCGAGATCCGCGTCACCACCCAGAGCGGCCGCGGCAAGGGCGACGCCTTCCGCACCGGCTTCGCCGCCGTCACCGGCAACCTGATCGTGATGCTCGACGCCGACGGCTCCGCCGACCCGGCCGAGATCCCGGCCTTCGTCGCCGCGCTCGAGGCGGGCGCCGACTTCGCCAAGGGCTCGCGCTACCTCGACGGCGGCGGCAGCGCCGACATCACCTGGACCCGCAAGCTCGGCAACACCTGCCTCAGCGGCACCGCCAACCTCCTGCACGGGACCCACTTCACCGACCTCTGTTACGGCTACAACGCCTTCTGGGCGCGCTGCCTGCCGTTCATCTCGCTCGACGTCCCGGGCTTCGAGGTCGAGACCCTGATCAACCTCCGCATCGCCGGGGCCGGGATGAAAATCACCGAGGTCCCGAGCTACGAGGAGGAGCGGATCCACGGCGAGAGCAACCTGAAGACGTTCCGCGACGGGTTCCGCGTCCTCGGCACGATCATCAAGGAGTCGCGCCGGCGCCGCAGCATCCACTCCGAGCACCGCCCCAAGATCGAGGCCGAGGCCAAAGCCGAGGCAAGCGCCTCCGCCGTCTGAGACGGGTCTGGCAGCCGGTCCGGAGACGGGCCGAGCGGCCGCCGCGCCGCTAGTTTCCGACCATGGAGGCTCCCCCCCGCTCCCGTGATCTCGGCCATCTAGCGCCGATCTTTCTCGCCACCGGGGTCGGGCTGCTGGTCTGCTCGCTCGCCGACGCGCTGGCGCGGGCGACGATCTCCCCCACCCCGCTGCTCTACTGGGCCGGGATCCTGATCCTCGCCCTGCCGATCTTCTACCGGCTGACCGGCGAGGAGGCCAGCCCGCGCGAACGGCTCGCCCTCGTCTGCCTGCTCGGGCTCTCGCTCTACTGCGTCAAGGTCTTCCGCGACGCGCCGCTCTACACCTTCTCCGACGAGCTGGTCCACGCCTTCAACGCCAACCAGATCGCCGAGCACCACCACCTCTTCCGCGAAAACCCGTTCCTCGAGGTGACGCCGTACTACCCGGGGCTGGAGGGAGCGGCCTCGGCCCTGATGAAGATCAGCGGCCTCTCCAGCTACACCGCCGGGGTGATCGTGGTCGGCGCCGCCCGCCTCGTCCTCGTCGCCGCCCTCTTCCTGCTCTTCCACCGGGTCAGCGGCTCGGCCCGCGTCGCCGGGCTCGGGGTGGCGATCTACGCCGGCAACTTCAACTTCCTCTACTGGGGGGCGCAGTTCTCCTACGAGTCGCTGGCCCTGCCGTTGCTGCTGCTGGCGATGATGGCCCTGGCCGAGCGCGAAGCGGCGCCGAGGGAGGCGCTGCGCACCTGGGCGGCGCCGGTCGTGCTGGCGACGCTGGCAATCGTCGTCACCCACCACCTCACCTCCTATGCGGTGGCGGTGGTCCTGGTCGGGCTCTCGCTTGCCTACTGGTACGTGCACCGCAGGTGGACGCCGCCCAATCCCTGGCCGCTGGCGATCTTCGCCATCGCCCTCGCCACCGCCTGGCTGTTCGTCGTCGCCAGCTCCACGGTCGGCTACCTGACCCCGGTGCTGAGCGACGCCTTCGACGCGATCGGCAACACGATCGGCGGCGAAGACCAGCCGCGCGGGCTGTTCCAGGGCGGCAACTCGAACGTCGCCCCGACCCCGCTGCCGGCCCGCGGAGTGGCGCTGCTGGCGGTGGCATTGCTGGCCGCCGCCGCGCCCTTCGGCCTGCTGGCGCTCTGGCGCCGCTACCGCCGTGAGCCGTTCGCGCTGCTCTTCGGTCTGGCCGCGATCGCCTTCTTCGGCACCCTCGTCCTGCGCCTCGTCCCGCCCGCCTGGGAGACCGGCAACCGGCTCAGCGAGTTCCTCTTCGTCGGCCTCGCCTTCGTCGCCGCCCTCGCCGCGGTGGCGGCGCTGGGGCGCTGGGGACGCCAGCGCTGGGCGCGGCCGTTGCTGGCGGCCGGGATCGGCCTGGTCCTGGTCGGCGGCGCGATCACCGGCTGGCCCTGGGACTCGCAGCTAGCCCGGCCGCTGAAGATCTCGACCGCGGGGGCGACGATCTCCTCGCCGCCGCTGGCGCTGGCCGAGTGGGCCCGTGACCTCCCCGACGACGCCCGCTTCGCCGCCAGCACCGCCGACGCCGCCCTGCTGCTCGACAGCGGCGGCAAGCTCGCCTACGAGGGCGCCTCGCCCGACGTCGAAGACATCCTCGACGAAGAGGCGCTGGCGAGCTGGATGATTCCGCTGCTGCGCGAAAACGAGATCCGCTACATCGCCGTCGACCGCCGCGAGGTCGCCTCCGACACCCTGCGCGGCTACTACTTCTCCCGCCGCGACCGCGACGAACCGCTGCGGCCGCGCAGCGTCGTCGACAAGTTCGACGCGATCCCGGGCATCTCCCGCATCTACAGCAACGGACCGATCACGGTCTTCGACCTGGGGCCGCAGCGATGAGGGGGCACGGGGACCTGCGCATCGTCGTCTGGCTGGCCTGGCTCTGCGCCCTGCTCGCCTTTCTCCTGCCGGTATCGGTACTCAGCCTGTTGTTCGCGGCGCCGCTGGCGCTGTTCCTGACCGGCTACGGGGTCACCGCCGCGATCTTCGCCCGGCGCCGGATCGAGCCGCGCCAGTTCGCGCTGTTCAGCCTCGGTCTCAGCCTCGCGGTGCTGGCCCTGGGGGCGCTGCCGCTCAACTACCTGCCGGGCGGGATCCGGGCCGGCTGGTGGACGCTGCTGCTGCTGCTCGTCGTGCTCGGCTCCTGCCGGGCGGCGGCACTGCGACGCCCGCGCCGCTACACCGCCCCGCTCGGGCGCACCGCGCCGCTGCGGGTCAACGGCGCCCAGGCGGCGCTGGTCTTGCTCGGCATCGCGGCGATCCTCGCCGCGATCGTGCTCGCTTTCACCCCGCTGGGGGCCAAGCAGGCGATCGGCTACACCGAGCTCTGGATCCAGCCGGCGACGATCGCCGGCGACCCCGGGGCCCGAATCGGGGTCGGCAGCGGCGAGCGCGAGGACTCCTCCTACCGGCTCGAGGTCGAGTTCGGCAACGGCGGCAGCGCCTCGCGCGAGCTCGAGCTCGCGCCCGGCGAGAAGGTCGTCGTCGAGGTCGTCGACAGCGGGCCCAACGCCCCCACGGCGGCGGCGCCGGTCCCGGTCACCGCCACCCTCTTCAAGCAGGACAGCGCCACGCCTGAAAGGCCCTTCCGAGAAGTCAAGGCCTGGATTCCGGCTGCCGAAGAATCCCCATGAACCCCGGCGCCGACCTCGCGGTCGACATCGTCATCGACAACTACAACTACGCCCGCTACCTGCCGGCGGCGATCGAGAGTGCCTGCGCCCAGACCCACGAGCGGGTCACGGTGACCGTGATCGACGACGGCTCCAGCGACGACTCCCGCCAGGTCCTGCGCGACTACGAGGACCGGGTGGCGGTGGTGCTGAAGGAGAACGGCGGCCAGGCCTCGGCGCTCAACCTCGGCGCCGAGCGCTGCCGGGGCGACATCGTGATGTTCCTCGACGCCGACGACGTCCTCCGCCCCGAGGCGGCGGCCGAGGTCGCGGCCGCCTTCGCGGCCGCGCCGGATGCCGTCAAGGTCCAGTTCCGGATGGATGTGATCGACGCCGAGGGCAAGCCCACCGGCGAGATCAAGCCGCCCGACCACGTGCCGATGCCCGACGGCGACGTGCGCCTGGCGGAGCTCTCCTCGCCCTATGACCTGGCCTGGATGGCGACCAGCGCCAACGCCTTCCGCGCCGACGCCCTGCGCCGGATCCTGCCAATCCCCGAGGATGAGTTCCGGACCTGCGCCGACTGGTACCTGGTCCACCTGATGGCGCTGCTCGGCCCGGTCGTCTCGCTCGGCTCGGTCGGCGGCTCCTACCGGATCCACGGCGCCAACAACTACGAGCCCCAGAGGGCCGAGCTCGACCTCCACCACCTGCGCGAGACGATCCTCTTCTCCGCCTCCACCTCGGCCGAGCTGCTGAAGCTGGCCGATCGCCTGGGGCTGCCGCACCCGCGGGAGATCCTCTCGCTCGCCGACCTCGCCAACCGGATGATCTCGCTGCGACTGGAGCCCGCCCGGCACCCGTTCAGCGGCGACAACGCCGTCGGCCTCCTCCGCGACGCCGCCCGTGCGAGCCGCCGCCGTGGCAACGCCTCGGGGGCGATGAAGGCGATGTTCGTCGCCTGGTTCGCGGCGATGGTGGTGGCGCCGCGGCCGCTGGCCCGCAGGCTCGCCATCTGGTTCCTCTTCCCGCAGCGGCGGGTCGGCCTCAACCGCCTGCTCGGGCGGCTGCAGGGTCAACGACCGAGCGATCCCTCCCCCGCCTGATGCGCATCCTGCTCGTCACCTCGATGGTCCCCGACGCCGGCGGCGTCGGCGCGATCCCGAAGCTGCTGGCGGCGCAGCTCCAGGGCCTGCAGGAGCGCCACGAGGTCACCCTGCTCGCCAGCTACGGCGAAGACCCCGGCCAGGCCGAGGCGGCCGAGCGCTTGCTCGCTTCCGGGCTCGACGCCCACCTGCTCGACCGCCGCCGCTCGCGCTCGGCCCGGCGCCGCTGGCGCGTCCGCGGCGAGCTCGCCGCGAGCTGGGCGCGCGGGCGCTGGCCCTGGCGCGTCGTCTGCGGCGCCGCCGGCCTGCAGCCGCTGCTCGACCAGCTGGCGCGGACCCGCCGGTTCGACGTGGTCGCGGTCGAGGACAACCCGGTCGCGGTGCTGCGCTACCCCGCCGGCGTCCCGACCGTGCTGACCGAGCACGAGGCGGTCCGCGCCCCGGCCAGCCAGTGGGGCTCGCCACGCCCGTCCGAACGGCCGCAGCGCTGGCTGCGCGAACAGGACTGGAAGCGCTGGGACAAGTTCCTGCCGGCGGCCTGGGAGCGCTTCGACCTGCTCCAGGTCTTCACCGCGGGGGACGAGGAGGCGGTGGCGCGGCAGGCACCGGGGCTGGCCTCGCGGGTTCGCGTCAACCCCTACGGGATGATCCTGCCGCCGCCCTGCGACCCCGCCCGCGAGCAAGCGGACACGGTCCTCTTCACCGGCACCTTCGCCCACCTGCCCAATCGCGACGCGGCCCGCTGGCTGGCGAGGGAGATCATGCCGGCGGTGCGCGAGCGCCAGCCCGGGGCGCGCCTGCGGCTGGTCGGCAGCGCCCCGCCGCCGGAGGTTCGCGACCTCGCCGGGCCGGGTATCGAGGTCGTCGCCGATGCCCCCAGCATGGAGCCACATCTGCAGGAAGCCGCGGTGGTGGCCGCGCCGGTGCGCAGCGGCGGCGGGATGCGGATGAAGGTGCTGGAGGCGCTGGCGCGCGAGAAGGCGGTGGTGACCACCGGCCTCGGCGCCGAAGGCTTCGGCCTCGAGCCGCAGTCGCCCTTCCGGGTCGCCGACGACGGCGCCGGCATCGCCGCCGCGATCGCCGGACTGCTCGGGGACCCGGGCGAGCGCCGCGCCCTCGGGGTTCGCGCCCGCTCCTTTGCCGAGCGCCACTACAGCCCCAGCGCCTGGGCGGCGCGACTGGAGCAGGTCTACGAGGAGGCGCGGCTGTGCCAGAGCTGAGCGTCGTCATCGCCACCCACAACCGGGCCCAGATGCTGCACCGCTGTCTCGACACGCTGGCGCAGCAGACCGCCGACCCCGACAGCTTCGAGGTGGTCGTCGTCAACGACGGCTCCAGCGACGGCACCGCCGAGCTGGTCGAGGGGATCGACGTCCCCTACGCGCTGCGCCAGCTACGGCTCAACAAGGCCGGTCAGCCGAGCGCGCAGAACGCCGGGATCGAGGCCGCCGCGGCGCCGGTCGTGCTCACCCTCGACGACGACATCATCTGCTCGCCGACCCTGATCGAGGCGCATATCGAGGGCCACCGCGAGAACCCGCGCACGATCGGGATCGGGGCGCTGACCCAGGCCCCGATCGCCGACGACGACTGGTTCGCGCTGGCCGTCTCGCGCGGCTGGGCCGAGCACTACGAGAACCTCGCCGGGCGCCAGGCCAACTGGACCGACTGCTTCGGCGCCAACGTCTCCTTCCCCCGCCAGGCCCTGCTCGACGCCGGCGGCATCGCCACCGACCTGGTCGTCGCCTTCGACTTCGACATCGCCCTGCGGCTGAGCGAACGCGGCTACGTGCCGCGCTTCCTACCGCAGGCGCACGGGATCCACGACGACAAACGCAAGGGCACGCGGGCGACGCTGCGCGACGCGACCCGCCAGGGCACGATGCACGTCGAGCTTTCCCGCCGCTACCCGAACCGCCTCACCGAACTGCTGGACTGGAGCCACGGCGCCGGCCGGGTCGAGCTGGAACTGCGCCGGATCGCCGTCAACCTGCGCGTCCCCGCCGCCCTGCTCGCCCCGCTCGGGCGGCTGCTGCCGGGCGAGGGGCGGAAGATGATCTGGCTGCACTTCATCCGCCGGATCGCCTTCTGGCGCGGCGTGCGCAAGAGCGTCGACCGCTACGAATGGTGGGCGCTGACCCACGTCGACATCACCAGCAGCGCGCAGGAGACGGCCGGCGGCATCTCGCTGCTGTTCATGGAGGGGGCGGTACCGCTATGAGCTCCCCTGCCCCTGAGCTGAGCCTGATCATCGCCAGCCACAACCGCGAGGCGATGCTGCGGCGTTGCCTCGACGCGCTCGCCGCCCAGAGCGCCGACCCGGCCAGCTTCGAGGTGATCGTCGCCGACGACGGCTCCGGCGACGGCACCGCGGCGATGGTCGAGGCGGCGCAGACGCCGTTCGAGCTGCGCCTGCTGAAGCTGGAGAAGGGCGGCAAGTCGGCTGCCCTCAACGCCGGGATCGAGGCCGCCCGCGGCGCCGTCTGCGCCTTCATCGACGACGACGTGGTCGCCGGTCCGGAGCTGGTCGCCGCCCACCTCGCCGCCCACCGCGAGAACCCGCTGACGCTCGGCATCGCTCCCCTGACCCAGCCCGATCCCGAGGCGCGCGACTGGTTCGGCCACGCCCACGCCGCCGCCTGGAACCAGCGCTACGCCGAGCTCGGCGAGAAGCGGCTGGACTGGCCGGAGACCTACGGCGGCAACTTCTCCGCCCCGCGCGCGGCGCTGCGCGAGGTCGGCGGCTTCGCCACCGACCTGCCGGCGATCGAGGACATCGAGCTCGGTTACCGCCTCGTCGCCGCCGGCTGCGCGCCGCGCTACCTACCCGCGGCGAGCGGCGTCCACGAGGACGAGAAGCCACGGGCGCGACTGATCGCCGACGTCGAGCGCTACGGCGCCTTCTGCGCCGAGTTCTCCGAGCGCCGCCCCGATGCGCGGCCACGCCTGCTCGGCTGGTTCCTCGACCCGACCCCGCGCGACGTCGCCCTGCGGCGGGGGCTGATGGCCCTGCGCGTGCCACCCTCGCTGCTCGCCTCGCTCGGCAGCCTGATCCCCGGCGCCGGGCGCAAGCAGGTCTGGTTCGGGTTCATCTCCCGCTACACCTTCTGGCGCGGCGCCCGCGCGGGGATGAGCCGCAAGCGCTGGCGCCAGACCACCCGCGGCGTGCCGGTGCTGATGTACCACGCCTTCAGCGAGGGCGAGGAGCACGACCGCTACGTGATCTCGCGCCGCCGCTTCGCCCAGCACCTGCGCCTGCTGCGGGCCCTGCGCTACCGGGTGCTCGACTTCGCCGAGCTGGCCGAGATGCTGGCCGCGGGCGAGGCGCCGCCCGAGCGCGCGGTGGTGCTGACGATCGACGACGGCTACGCCGACAACCTCGCGATCGCGCTGCCGCTGCTGCGGCGCTACCGCTCCCCCGCCACCGTCTTCCTGGTCAGCCAGCGGCTCGGCGGGGTCAACGACTGGACCCCCGACGGCGCCGTCGCCGGCCGGCCGCTGCTGACCGAGGCCGAAGCCCGCGAGCTGGCCGCGGCCCCGGAGATCGCGATCGGAGCCCACACCCGCTCCCACCCCCGCCTGACCGACACCGCGGGCGACCAGCGGGCCGAGGAGATCGCCGGCTCCGGCGCCGACCTGGCCGAGCTGCTCGGCGAGCCGATCCCGACCTTCGCCTACCCCTACGGCAACTTCGACCCCGACGTCGTCGCCACCACCCGCAACGGCGGCGGCTACCGCGCCGCCTGCACGGTCGAGAGCCGCCTCGCCCGCATCGGCGACGACCCGCTCGAGATCCCCCGCCTCGAGATCCGTGGCTCCGACTCCCCCCTCACCCTGCTGCGCAAGCTCTGGTTCGGCGGGGTCTAGCCAGCGCTGAGCGCGCGGGTGATGCCTCCGGCGGCGCCGTCGCGCTGCCACAGCGGGGTTTCTCGACTGAAGTATTTTGAGAAATTAAGTTTTATGAACTTCATGCCGGACCCCCACGCGCCGCGACTGATGGCCGACCCATCGCTGCTGCTCAGCGCGGGCGGGCAACAGATCCTCGAAGAGAACGCGATTCCCCTCGTCGTCTCGCAGACCTTCCTCGACTGGCTCGGCGACGGGCGCGAAATCGACGCCGAGCCCTTCCGGGCCGACGACCCCGACGCCGTCAACCCGTTCTCCTTCATCGATCGCGTCCGCGAACTGGTTCAAGCCAACGACGTACCAGGCTTCTCGTATGAGACGGCGCTGGCCGAGGGCCTCCTCGACGATCAGGCCCGCCTGGTCCTCGACCGGATCCTCGCGCGCGACGACCCGCTGGCACAGATCGACGCCGACCAGTGGGCATTTCTCAACTCACACTCCTGGCTCGGGTCGCAGGCGCGCCGCGCGTTCCACGCCTTCAGAGAGGCGGGCGCGGTGGTCCTCACCGCCGGCCGCGAGATCGGCCTCGAGCTGCTGGGCGAGGTGATCCCGCTGGAGGACCGGCCCGAGGGTGTCAATGCGGGGCTGATCCTCCTCGGCGTCGTAAAGTGGCTGGTCGTCGGCGGCGCGACGATCGGCGGCGGCGCGCTCGGAGGCATCGCCGGCACCTTCGTCGGAGGCCCGGTCGGGGGCTGGATCGGCGAGCAGCTCGGCGAGCACGGCGGCGAGGCGCTGGCGACGGCCGCTGTGGTCGCGATCGATCCCTAGGTAGTCGGCGCCGCTTCGGCGGCCTTGCGCGCTTCCGCTTCGGCCTTCCTGTGCAGGCGCCGCAGGTGTTCGCGGAAACCCTTGCCGAACGCAGTCGGGCTGCCGGCCCAGTCGCTGATCAGCGAGGGGCCGCCGGTGCAGGTCCAGCGGCCGCCGGTGCCCCAGTTCCAGCCGAGGTAGGAGATGCCGTGGCGGTCGGCCCACTTCATGTAGGGGTCGATGTACCAGTGGCTGCAGTCGCCCTGGCCGAGCTCGCCGGTGACGACCGGGACGTGGCGTGCGATCCGGGCCAGGGTCTGGCGGCAGACGCTGTCGCAGAGCGAGAAGTCGTAGGTGTGGTTGGCGGCGACGACGGCGCGGTCCTTGGGCTTGTGGCCGAGCCAGCCGCGCAGGTCACGGGACCAGTCGAGACCGCCCAGCATCACCGGCTGCCTGGCCCCGGTCGCGCGCACCACCTTCAGCAGTTCCGGGAGGCCGACGCTCTGGTACCAGCCGAACCATTTGTCGTAGGTCTGACAGGCCGCCTCCCAGCACTCCCAGCTGACGTCGTGCGGCTCGTTGTAGAGGTCGAAGATGACGGCCCGGTCGTCGCGGTATTCGGTCGCGACGCTGCGCCAGAACTCGGGCGCGTGTTCGGCGTCGGGGAGCGGGAGCAGCCCGGTCGCGATCTCGTGGCGGGGCGCTGCCCAGTGCAGGTCGAGGATCACGTAGAGGCCGGCGTCCTCCAGCGCGGTCACGTACTCGCGCACCGCCGCCCGGTAGGCGCTGCCGCTGAGGCGCTGCTCGATCCAGGAGTGCCCGAGCCAGCAGCTCTCGTTCAGCGGCACCCGGACGACGTTGATGTGCCAGCTCTTCATCGCCTCGATCGAGGCCGCGTCGGTCGGCCCCTCGAAGATCCCCCCCTCCTCGACGCAGGCGTACTCGGCGCCGGAGCGGTTGACCCCGAGCAGCCGCACCGTCTCCCCGTTCTCGTCGACGAGCTGGTTGCCCTTGACCCCGATCCAGGGCGCGGCGGGGCTCGCCGCGGGCAGCACGAGCAGCAGGGCCATGGCGAGCAGCCACGGCAGGTGGCGACGGGGCATCCGCACAGTCTCCCGTAAACGCCCGCTCAGGCCGGAAGTTGCCACGTGTGGGGCAGGACGACGTCGCCGTCGGCGCCGATCGCCGGCATCGGCCGGCCGTCGATCGTGCCCGGCTCGACGTCGAAGTAGGCGGCGGCCTGGAGGCCGTCCTGGATCTCCTGCTTGCCCCGGAGGAGGACGTCGATCCGGTAGCGGCCGGGGATCAGCGGCAGCGAGCCGACCTGGCACTCGATCCGCGGCCCGGACTCGCTGTCGCGAACGTCGGCGGTGCTGCTCAGCTCGCTGTCGAGGGTGGTGATCGGGTGGCCGAGGCTGTTGAGGATGGTCAGCTGGCACTCCATCATCGGCAGCACCTCGGTCACCTCGACGACGAACTTGGCGCCGCGACCGCCGACCACGACGTCGGCCTCGCCGCTGTCGCCGTCAAACACCGCCAGGCGCTTCACCTTCGATTCTTCCCAGGACCGGCCGTCGCGGTCGGTGCGGTGCTCGAGGTCCTCGCTGGCGGCGCGCTCGAGCGCCCGCAGGTACCCGGTCACCGCCTCCTCGACCGGGGCGTCGGTGACAACGCTGCCGCGCTCGAGCAGGATCGCCCGCTCGCAAAGGGACTGGATCGTCGCCAGGTTGTGGGAGACGAAGATCACCGTGCTGCCGGCCCGCGCGACTTCGGCCATTTTCGTCAGCGACTTGCGCTGGAAGGCGGCGTCGCCGACCGCCAGGACCTCGTCGACCAGGAGGATCTCCGGTTCGAGGTGGGCGGCGACGGCGAAGGCGAGGCGCACCTGCATCCCGCTCGAGTAGCGCTTCACCGGCGTGTCGAGGAAGCGCTCCATGTTCGCGAACTCGACGATTTCGTCGAAGCGGGAGCGGATCTCGGCCCGGCGCATGCCGAGGATGGCGCCGTTGAGGAAGACGTTCTCGCGCCCGGTCAGCTCCGGGTGGAAGCCGGTCCCGACCTCGAGCAGGGAGCCAACCCGGCCGGTCACCTCGGCGTAGCCGGTGCTCGGCTCGGCGATCCGCGAGAGCAGTTTCAGCATCGTGCTCTTGCCGGCCCCGTTGTGGCCGATCAGCCCGATCGCTTCGCCCTGCTGGATCTCGAAGGAGACGTCTTTGAGCGCCCAGAGCACGTCGATCTGCGGCTTCTCGCCGCGGCCGGCGAGGCGGCCGACCGTGCGCCGGCCCGCTTCCGAGACCGCCTCGCGCAGCGAGCCGTAGGCGGCGTTGAGCCCGAGCTTGTAGTTCTTGCCCAGGCCCTCGGCTTTGATCGCGACCGCGGCCATCAGATCAGGTCGGCGAAGCTGCGCTCCACCCGGTCGAAGTAGGAGAGGCCGATGAAGAGCAGCACGCAGGCGGAGGCGAAGGAGATGCCGATCAGGTCCCAGG
Source organism: Solirubrobacterales bacterium (assembly GCA_036276995.1). GTDB lineage: Bacteria > Actinomycetota > Thermoleophilia > Solirubrobacterales > 70-9 > VAYN01. The sequence continues at coordinate 13,017 of DASUNU010000128.1, forward strand.
GGGCGCTGCCGGCTCCGAGCACGGCCCAGCGGAAGCCTTCGACCACGCCGACCATCGGGTTGATCGCGGTCAGCGTGCGCAGCGGCTCGTCGATATTGACGTTGGGGTAGACGATCGGGGTGATGAAGAACCAGAGCTGGGTCGCGAACGGGACCACGTAGCGGACGTCGCGGTAGCGGACGTTGACCGCCGAGAGTCCGGCGGCGGCGCCGAGCGCGGTCATGATCGCGATCGCGATCAGCAGCGGCAGGGCGAGGATCGCCAGCGGCGGCACGAACCCGGCGATCAGCACGATCGTCAGCATGATCAGCAGCGAGATCGTGAAGTCGACGCAGCCGGCGGCGACCACGCCGGCCGGGATGAAGATCCGCGGGAAGTAGATTTTCGAGATCAGCGCCTGATTCATCACCAGGCTTTCGGAGCCGAGCAGGAACGAGTTGGCGAAGAACATCCAGGGCACCAGGCCGACCAGGGCAAACAGCGCGTAGGGCAGGCCGTCGGGGGCCTCGATCCCGGCGAGGCGGCCGAAGATCAGAGTGAAGATCGCCATGAAGGCGAGTGGCTGCAGGATCGCCCAGGCGGCGCCGAAGGCGGTCTGGCGGTAGCGGATGGTGACGTCGCGGGCGGCGATCTGGAAGGCGAGGTCGCGGAAGCGCCAGAGCTCCTTCGGATCGAGGACGCGGCCGAAGCCGCTGGTCGCCTGCAGCCGGATCGTTTCCGGCGCCGGTGCGTTGGCGGTCTCTGCGGCGGCGGTCGGTTGGAGGGCGGATTGGGTCGGCATCTATCTCGGTCTGGGCTTGTTCTGCGTCGGGCAGCACGCCCCTGTCTGGGCGCGCTCCGTCTCTATCGGCGCCGACGGCCGCCGGCCTTGAGGCGAGCCTGCGCGGCAAGCTCGTATGCAGCCTCGAACCGCGGCACGATCGCGTCGGCTGAGAACAGCTTCGCACGCTGGCGCGCCGCCTCCCCCATCCGCTGCCGCAGCTCCGGCCCGGCGCAGAGCCGGGCGAGGGCGGCGCCGAGGCCGGCGCGATCGCCCGGCGCGACCAGGAACCCGGTCTCGCCGTCGACGACGATGTCGCTGAGACCGCCGATGTCGGAGACGACCGCCGGCTTGCCCGCCGCCGCCGCCTCCAGCGCAACGATCCCGAACGACTCCGGCAGCAGCGAGGGCGCGGCGCTGAACAGCGAGCGGCGCAGCGCCTCGATCGCCAGCGGGTGCGGCATCGGGTCGAGGGCGACGACGCCGGGCACCTCGCGCACGCCGTCGAGCAGCTGGCGCCCGATCAGGACCAGCGGCGGCCGCGGCTCGGGCAGCTCGGCATAGGCGGCGACCAGGTTGCCGACCCCCTTGTCCTCGGCGACGTCGCCGAAGTAGAGGATGAACGGCTCCGCCGGCAGCGCCGCCAGGCGCGGGTCGTCGGCCGGCGGCGGCGCCGGCAGCTCCCCGATGAAGTTGGGGACGACCTCCTGCAGATCGCCGGGCCCGAGCCCGTTCAGCTCGCGCACCGCCTCGCTGACCGGGAGGAACATGTCGACACTGCGGTGCAGCCAGGGCTTCGCAGCGGCCACCCCGGTCGCGACCACGGTCCCTTTCGCGGCGCCGTAGAACTCGACCGAGTGACCGAAGCACTTGCGGGCGCCGGGGCCGCTGCAGACGCCGCCCTTGTAGAAGAAGCGCTTGGTCGCGCAGACCAGGCTGTAGTCGTGCAGGGAGAGCACGAAGGCAGCGCCGGCGCGGCGCTGCAGCGGCAGGTAGGAGTGGACCAGCCAGTTGTGGGCGTGGACCACGTCGGGCCGGAACTCGCGCACGACCCGGCGCAGGTCCCGCACCGAGAGTGGATCGGGAGCCGGCGGCGCGTAGCGGCGTTCCTCGTCGACCGGGACCCCGGGGATGCGGTGGACCGAGCTCTCCAGCAGCTCGACCGCGACTCCATCGGTGCGCGGGGGCGCCTCCCCCAGCGGCTGGCGCAGGGTGGCGACCGCGACCTCATGCCCACGCCTGGCGAGCTCGGCGCTGAGGTCCTCAACTATCCGCTCCTCGCCGCCGACAACCGGTGAGAACGACTGAGCGACCATCAGAATCCGCATCCGCGCCACCCTAGGCCACGTTGCTGTCGTCCTTTCCCTCGCATAGCGATACAAAAGACGACAGCAAACGCCCGCAAGACGAATTTTGCAAGCGCCCACCCCCAACACCCCGCCGACGATCTCCGTCGTCATCTGCGCCTATACCGAGGAGCGGCTGGAGCTGCTGGCGGCGGGGATCGAGTCGCTACAGGCGCAAACCGTCCTCCCGCACGAGCTGGTGCTGGTGATCGACCACGCGCCGGAGCTGGCGGCGACCTGCCGCGCGCGCTGGCCCGAGGCCACCGTCATCCCCAACCGCGAGCAGCAGGGCCTCTCCGGCGCCCGCAACACGGGGGTCGCCGAGTGCGGCGGCGAGGTCGTCGCCTTCCTCGACGACGACGCCGCCGCGGCGCCGAACTGGATCGAGCGACTTGGCACCGCCTACACCGACCCCGACGTGCTCGGCGCCGGCGGCACCGTGCGCCCAAACTGGGAGACGGGGCGGCCGAGCTGGTTCCCGCCCGAGTTCGACTGGGTCGTCGGTTGCACCCACTCGGGGATGCCGAGCCAGCGGCAGGCGGTCCGCAACCTGGTCGGGGCCAACATGTCCTTCCGCCGCCGCGAGCTGGTCGAGGCCGGTGGCTTCCGCCACGAGCTGGGCCGGATCGGCAAGATCCCGGCCGGCGCCGAGGAGACCGACCTGGCGATCCGGATCGGCCAGAACCACCCTGACGGCGAGGTCATCTACGACCCCGAGGCAGCGGTCGACCACTTCGTCCCGGCCGAGCGCGCCACGTTCGACTACTTCACCTCGCGCTGCCGCGGCGAGGGCCGCTCGAAGGCGATCCTCGCCGGCCTGGTCGGCGGTGGCGACGGCCTCTCCGAAGAGCGCACCTACACCAGCCGCACGCTGCCGCTGGGGGCGCTGAAAGGGCTCGGCGACGCCTTCCGCGGCGACGTCAGCGGACTCTCACGGGCGGCGATGCTGGGGGTCGGCCTGGCCGCCACCAGCTTCGGCTACCTGCGCGGCAGGCCCGCGGCGCGCAAGCTGGCCAGGCGGCGGCAGGAGCTCGACGCCGCGGACGAGCGCGGCGAGCGCCCGCTCCGGATCCTGATGGTGACCCCGCTCAGCCCGCTCAACCAGGGCGGCGTCGAGCGTCACGTGATGGAAGTGAGCAAGCGAGCAGCCGCCAGCGGCGCCGAGGTCGAGGTGCTCTGCACCGACCCCGGCGGGCCGGCGCTCGCCGAAGAGGAGCGCGACGGGGTGCGGATCCGCAGCGTCCGCGCCTGGCCCGCCGACCGCGACTGGTGCTTCGCGCCACGGCTCTGGCGCGAGATGGGGCGCCAGAGCTGGGACGTGATCCACGTCCAGAGCTACCACACGCTGGTCGCGCCGCTGGCGATGCTGCGGGCGCTGACCCTGCGCACCCCCTACGTCGTCACCTTCCACGGCGGCGGCCACTCGCTCGGCCACCGCAACCAGGCCCGCGGCCTGCAGCGCCGGCTGCTGCGACCGCTGCTGGCGCGGGCGGCCCGCCTGGTCGCCGTCGCCCGCTTCGAGATCGAGGAGTACGGCGGCGAGATGGGCATCCCGCCGCAGCAGTTCGTGTTGATCCCGAACGGGACCGACCTCTCCTTCGCCGCCACCGGCGCCAGCGGCGGCGAGCGCAACGGCGCCGCCACCCTGGCCACGATCGGGCGGCTGGAGCGCTACAAGGGCCACCACCGGGTGATCGCCGCCTTCCCCGAGGTGCTGCGCGAGAAGCCCGAGGCAACGCTCAGCGTCGTCGGCAGCGGTCCCTACGAGGACGATCTGCGCCGCCAGGCGGAGGAGCTGGGGATCGCCGACCGGGTCGAGTTCACCAGCACTCCCGCCGACCGGCCCGAGGCGATGGCGGAACTGCTGGGCAAGATCTCCCTGGTCGTGCTGATGAGCGAGTTCGAGACCCACCCGCTGGTCGCCCTGGAGGCGGCCGCGGCGGGCTGCCGGCTGCTGGTCGCCGACGCCAGCGGCCTCGGCGAGCTCGCCCGCGACGGCTTCGCCCGCGCGATCCCGCTCGAGGAGAGCCCCGAGGCGGTCGGTCGCGCTGCGGTCGAGGAGCTGGCCAAGCCGGCGCCGCAGAAGCGGCCGACGCTGAGCTCCTGGGACGAGTGCGCGGAAGAGCTGCTGCGGCTCTACCGCACGCTTTCCTGACGCCTGAGCACCCGATTCTGGGCTGACAAACGTCCAGACGGGCGGATTTGACTGCAGTCCCGCGAGCCGGGGCCCGACATCCCCTGTGATGGTCAGCCGCCCCAGCCTCCGCCTCGCCCTCCTCCTCGTCGCCGCCCTGGCCGCGCTGGCGCTTCCCGTTGCCAGCGCCGTCGCCAAGCCGCAGGGCGTGAAGATGCGCACCTTCGCCCGCGGCGCCACCACCTCCGCGGTCAAGCTCAGCGTCGTCCCCCAGGCCCCGGCCAGCGGCGCCACCGTCTCCGGCACGATCGCCTGGGCGGTCAAGACTTCCGGCAGCGGCGTCTACCGGGTCGACTTCGCCGTCGACGGCGCGGTCAAGTCGACCGACTCGCGCTCGCCCTTCGCCTACGGCGGCGGCCTCGACACGACCAAGCTCAGCAACGGCGCCCACACCCTGACCGCCACCGCCTACGCCCGCGGCGCCCGCCCGGCCAGTGCGACGATCAACGTCACCGTGTCGAACTCGAAGCCCGCGCCGAAACCGGCCCCGACCCCCTCCCCGACTCCGACCCCGGCTCCCGCCCCCACCACCCCCGCGCCGAGCCCCGGCCCGGAACCGGTGCCGCCGCCGCCCGCCGGCGCCCCGGCCGGCCCCGGCTCGATCTACTGGGGCGCCTGGATCGGCAACCAGCTGACCGGGACCGAGGCCCCCTGGGACATGAACGCAGTCGCGGCGCTCGAGCAGAAGGCCGGCAAGAAGCTCTCGATCGTCAACTTCTCCGCCCCCTTCGCCAACTGCTCCGGGGGCAAATGCACCTACTACAACTTCCCGGCCGGGGAGATGAACAACATCCGCGCCCACGGCTCGATCCCCTTCTACAGCTGGGGCTCGCAGTCGATCCCGGTCTCGCCCAACCTGAGCCAGCCGGACTTCCAGCTCTCCGACGTGATCGAAGGCCGCCACGACGCCTACCTGAAGAAGTTCGCCGAAGCGGCCAAGGCCTGGGGCAAACCCTTCTTCCTGCGCTTCAACTGGGAGATGAACGGCGGCTGGTTCGCCTGGGCCGAGGGCGTCAACGGCAACAAAAAAGGCGAGTACGTCGCCGCCTGGCGCCACGTCCACGACATCTTCACCGCGGTCGGCGCCACCAACGCGACCTGGGTCTGGTGCCCGAACGTCGACCCGGAAAACCAGTTCCAGGACCTCGCCTCGCTCTACCCCGGCGACGAGTACGTCGACTGGACCGGCCTCGACGGTTACAACTGGGGCACCAACCCGGCCCGCCCCGACCGCTGGCGCAGCTTCGACGACCTCTACAGCGCCACCTACAAGAAGATCACCGGCACGATCGCGCCGAGCAAGCCGATGATCGTCAGCGAGGTCGGCTCGACCGAGCATGGCGGCTCGAAGGCGGCCTGGATCAAGGACATGCTGGCCAAAATCCCGGTCAACTACCCGAAGATCCGCGGCCTGCTCTGGTTCGAGAAGTTCGACGACGGCATGGACTGGCCGATCGAGACCTCCGCCGGCGCCACCAGCGCCTTCGCCGAAGGAATGAAGAACCCCGCCTACGCGGGCAACACCTTCGGCTCGCTCGGCTTCGGCACGGTGCCGGTCAGCGGCTAGCCGCAAATCCGCTTGTAGAGCCGACTCTCGTACAAACGGCCAGCGGTCTTGCATGAATTGAACCCGGCCACCGGGGCGCCGATGGGCTGTTCATGCCCGCCCCCCGAACCGCCCGCCGCCTGCTCCTCTGCTTCGCCCTCGCCGCGCTCGCGCTTATCGCGCTCCCGGCCGCCGCGGCCGCCCAGCAGGGAACGGCCGTCGCCCGGGCCAGCGGCCACCATGCCGGCCTCGCCGAGGCCCGCAAGCTCGCCACCCCCAACCCCTGCCGGCTCGCCCGTCAGAACCTCTCCTCCCTGCGCGGCGGCAAGGCCTCGGCCCCGCGCCGCCAGCGGCTGCAGCAGCGGCTGCAGCGCTGCCAGCCCCGCACCCCCAAGGCGGCCGCCTCCGCCGCCACCGGGCCGCTCTACTGGGGCGCCTGGATCGGCGACCAGCTGACCGGGACCGAGGCCCCCTGGGACCTCGGCGCGATCGAGAAGTTCGAGGGCATGGCGGGTAAGCAGGCCTCGCTGATCAACTTCTCCTCGCCCTTCGCCGACTGCTCGCGCAACCCCTGCTCCTTCTACAAGTTCCCGAAGGCGGAGATGGAGAGCATCCGCGCCCACGGCTCGATCCCCGTCTTCAGCTGGGCCTCGCAGGCGACCCCGGCCAGCCTCAACCAGCCCGAGTTCCAGCTCGCCGACGTGATCGCCGGCAACCACGACGCCTACATCCGCGAGTGGGCGGAAGCGGCGAAGGCCTGGGGTCACCCCTTCTTCCTCCGCTTCAACTGGGAGATGAACGGTGGCTGGTTCGCCTGGGCCGAGGGCGTCAACGGCAACCAGGGCGGCGAGTACGTCGCCGCCTGGCGCCACGTGCACGACATCTTCGAGGCGGTCGGCGCCACCAACGCGACCTGGGTCTGGTGCCCCAACGTCGACCCGACCGACAGCCTCCAGGACCTCGCCCCGCTCTACCCCGGCGACGAGTACGTCGACTGGACCGGGCTCGACGGCTACAACTGGGGCACCAACCCGGTCCGCCCCGACCGCTGGCGCAGCTTCGACGACCTCTTCCGCTCGACCTACGACGAGATCACCCAGCAGATCGCCCCGGGCAAGCCGCTGCTCGTCAGCGAGGTCGGCTCGACCGAGCACGGCGGCTCGAAGGCGGCCTGGATCGCCGACGCGCTGAAGTCGGCCAGCACGAACTACCCGCAACTGCGCGGCCTGGTCTGGTTTGAGAAGTTCGACGACGGGATGGATTGGCCGATCGAGACTTCATCCAGCTCTGCCAGCGCCTTCGCGGCGGGGATCCAGAGCCCCTCCTTCCTCGGCAACTCCTTCGCCTCGATCGCTCCCGGGACGGTGCAGCCAGCCGCCTGAGCCATTTACGAAGGGCTAAAGGTGAAGTCCCTAGACTCCCCCGACCCCGGCGGGCAGGAACACTCAAATGCTGACCAGAAGCGGAAAAATCGGAATTTGCGCGGCGCTCGTGACGCTGCTGCTCGCGGTGACCTTGCCGGTCGCCTCGGCCCAGCCCGAGCGCGGTCCCGCCGCTACGCCGAGCAAGGCCAAGGAGGCGAAGGCCAAGGCCGCGACCAAGCAGCGCGGCATCTACTGGGGCGCCTGGATCGGCACCCAGCTGACCGGCGGCCAGCCGCCCTGGGACATGTCGGCGCTGAGCCATTTCGAAGGGATGACCGGCAAGGGCCTCTCGCTGCTCCACTTCGCCGCCCCGTTCGCCGACTGCAGCTCGAAGCCCTGCGACTTCTACGAGTTCCCCGAGTACGAGATGCAGACGATCCGCAACTACGGCGCGATCCCGTTCTTCAGCTGGGGCTCGCAGTCGATCCCGGTCCCGGCCGACCTCAACGAGCCCGAGTTCCAGCTCGCCGACATCACCGCCGGCACTTACGACAAGTACCTGCGCGAGTTCGCCGAAGGCGCCCGCGACTGGGGCCACCCCTTCTTCCTCCGCTTCAACTGGGAGATGAACGGCGACTGGTTCCCCTGGGCCGAGCACGCCAACGGCAACCAGCCCAACGACTACATCAACTCCTGGCGCCACGTCCACGACATCTTCAGCTCGGTCGGCGCCAACAACGCCAACTGGGTCTGGTGCCCCTACGTCAACTCGAAGCCGCAGCTGGGCCCGCTGGCCCGTTTCTACCCCGGTGGCGACTACGTCGACTGGACCTGTCTCGACGGCTTCAACTGGGCCAAAAACGCGGTCAACTCGCAGCCCTGGACCAGCTTCGACGAGATCTTCGGGCCCAGCTACCGGACGATCGTCAACAAGCTCGCCCCGGAAAAGCCGATGCTGCTGGGGGAGTTCGCCTCCGGCGGCGGCGCCAAGGCCAAGGCGACCTGGATCAAGGACATGTTCACCCACCTGCGCACCAAGTACCGCCGCATCCGCGGCATGCTCTGGTTCAACCAGATCGACCGCGGCGTGCAGTGGCCGATCGAGACCGCCCCCTCCGTAACCGCCGCCTTTAGCCGCGGCGTGCGCCAGACTGCCTTTGCCGCCAACCACTTCTCGGGGCTGGCCGGGACGAAAATCGTGCCGCCGCGCTGATCCACGACCCCGGAGCCACTCGTACCAGTGGCTACTCATCGCTCCACCCGGCCGGGAGCAGGGTTTCGGATCAGAGAGCGAATCAGGACCAATACGTGAAAGCGACCCCAAAGCGCCGATACAGCCACCGCTCCCGCGGCTTCAGCCTCGCGGTGCTGGCGCTGCTGGTCGCCTGCGCCCTGCTCCCTGCCAGCGCCTACACCAAGACCAAGCGCACGCCGCAGCCGATCTACTGGGGCGCGGTGATCGGCAAGCACCTGACCGGCGAAGCGGCCCCGTTCGACTTCGGCGCGGTCGAAGCGTTCGAGCGCAATGCCGGCAAAGGGATCTCGCTGCTCAGCTTCTCGCAGCCGTTCGCCGACTGTTTCGCCGAGTGCCGCAGCTTCCCGTTCCCGAAGCTGGTGATGGAACGGCTGCGCGAACACGGCACCATCCCCTTCCTCAGCTGGGCCTCGCAGGCGGTCTCCTCGAGCCCGATCCAGCCCGCCTACAACCTCTCCTCGATCACCCGCGGCGAGCACGACCCCTACATCCGTGAATTCGCCGAACTGGCGAAGGAATGGGGCCACCCCTTCTTCCTCCGCTTCGACGCCGAGATGAACGGCTTCTGGTTCCCCTGGAGCGAGGGGGTCAACGGCAACAAGACGGGCGAATTCGTCCAGGCCTGGCGCCACGTCCACAACATCTTCACCGCGGTCGGGACCACCAACGCGACCTGGGTCTGGTGCCCGAACGTCGACTTCACCCGCAACCTGACCCCGCTCAAGGGCCTCTACCCCGGCGACCAGTACGTCGACTGGACCTGCCTCGACGGCTTCAACTGGGGCAAGACCCGCAACTCGGTCGGCTGGCAGACCTTCGACAAGGTCTTCGAATCGACCTACAGGCGGGTGGTCAAGATTGCCCCGAAGAAGCCGATGGTGGTCGGCGAGACCGCCTCCGAAGAGCGCGGCGGCTCGAAGGCCGGCTGGATCGAAAACACGCTGCGGGTGATCCCCCGCAAGTACCCCAAGATCCGCGCCTTCATCTGGTTCAACGAAAAGGACCAGGGCATGCACTGGCCGATCGAGAGCTCGAAGGCGGCCACCGCCGCCTTCGCCCGCGGGGTCTCGCGCCCGATCTATCTACCGAACGCCTTCCAGGATCTGCCCCCCGGCCCGATCTACCCGCTCCCGGCCGGAGGCTGAGCGGGCAAAGAAAAGCCCGGCGACCAGAGGCCGCCGGGCTTATTTCAAATCAGGCGCCGAGGGCTAGCCGAGGCGCGCTTCCAGCGCCTCGAGCTGGGCACTGATCTCGCTCGGCAGCTTGTCGCCGAACTTGGCGAGGTGCTCCTGGATCTGCGGCAGCTGCGCCTTGACCAGCTCGGTGTCGACGCTGAGCAGCTCCTGCATCGCCTCGGGGGAGACGTTGAGCCCGTCGGTGTTGATCGCGCCCTCGGTCGGCAGCAGGCCGACCGGGGTCTCGACCGCGTCGGCCTCGCCCTCGCAGCGGCGGAAGACCCACTCGAGCACGCGGCTGTTCTCGCCGAAGCCGGGCCAGAGGAACTTGCCGTCGGCGTCTTTGCGGAACCAGTTGACGTAGAAGACGCGCGGCAGCTCGGCCCCCTCGTGCTTGCCCACCTTGATCCAGTGGGCGAAGTAATCGGCCATGTTGTAGCCGCAGAAGGGCAGCATCGCCATCGGGTCGAAGCGCAGCTGGCCGACGGCGCCGGCCGCGGCAGCGGTCGTCTCCGAGGACATCGTCGCCCCCATGAAGACCGCGTGCTCCCAGTCGAACGCTTCCTGGACCAGCGGCACCACGGTGGCGCGGCGGCCGCCGAAGAGGAAGGCGTCGATCGGGACGCCGGCGGGGTCCTCCCACTCCGGCGCGATCGAGGGGCACTGCGAGGCCGGCGTGCTGAAGCGCGCGTTCGGGTGCGCGGCCGGGGTCTCGGAGTCCGGGGTCCAGTCGTTGCCGTGCCAGTCGATCGCGTGCGCGGGCGGCTCGCCAGTCATCCCCTCCCACCAGATGTCGCCGTCGTCGGTTTTGGCGCAGTTGGTGAAGATCGAGTTGCGCTCGATCGTGTCCATCGCGTTCGGGTTCGTCTGGTGGGACGTGTTCGGCGCCACCCCGAAGAAGCCGGCCTCGGGGTTGACCGCGTAGAGGCGGCCGTCCTCGCCGAACTTCATCCAGGCGATGTCGTCGCCGACCGTCTCGACCTTCCAGTCGGGCAGGGTCGGGACCAGCATCGCCAGGTTGGTCTTGCCGCAGGCCGAGGGGAAGGCGCCGGTGATGAACTTCACCGCGCCCTCGGGCGAGGTCAGTTTGAGGATCAGCATGTGCTCGGCCAGCCAGCCCTCGTCGCGGGCCATCGCCGAGGCGATCCGCAGCGCGAAGCACTTCTTGCCGAGCAGGGCGTTGCCGCCGTAGCCCGAGCCGTAGGACCAGATTTCGCGACTCTCGGGGAAGTGGACGATCCACTTGTTCTCGGCGTCGCAGGGCCAGGGCACGTCCTCCTCCCCCTCGGCCAGCGGCGCGCCGACCGAGTGCAGGCACGGCACGAACGGGCCGTCCTCGCCGAGCGCGTCGAGGACCCGCGCACCCATGCGCGTCATGATCCGCATGCTGGCCGCGACATAGGGGCTGTCCGAGATCTGGACC
>DASUNU010000129.1:0-4864 GCA_036276995.1 Solirubrobacterales bacterium
AGGAAGATGACAAAGGCGATCGCCGCCAGCGGGATGAGCAGGACTTTCACGGGCCGGGCATTCTCCTATGGCGACCTAAAGAGCCCCGCGACCCGGGAACGCTCAGCACGACTTCGCCCGCGCTCAGCCGCGGGTGCCGCCCCCGCGCCCGTCCGGCGACCAGCCCGGGCCGCGGAAGACGTAGCCGGCCCGCTCGCGCCAGCTGCCGGCGCCGCGTACGTCGCGGGCGATCGCGGCGAACTCGTGGAAGGCGACGCGGTGCGGCTTAAAAGTCCTCAGGTTCTGCGTGAGCCCGTACTTCGGCCGCTCGGTCTCCCCCTGGAAGGTCCCGAACAGCCGGTCCCAGACGATCAGGATGCCGCCGTAGTTGCGATCGAGGTAGAGCTCGTTGGAGCCGTGGTGGACCCGGTGGTGCGAGGGCGTGTTGAAGACGAACTCGATCGGCGCCGGCAGCCGCCCGATCCGCTCGGTGTGGATCCAGAACTGGTAGATCAGCGAGATCGCCTGCTGAGTGAGGATCATCCAGGGCTGGAACCCGAGCAGCGCCAGCGCCGCCCAGAACGGCAGCGAGGTCATCGGCGTCCAGGTCTGCCGCAGCGCGGTCGAGAGGTTGTAGTGCTGGGAGGAGTGGTGAACGACGTGGCTGGCCCAGAAGACCCGCACCTCGTGGTGGATGCGGTGGAACCAGTAGTAGGCGAAGTCGTCGGCGAAGAAGAGCAGCGCGTAGGTCCACCACTCATCGGCCGGCATCCGCAGCGGCGTCAGCTCGTAGAGCCCGGCGTAGACGACGACCACCGCCAGCTTCCAGACCGCGTTGATCGCGACGTTTCCGAGCCCCATGGTCAGGCTGGTCCGCGTGTCGCGCGCCTCGTAGCCGACCAGGTCCTCATCCGCCGCGATCCGGAACGACCACAACTCCACCGCCAGCAACAGCACAAAGGCCGGAATCGCGTAGAGGATCAGCTCTCCCATCGCGCAGGGACCTTAGCCCGCCGCCCGGGGAGCGGCCGGCGCGGCCGTGGGTCGATTTGGTTCGCCACAGGTGCACAAAGTCGACCCGCCGGGGACTCCCGGTACGATTGACTGACGAGTCAATCGACACGAAAGGCTGCAACAGTGGCTTCCAACGGCAAGGTCTCCCCGGCTGACTTCCCGCCCCCCGTCGAGGTCGAGAAGGAGTTCCTCAAGCGCGGGCTCGACGGCGAGGACGAGCGCATCGAGATCGGCGTCGCGATCGTCGGCGGCGGCACCGCCGGGCTCGCCTGCGCCAACCGCCTGCTGGAACTGCTCGGCGACGACCCGGAGACGATGGAGAAGCTGGGCGAGGTCCCGGTCGCGGTGATCGAGAAGGCGAAGACCTGCGGTGGCCACAACCTCTCCGGCGCGGTGATGCGCCCCGGCCCGCTTGAGGAACTCTTCCCCGAGATGATCCGCGAGGACTGGCGCGAAGAGGGCTTCGCCTTCGGCGAGGTCAAGAAGGAGGCGATCTACCTCCTCCCCAACGGCAAGAGCAAGCTCCGCATCCCGCCCCCGCCGCCGCAGAAAAACCACGGCAACGAGGTGATCTCGGTCGCCGCCCTCTGCCGCTACATGGCGGCCCGGGCGGAGGAGAACGGCGCCTACCTGCTGACCGAGACCGCGGCCACGCAGCTGATCGTCGAGGACGGCGCCGTGGTCGGCGTCCGCTCCGGCGACAAAGGCCGCGGCAAAGACGGCGAGGAGCTCGGCAACTTCGAGCCCGGCACCGACATCGCCGCCAAGGCGACGGTCCTGGCCGAGGGCTGCTGGGGTCACATCACCGACGCCGCGGTGCGCGAGTTCGACCTCGCCGAGGGCCGCGAGCCGCAGGTCTGGGAGCTCGGGGTGAAAGAGGTCTGGAAGGTGAAGGAGCCGCTCGACCGGGTGATCCACACGCTGGCCGGCTGGCCGCTGAAGATCTCCGCCAAGTACCACCAGATCGGCGGCTCCTGGATCTACCCGATGAAAGACGAGAAGACCGGCGAGGACCTGGTCTCGATCGGGTTCGTGCTCGACCTCGACTACGCCGACGCGACCAGCTCCGCCCACGACCTCCTGCAGCAGTTCAAGACCCACCCGCTGGTGCGGAAGATCCTTGACGGCGGCGAGCGGGTCGGCTGGGGCGCGAAGGCGATCCCGGCCGGCGGCTACTGGGCGATGCCGAAACTCTCCGCCCCCGGCACGGTCCTGGTCGGCGACGGCGCCGGCATGGTCAACCTGGCGGCGCTGAAGGGCGTCCACCTGGCGATCAAGTCGGGGATGCTGGCGGCCGACGCGATCTACGCGGCGCTGAAGGAGGACAGCAACGACTTCAGCGGCTACGAGCAGGCGATCGAGGACTCGCTGGTCGGCAAGGAGCTCTACGAACAGCGCAACACTCGCCAGCCCTTCCAGAAGGGGCTGATCAAAGGCGGGCCGCTGGTCAACCTGATGATCGCGACCAAAGGCCGCTTCCCCGGCGGCCGCTGGAAGATCCACCGCAACGACGGCCAGGGGATGTTCATCGGCAAGACCAAGGACAACTACCCGAAGCCGGACGGCAAGTACACGTTCGACAAGCTCTCCTCGGTCTTCATCAGCGGCAACGAAACCCGCGACGACGCGCCCAATCACATCCGGGTGCAGAAGCGGGTGCCGCGCGAGATCGCCGAGACCTGGGCCTGGATGTGCCCGGCCGGCGTCTACGAGATCCCCGAGGACGCGCCGGAGACCGGCGAGGTCGACGTGATCGTCAACTACACCAACTGCGTCCAGTGCGGCGCGATCACCGCCAAGGGCGGCCGCCTCACCACCCCCGAGGGCGGCGACGGCCCGCTCTACCAGAAGACCTGAGCTAGCCGAGCTCGACCGGCTCGCCGAGCGGCAGCCAGCGGACGCTCTCGCGGAAGGCCGCGGGGGCGTTCGCGAACTCGGCCTCGATCGCCTCGCGGCCCTGGCGGAAGTGCTTCCAGCCCTCGTAGTGGAGCGGAATCACCGTGCGGGGGCCGATCAGGCCGCAGAGCTCGACCGCTTCGGCCGCGTTCATCGTGTACCGCAGCGGGCCGGAGATCGGGAACTTGACACCGCCGAGGTGGACGATCGCGGTCTCGACCTCGAGCCGGCTGGCGACCTCGCGGACGCCGTCATAGAGGACGGTGTCGCCGCTGATCCAAAGCACCCCGTGCTCCTGCCCCTCCCAGGCGAGGGCGAAGCCGACGACCTCGCCGACCAGCGGGTGGCTGAGGGGCGGCCCGTGCCGACAGGGCGTGGCGGTGATCTCGATCGGCGTCCGCCCTGGCGCCTCGAGCCGGGTCGATTCCCAAGCGGCGAGCCCGCGCGCGTTGCCGCCGAGCCGCTTCGCCCCCGGCACCGTGGTCACGACCGTTCCCACCGAGGGCAGCAGCGCCCGGCCGGCGTCGTCGAGGTTGTCGTCGTGGTGGTCGTGGGAGAGCAGGACCGCGTCGATCTGCCCGAGCTCGCCCGGCGCGATCGCCGCCGCCGTCAATTTGCGCGAGCTGGTCCCCAGGCCGAAGTTGTATTTGCGCCCGGGCGGGTCGAAGGTCGGGTCGGTCAGCAGCCGCCAGCCGGCGACCTCGATCAGGGCGGTCGGCCCGCCGATATGAGTAATCCGGATCCCCTCCACGCGGAGGGCATTATCGTGTGCGGCCGGTCAGGGTTGCAATGGCACGTTTTTTCAAAGCCGGATTGATCTGCTGCGTCGCGGCACTGTCGCTGCCCGTGGGCGCAATGGCGGCGCCCGCAGACGAGCGCGCCGGCAACGGCTTCGACGCGCTCGCCCAGACCGTGCTCGGCGGCGTGATCGCCTCGACCAACGCCGACCAGGCGCTCAGCCATCTCACCGACGGCCTGGCGCTGATGGAAGCGCGCCGCGAGCTCGAAGAGTCCGCCGGGGACGCGGCGCCCGCCGCGGACGAGCCTCCCTCTCACGACGAACCCGCCGTCGACATGGAGAAGATCGTCCCCGGCGACCCCTCGACCCTGCCGCCCGCCTCGGCCGGCAGCAACGGCACCAAGGTCGACCACCACAGCGACGCCGAGCGCCAGAAGATCTTCGCCAACATGCGCGCCGGCGGCGGCGAATCGACCTCGATCCTGCTCACCGGCATCGCCCTGCCGCCGCCCAACGCCCCCCAGGTGGTCCAGGACGTGATCGACAACGCCAACGCGATCGTCGGCCGCCCCTATATCTGGGGCGGCGGCCACGGCTCCTTCTACTCCTACGGCTACGACTGCTCCGGCGCCGTCTCCTTCGCCCTCTTCGGCGGCGGCCTGATCCCCCGCCCCCTCACCTCCGGCGAACTCGAGGGCTGGGGCGAGCCCGGCCCCGGCAAGTGGATCACCGTCTACGCCAACGCCAGCCACACCTTCGCCACGATCGCCGGCCTGCGCTGGGACACCTCCGGCACCGAAAGCGGCACCGGCCCTCGCTGGCACCTCGGCGGCCGCACCCCCGAGGGCTTCGTCGTCCGACACCCGCCGGGTCTCTGAGCGGAGACGCCGAAGCCTGGCCGCTTACACCCCCGGCAGGATTCGAACCTGCGACATCCGGCTTAGAAGGCCGGCGCTCTATCCAGCTGAGCTACGGGGGCTCGGGCTTCTAGTTTGACGGCCGAGGGCGAGGTCATGCTGTCGAACTCGACCGTTTGCACCAACCGGGAGGATCGATGCGAGCCCTGCGCAGCAAGCTGACCTACGCCAACGTGATCTCGACCCTGTGCCTGTTCCTGGTGCTGGGAGGCGGCGCGGCCGTCGCGGCTGGGCTGGCGCCGAACAGCGTCGGCACCACGCAGCTGAAGAACGCGGCGGTGACGGGACCGAAGATCAAACGGGCAAGCATCGAAGCGAC
>DASUNU010000130.1:0-6496 GCA_036276995.1 Solirubrobacterales bacterium
CGCGGTTCGAATCGATCCGCCCGGTCCCCTTCGGCCTCTTCGTCGTCACCTTCTCGGGACCGAAGGACGGGCGCCCCTGGGTGATCGTCTTCGACACCGAAGGCAGGCCCCGCTGGTGGTTCAACCCGGACACGCGAGCGCTGTGGGGGCAGATCGTCCGCGACGGGAGCGTGGTCTGGGCGCGCTCCTTCGGCGACGGCTACGGACTCGATCCCCGGATGGCCCACGAGGTGCGCTCGGAGTCGGGCGAGCTGCTGCGCCTGGTCGCGACCGCAGGATCGATCGTCGACGGCCACGAGTACCGCGAGCTTGCGAACGGAAACGTGCTGCTCGACACCTATGTCCCGGAAACGGCGGACCTGCGCCGCGTTGGCGGCCCCCGCCGCGCGGCGATCGTCTCCGCCGAAGTGCAGGAAGTCGATCCCGCGGGGAAGATCCTCTGGCAGTGGAGCTCGCGCGGCCAGATCGGCCTGCGCGAGACTGGCCGCTGGTGGCGGAACGTGCTCAGCAATCCGCGCCGCCGGCTGCAGCGCGAGGCCTACGATCCGGTCCACGTCAACTCGGTCGAGCCTCGGGGGCGGGACGAAGTGATCGTCTCCACCCGCCACACCGATGCGGTCTACGGGATCGATCGCTCGACCGGGGAGATCCGCTGGAAGCTCGGCGGGAGCCCCACCGGCAAGTCCCTGCGGGTCGTCGGCGATCCCGCCACGAAATTGCTCGGCGGGCAGCACGACGCCCGCCTCGATCGCCACGGCCGGCTGACGATCTTCGACAACGGCAAGGACCGCCCCCGCCGCCCCCGGGTGGTCTTCTACCGGCTCGACCTCGGCGCCGGCAGGGCGATCTACGAGGGCCAGCTGAACGACCGCCAGGTGGAGCGGAGCCACTGCTGCGGCTCAGCGCGCGAACTGCCGGGCGGCGGCTGGCTCGTCAGCTGGGGCGACAACAGGCTGATCACCGGCTTCGACCGCGAGGGCAGGATCGCCTTCCGCCTGCACCTGCCGGCCCCGACCTTCCGCGCCGTCCCGGTACCTCCGGGCGCAACCAGCATCCGCCGGCTCGAGCGAGGAATGCACGCCGCGGCGGCGTCTCAGGTGCAGTAGTAGATGTCGGTCGGGGGGAAGCCTTTTGCGTACTGCTCCCAGACGAAGCGGGGGAGGTGCATGCCGAAGCCGTACTGGTTGAAGGCTTTCTGCGTCGGGGGCATGAACATCGGGTCGGTCACTTCCGCCGGCGGGTAGGCCCAGTACCTGATGCTGAGTTCGTGCCGGCCGAGCACGAACAGGCTCGGGTAGCGGCCGTGCTGGCCGTCGCGCGAGAAGTCGGCCCCCCAGAACATCTTCGCGCTTGCCGGCGTCCCGAGCCACAGGCCCTGGACCCCGTCCACGCACTGGTCGGGGAATTCTTCGGGAATGATGTCGGGGTTGACCTTCCAGACCAGGGCGTGGACGCCGTAGGGGACCGGCACGATCTCGTTGCTGAAGAAGGCGCTGGCCGAGGAGGTGATGCCGTGGGTCAGCGAGGGCGGGTCGACCGCGAGCCCTTCCTTCTCGATCTTTTCCCCGAACGCCTGTAGGCGGCCGGGGTCGGTGATGATCACCTCGCGCAGGCGGACCAGTGCGTTGGAGGCGTCGGCGAGGCGCGAGGCGACGTCCAGGCCGAGGCTTTCCACCTTCGATTCGACTTCGTCGCCCACCGGGTTGTCGCTGACTCCGCTCAGCTCGCTGGTCAGCTCGCGGCCGAGCTCGTAGACCGTGACCAGGCCCTCCCAGGCGGCCAGGGCCACGGCGCCCTCGGGGTCGAGGACGAGGCCGGCCGAGATCAGGTTGCCGACGAAGCCGCCGACGCTCCAGCCGACCTCGGCCGTGGGCTTGGCGATCGCGATGCTGGCCTGGATCGTCTTGGCGATTTTCTGCAGGTCGGCAAGCTCGAGGTTGCCGCTGCTGGAGAGGACCTTTTCGTAGGTTTCGAAGACCGACCTGGCGTCGTCGAGCCAGTCGAACTCCTGCTGCAGCTGGGCCTGCAGGTTGCAGAACGCGGCCTTGTTGAAGCCGAGGCCACCTTCGTATTTGAGCGCCAGCAGGTCGACCTTGGCGTCGCTCCAGGTCATCTGGTCGCGTTTGAGGTAAGCGCTGCGGACGTCCGCCTGCGTCTTCGGCAGGTGGATCCCTTCGGCGACGAAGGCCAGCGCGCGTTCGAATTCGTCACTGTTCTTGCGCAGTTCGCCGCAGCTCTTGTGTTCGGGGAACTCGCCGCCCGGGGTGTAGGGCCACGGCGTCGGCGCTCGGAAGGCGACGTCGTAGAGCGAGAACTCGAGCGAGCCGGTCGGGTCGGCGGCCACGGGCACGAAGTAGCCGTCGGAGCGCATCGTCGCCCGGCCCTTCAGGGTCCCCGACTCGCGCCGGTTGTCGACCGGGTCGAGCACCACGTCGACGCTCGATTCGGCCACTTCGCCGCGTTCGAGCGTCGGCCCGCCGACGAAGGCGTAGTGGCCGGTGATTTCGTTGAAGTAGTGCGGGTTGGCGCCGTATGCCGAGAGCGCCGAGCCGGCCGCCTGCCAGGTCCCCGGCTCCCCGGCGCCCACGCGCGAGGCGCCGAGCTGAGCGCCGACCCCCATCCCGATGGTCTGCACAGCGACGTGGAGGTTGTGGGGATTTTCGTTCAGGTACTTGACCATCGCCGTGAACGACGCGATCCGGCGGTGGCCCTGCGGGTCGTCGTCGCTGAAGTGGACGCCGAAGACCTGCTGGTCGACCAGCGTGAAGTCGACCGGGTCGAACTTGACGACGTGGAAGCCGGTGGTGGCGCCGCTCGGCAAGGTGCCCTGGACGGGCGTCCCGCGCAGCATCATCGTGTTCGAGGTCGCCGTCGAGGCCGCGGAGGTGTCGAACTCCGGCCGCTCGGACTGGAAGCGGAAGCGGAAGGCTTCGTCGTCCTTGAGCGCGTCGGGCATCAGCCAGCCGTTCAGCGCGGTGGGGGCGGCGCCCCCGTGGGTGGACTGGCCGCTGCCGGCGCCGCCGGCGGGCACGCCGGCGACGGCGAGCTTGCCGTTGCCTTCGAGCACGCCGGCTTCGAACGGTTCGACCCCGAGCGCCTGCAGGGCGTCGTTGAAGGCGCCGATCTGGGCCTGCTGGATCGGTGCGCCCCCGCCGCCCGGGAAGCTGAGGACCACCAGGTAGTTGACATCGAGGCTCGCGGCGGTCGCGGCGAGCGCTCCGATGCCGTGGCCGCCGTCGCGGCCGCCGTCGAGCCAGCTGTTCCCGCTGCCGACCGGGGTCAGCGAGCGGCGGTCGAGCGTCAGCCACTGCACGGCGCTGCCGCCGGGGCTTTCGTTCGGGTAGAAGGTGCCGCCCACCTTGATCCCGTGGCGGCCGTTTTCGGTGGCCAGTCCCTGGAACGGCACCAGCAGCGACTGTGGGTTGGCGATCACCTCGACGGTGTCGCCGCTCGCCTGCGCCCGCGAGGCGGTTGCGCCCTCGCCACGGCTGCTCACCGTCAGGCCGACGACGTAGCGGCCGCGGCGATCGGTGCTGAGCAGCGGCCGCGCCGAGCCGGCGCCGCGCAGCTTGGCGTGCGAGCCCTGCGGCTTGACGAGGATCTTCCAGCGCTGCGCGAGCGGCCCGCCACCGGCGGCGCGCGAGCGGCGGCCGTCGAGGCGGATCAGGCCGCCGGCGCTGCCCGCGGTGTCCCATCCCGCCGCCGGCAGGTGGTGGGTGCGCCGCACGACGAAGCTGCGCCGCACTTCCGCGTAGCGGCCCCGCCCGGGCTCGCTGACCAGGACCCGCAGCCGGTTGACGCCGTGGCGCAGCCGGTGGCTGGCGGAGAGCGAGGCGGTCCAGAGGGTCGGCCGCGCGCGCTCGAGCGCCGCGGTGACCCGGCGGCCGTTGAGCCAGACGCGCACGTCGCGCTCGCGGTGGTGCACCGCGAGGCGGCGCTTGACCTCGCCGGGGACGCCGAAGTGCTCGGCCGCGAGCTCGCCGCCGCGCGCCAGCCGCAGGCGCAGCTTCGTCGCCGGCCCGGGCTCGACCCGGACGCCGACGAGCCGGGAGTCGCGGCGGGCGAGGACGAACGAGCGGGAGTCGATCAGCGGCGCCGCCCCGCGCCGGGCGGCGATCACGACGAGGTGGTTGCGGCCGTAGCGCAGGCCGTCGCCGCGGCCGAGGCGGGCGACGCGCAGCGAGCCCTCGCGCTGGCGGAAGCGCTTGCTGACGTTGCGGCCGCCGGCCCGCACCCAGAGACGGGTGGTCTGCGGCGGCACACGGACCGCGACCCGAACCGGGCTGCGCCTGACCAGGGCTCCCGGGCGCGGCGCGGCAAGCAGCCGGCCGTCGACCGACTTCGTCGCCGCCCGGGTCTCCGCGGTCGCGGTCGTCTTCGGCGCCTCCGCGGCCGGCGCTAACGTGGGAAGTCCGAGGGCGGTTGCAGCGGCGATCGCCCCGAGAATGGTCGTTCGCGCCCGCACCGGCAGTGGATAGTGGGGGAGAGCCGCCGCGAAGTCAAATGCCACGGAGAGGGGCACGATGCCACCGCGTTCCATTCACTCGATCAGCTTCGGGAGGGTCTACCCCCTTTACGTGGCCAAGGCGGAGAAGAAGGGTCGGACGAAAGCAGAGGTCGACGAGATCATTCGCTGGCTGACCGGATACGGGCAGGATCAGCTGGAGGCGCAGGTGGAGAGCGGCGCCGATCTCGAGGCCTTCTTCGCCGAAGCTCCCGAGCTGAACCCCGATCGCGGCCTGATCAAGGGCGTGATCTGCGGGGTCCGGGTCGAGGAGATCGAGGAGCCGACCACGCAGTCGGCTCGATACCTGGACAAACTGATCGACGAGCTGGCGAAGGGCAAGGCGATGGAGAAGATCCTGCGCAAGCCGGATTCCTTGCCGGAGTCGAGGAAATCGTCCCGCCGTCCGAAATAGGACGGCGAACCCCCCAACTGCGCCGCACGGCGCTCGGCCAAGGAGTGTCCAGATTCCGATGAACTCGTCCCGAAAGCTGCGATCGATCGTCCCCGTAGCGGCGGTCGCGCTGCTCGCCATCGCCCTGGTGGCGCCGGCCGCCAAGGCTGCCTATGCCCCGCCCCTCGCCTCGACCGCGCAGTACACGGCGCTGGTCAGCTTCCTCGACAAGCTCCAGAAGCTCTCGGGCACCGCGACCACCGCCGCCCAGAAGACCGCCTACGAGGGCCAGCTGGACAACAAGCACGAGGCCGCGGTGAACCGGTCGGCCGCGCTCTTCCTGCGCGCCAAGAAGGCGGCGCAGGCCGAATCGCAGCGCGCGCTGCAGAAGGGCGTGCGGACGATCCGCAGCACTGAGGCCCGGGAACTGGCTGCGCTGCGCAAGGACTACGACGCACGGATGAACCGGGCCGCGGCGCTGCACGAGAGCGCGGTCGGCCGTCTGGAAGACGTCTACGACAGCCACAACGAGTCGCTGCGCAAACAGATCAGCAGCCTGCGGAAGCAGAAGGCGAAAGCGAAAAGCGCCGTCGGCAAGGTTCTGATCGAGGAAACGATCGAACGGCGGGTCAAGCGGCTCGCGGACAACCGCAAGGTGCTGCAGGAAGAACTCGCGGACCTGAAGGCCGGCTACCGCCGCGAAAAAGACTCGATTCGCAGCGCCAAGGCGTCCGCCACCCAGGTCGTGCAGCAGAACGACAACGAAGCGATCCAGACCCTGCGCACCCGCAACAGGCAGATCTACAACGCCAGGGTCCGCACCGGGCAGGCACGGCGCCAGAACCAGATCGGCGACCTCGAAAACAAGCTCAACGCCGGCCGCGCCGCGATCGCGCGGATGCCGGTCAGCGGCTAGACGCGGTGCCCACGACGGTCTACTACTGCGCTTGCTCGCTGGACGGCTTCATCGCCGAGCCCGACGACAGCCTCGACTGGCTGCTCGGCTACCAGGGCACCTTCGAGCACGAGGCCGCCGAGGACGGTCCGATGGGCGCCGGCGGCGCCTACGAGGACTTCTACGCGGGCGTTCGGGCGCTGGTCGCCGGCTCCGTCACTTATGAGTGGATCCTCGACCACCTCGACGATGCGGGGGGAGGTCAGTGGCCGTACCCGGGTAGGCCGTTCTGGGTGCTGAGCTCCCGTGAGCTGCGCGTGCCCGCGGGCGAGGGCGTGGACGTGCGAGTCGTGGATCGCTCTGTGGGTGAGCTCTATGCCGAGATGGCCGACGCGGCCGGCGACGGCGTGCTCTGGGTCGTCGGCGGCGGAGGCGTCGCTTCGCAGTTCGCGGACGAGGGTCTCCTGGACGAGGTGCACGTGACCGTGGTCCCGGTCCTGCTGGGGTCCGGCAAGCGGCTCTTCGAGCGCCCGCTCCCGGACGGCCCGTTGCAGCTGATCGGGACGCGCACCTTCAAGAACGGCATGGTGGAGCTGCGCTACTCCCGGAGGAAGGGCTAGTCGTCCCACCAGTCGCGCTTGCCCTCGACGTCGTCGCGCGGGGAGCCGCCGAGGCTGGGGGCGCCGATGACGAGGATCTCGAG